>NZ_FYAV01000037.1:0-98278 GCF_900185745.1 Stappia sp. TSB10GB4 | reverse complement strand
CCGTCTTCCACAGGCTGATCGCAAACGGAAAGAAGCCAATCGTCGCCCTCACAGCCCTCATGCGAAAGATCGTCGTCATCCTCAACGCCAGAACGAGAGACCACCTCAACGATATGAGTTGATGACGGTCGAGGGGATGCAAGGCCGTTCCCCCTCTCGGACGTCATCCCGGTCCAGCGCAGCGCAGAACCGGGAACCATTGGCGCCCTCAGCAGGCGCGAGGCGAGCCGACGGGGCAGCCTGGCTCATGCGCTCCAGCCTCTCCTTAGCGTCTTCCCGGACGAGGCCGCAGGCCGAAGATCCGGGATCGGCGAGCCACGGCGGTTGCGGGTGCGTCCGGGAGCGCGCGCCGTCCAGGAGGACGAAACGCGGACCCGTGCCCGCGCTTCCCGAAAAGCCCCCTACACGCTCTTTTCCGCCTTGGCGCGGGCGAAGCGTTCCTTGAGCTGCGCCCCGCGCCCCTCCTTCACCACCTGCCGGGCGCGGCCGAGCGACAGCGCGTCGGCCGGCACGTCCTCGGTGACGACACCGCCGGCGGCCAGATACGCCCCGTCGCCGATGCTGAGCGGGGCGACCAGCGTCGAGTTCGACCCGACAAAGGCGCCCGCGCCGATATCCGTGTGGTGCTTCAGGAAGCCGTCATAGTTGCAGGTGATGGTGCCGGCGCCGATATTGGCGCCCGCCCCGACCCGCGCATCGCCGATATAGGTGAGGTGGTTGACCTTCGCCCCGGTCTCGACCCGGGCGTTCTTGATCTCGACGAAATTGCCGATATGCGCGCCCGCGCCGATCTCCGCGCCGGGCCGCAGCCGCGCGTAAGGGCCGAGCGTCGCCCCGTCCGCCACCCGCGCATCCTCCAGATGCGAGAAGGCGCGGATCGTCACCCGGTCGCCGATCTCGACGCCGGGGCCGAACACCACGTTCGGCTCCACCACCACGTCGCACCCGAGCCGCGTGTCATGGGCAAAGTGCACCGTCTCCGGCGCCACCAGCGTCGCCCCGCCCTCCATCGCGGCAAGGCGCGCCCGGCGCTGGTAGTCGGCCTCGACGCGGGCGAGCTGCGCCCGCGTGTTGATGCCCTGCACCTCCCATTCCTCGGCCCGTTCGGTGACGACCGAAAGGCCGAGCCGGTGGGCGATCTCCGCCGCGTCGGTCAGATAGAACTCGCGATTGGCATTGTCATTGCCGATCCGGTCCAGGATCGCGGCGAGGCGCGCGCCGCGAAAGCCCATGATGCCGGAATTGCAGAAGCGCACCGCCCGTTCCGCCGCGCTGGCGTCGCGCTCCTCGCGGATCGCCAGCAGCTTGCCGCCCTCCGTCAGCAGCCGGCCGTAGCCGGTCGGATCCTCGGCCTCGAAGCCCAGCACCGCCACATCGGCGCCCGCCTCCAGCCGGGCGCAGACCCGCTCCAGCGTCTGCGGCAAGACCAGCGGCGTGTCGCCGAACAGCACCAGCACCTGGTCCGGCGCATCGCGCCAGGCCGGCTCGGCGGCGCGCGCCGCATGGGCGGTGCCGAGCCGCTCGCCCTGCACGTGGCACTGCGCCCCCGGCGCCCGGCGGGCGACCTCGGCGACCAGTTCCGGCATGTTCGGCCCCACCACGACGGCTACGCGGCCGATGCCGGCCGCATCGACCGCCTTCAGCACATGGCCGACCAGCGACAGGCCGGCGACCTGATGCATCACCTTCGGCAGGTCCGACTTCATCCTGGTGCCGAGGCCTGCGGCGAGCACGATGGCAAGGCGGGATGTGGACGGCATGGCAAACCTCTCTTTCGGGCCGGGACGGCCGGCAACCGCTGTCATCGGCAGCCGGCGCACCGGCGTCAAGACGCGCCGGCGGCCGCCCCGCAACTTTGTCGCAGGAAACACGAGAACGGAGCTTGGCGAAAGCCGCTGCGGACGGATATTCAGGGGGCGACGGGGTTCTCGGAACGGAAACGGGGCGGACAATGAGCGCGGCAACAGCGGGTGCGACGACGGAGATGGCACACGAGCCGTGGCTGAAGCATTTTCCGATCACCTTCTTCGCCGTGGTGATGGGCCTTGCCGGCCTGTCGCTGGCGACCCGCCGCATCGAGATCGCGCTGTCCGGCGCGCCCGGCACCGCCAGCTTCGCGCTGACGCTGGTCACTGCTGCCGCCTTCTGCGCCATCGCCGCGATCTATCTCGCCAAGGCGCTGCGCCACCCCGGCGCGGTGAAGGCGGAGTGGAATCATCCCGTGCGCATCGCCTTCTTCCCGGCGATCACCATCGGCGTGCTGCTGCTGTGCTCCGGCGTGCTGCCGCGCGCGCACGCCCCTGTCGAGATCGTCTGGCTGGCGGCGACGGCCGCCCATCTGCTGCTGATCCTCGGCGTCGTCGCCGCCTGGATCAGCCACCGCACCTTCGAACAGGCGCATCTGACGCCGGCCTGGTTCATTCCCGCCGTCGGCAACGTCCTGGTGCCGGTTGCCGGCGTCGAGCTCGGCTATCTCGAGACCTCGTGGTTCTTCTTCTCGGTCGGCATGCTGTTCTGGCTGATCTTCCTGACTCTGGTGTTCAACCGGCTGATCTTCCATAACCCGATCGCCGAGCGGCTGCTGCCGACGCTGGTCATCCTGATCGCGCCGCCCTCGGTCGGCTTCGTCTCCTGGGAGTTGCTGAACGGCGGCACGGTCGATGCGGTTGGTCGCATCCTCTATTACAGCGCGCTGATGTTCGTGCTGGTGACGCTGACCCAGGTCGGCCGCCTCCTGCGACTGCCCTTCTCGATGGCCTGGTGGGCCTATTCCTTCCCCGTAGCCGCCTTCACCATCGCCTCGGCGCTGTTCGCGGGGTCGACCGGCGCCGCCCTGCCCCGCGCCCTCTCCTTCCTCGCCTATGGCGTGCTCTGGGCGGTGATCGTCCTGCTGGTCGTCAAGACTGTCGCCGCGATCCGCCGCAACGAGATCTTCCGCCCAGAATAAGAGAGCGCGGGTAAGGCTCGCGCCTCACCACAGCGACTTGCGCGCCCGCTCCGGCCAGTCGCGGTCATAGGCCTCGCCGCCGACCGTCGCCTTGCTCAAGGCCGAAAGGATCGCCCCTGGCGTCGGCACCCCGCGCGCCGCCTCCTGCGTCTCGGCGTCCCACAGCCGCGCGCGCACGATCGCCCGCGCGCATTGGAAATAGACCGTCTCCACGTCGATCAGGATCACGCTGCGCGGCGCCTTGCCGTCGACGGCGAACGACTCCAGCAGGTGCGGATCGGCGCTGATCGTCGCCCTTCCGTTGAGGCGCAGCGTCGTGCCGCTGCCGGGAATGAGGAACAGCAGCGCCACGCGCGGATCGCGGACGATGTTGCGCAGCGAATCGATCCGGTCGTTGCCGCGCCGGTCCGGCAGCGCCACGTGCCTTGCATCCAGGATGCGCACCACCTCGCCCCGGTCGCCGCGCGGCGAGCAGTCGAGCCCCTCCGGCCCGGCGGTCGCCAGCGCCACGAAGGGCGAGGCCTTGATCAAGGCCGCATACTCGTCGCTGATCCAGTCGATCTCCTTGACCCTGGAGGCCGCCCCCGGCGTGCCGTAGAGCGCCTCCAACTGGTCCACCGTGGTGATCGTCGTCATGCCGCCTCTCTCGCTCCTCTTGCGCACCGTCCCGGCGCCCGTCCTCTCCTCGCAGCCCGGCCGCTTCCGATCCGCGATCTGGCTCGAACTATAACCGAACTCCGGCGCACGGGGACAAGTCGGCGAGCCCCGGCCGCCGCCCGCCGGGGATAAGTGCCGCCGGCACGCGCCATCGGGGCAGCTTTCGGGCCGCGACCCGCGATTTTGGGAAATTGAGACGGCCAACATCAAAATTTCGCGATTTTGAGACGGAATTTTGCAAAATCCGTCTCGAAATTTTCAAAGCCGTTCGGCCGCCTCGCTCTTCGGCTTTATCACCGGTTCCATCGCCTTCAGCTCCGCCGGATCGAGATGGCACAGGATCCGATGTCCCTCGCCGAAGTCGCGCAGCGGCGGCAACTCGGCGTCGCAGGTGCCCGGCATCATATAGGGGCAGCGGGTGGAGAACGGGCAGCCCTTCGGCGGGTTGGTCGGCGACGGGATTTCCCCCTTGAGCACGATGTGCCGCTTCTCGATCCGCGTGTCGGCGATCGGCACCGCCGCCAGCAGCGCCTCCGTATAGGGATGGTAGGGCGGCGCGAAGATATCCTCGGTCGTGCCCTGCTCCATGATCCTGCCGAGATACATCACCACCACCCGGTCGGCGAGGTAGCGCACCACCGACAGGTCGTGGCTGATGAACAGCATCGTCGTGCGGTTCTGGCGCTGGATATCCATCAACAGCTCGGTCACCGCCGCCTGCACGGAAACGTCCAGCGCCGACACCGGTTCGTCGGCGATCACCACCTTCGGATTGCCGGCAAAGGCGCGGGCGATGCCCACCCGCTGCTTCTGTCCGCCGGAGAGCTGGCGCGGCTTGCGCCTTGCGAAATCGCGCGGCAGCTTCACCGTGTCGAGCAGCCGGAAGACGATTTCCTCCACCTCCTCGTCCTTGCTGGCGACCCCGAACTTGCGGATCACCCTGGCGATCTGGCTGCCGACCGAGTGCGACGGGTTAAGCGTGTCGAACGGGTTCTGGAACACCATCTGCAGCTTCGAGATCGTCTCGGCGTTGCGCCGCTGCACCGGCAGGCCGCCAAGCTCGACATTGCCCAGCATCACCTTGCCGTCGGTCGCATCCTCCAGTCCCATCAACACCTTGGCGAAGGTCGACTTGCCGCAGCCGCTCTCGCCGACAATGGCGACCGTCTCGGCCTCGCGCGCGGTGAAGCTCAGCTTCTCGTTGGCCTTGACCACCCGCTCGCTGCCGCCGACGACGAAAAGCCCGCCCTCCTCGATCAGGTAGTGCTTGGTCATGTCCTCGACGGAGAGCACCACATCGCCCGGCTCGACCGGCGGCTTCGCCTCGCCCTTCGGCAGGTCGCGGTTCCAGTCGATCTCCTCGAACCGCTCGCAGCGCACCCGGTGATCGGCATCGCCCGGCACCGCATGCATCGGCAGCGGGCCGGCATCGCACACGCCGGTGCGGAAGAAGGTGCAGCGCGGGCCGAAGTTGCACCCGCGAGGCCGCTCGTGCGGCAGCGGCAACTGGCCCGGAATTGCCACCAGCGGATGGGCGTTCTTGTCTGCGCCCGGCAACGGGATCGAGCCGAACAGTCCCCGCGTGTAAGGGTGGCGCATCTCGTCGAAGACGTCGTGGATGTCCCCGACCTCGACCGCCTCGCCGGAATACATCACGGTCAGCCGGTCGCAGGTCTCCAGGATCAGCCCGAGATTGTGCGAGATGTAGATCATCGAGGTGCCGAACTCCTCGGCGATCTCGTTGATCAGCTCGACGATGCCCGCCTCCACCGTCACGTCGAGCGCCGTCGTCGGCTCGTCGAGCAGCAAGAGCTTGGGGTTCGACAGCAGCGCCATGGCGATCACCACGCGCTGCTGCTGGCCGCCGGAAATCTGGTGCGGATAGGAGGCGAGGATGCGCCTCGGGTCCGGCAGGCGGACCTTGGCCAGCATCTCCTCGGCCCGCGCCAGCGCCTCCCGCTCGCTGAGGCCGTCATGGTAGATCGGTACCTCGACGAGTTGGTCGCCGATGGTCATCGACGGGTTCAGCGAGGCCATCGGCTCCTGGTAGACCATGGCGATGCGCGAGCCGCGGATCCGGCGCAATTCCTCCTCGCTCATCTGCCGCATGTCGCGGCCCTCGAACAGGATTTCCCCGCCGACGATGGCGCCGTTGCGGCCCATGTACTGCATGATCGCCAGCGCCACGGTCGACTTGCCGCAGCCGCTCTCGCCGACGATGCCATGCGCCTCGCCCGGCATCAGCTTGAGATTGAAATCCACCACCGCCGGGATCTCGCCGGCGCGCGTGTAATAGGAGATGCAAAGGTTCCGGCATTCCAGAACGGGAACCTGTTCGGCGGCCTCGGCGCTCATCTTGTCCCCCTCCTCAGTCACGCAGGCTCATTTCCCGCAGGCCGTCGGCCAGCAGGTTGAAGCCCAGGATCAGGCTCGACACGGCGAGCGCCGGCACCAAAAGCATGTAGGAGAATTTCCACAGCATCGCCGTCCTGGCGCTCTCGCGGATCATCAGCCCCCAGTCCGGGTCCGGCGGCTGCAGCCCGAGCCCCAGGAAGGTCAGCGTGGTGATCGCCACCGTCGTGTAGCCGAGCCGCAGGCAGGCATCGACGATGATCGGCCCGCGCACGTTCGGCAGCAGCTCGAAGATCATGATGTAGAGCGGATGTTCGCCCCGGGTCTGCGCCGCGTAGACATAGTCGCGCGTCTTGATGTCGAGCGCCAATCCCCGGACGATGCGCATGATCGCCGGGGCCGAGGCGAAGGTCACCGCCACCACGATGTTGAAGCCCGAGGGGCCGAGATAGTTCAGGATGACGATGAACAGCACCATCACCGGAAACGACAGCAACACATTGGCGACAAAGGAAATAATCTCGTCCCACCAGCCTGCGAGATAGCCGGAGATCAGGCCGAACATGGCGCCGACCACATAGGCGACCATGGTCGCCGTGACGCCCCAGACCAGCACCCGCTGGCAGCCCCATATCATCCGCGACAGCATGTCCCGGCCCTTGAAGTCGGTGCCCAGCCAGAAGAACAGATCTCCCCGCTCGGTGAGCGGCGGCGTGAACGGCGCGATCGGCTTGTTCGGGTCCATCAGGGGCAGGTACGGCGCGCTCACCGCCATCAGCAGCCAGAAGAACACCAGCGTCAATCCGATCACCGCGACCCGGCTCTCTCGGAAGGCGCGCACGCCCAGCACATAGAGCAGCACGGTCGCCGGAATCGCCGGCAGCAACACGTTATGCGCCCCCGATCCGAGCCGGTGCCCGAACATCACATAGGCCGTCAGCGGCAGCCACAGCAGCAGCGCCAGCGCGATGAGGGGCTTGGGCCGCGACAGGCGGTCGAGGAGCGACGGGCCGGACTGGATCTCGGTCACTGCCATGGCGGGCGTCTCCGGTCCTTACGCAAAACGGATGCGCGGGTTCAGGAAGGTGTAGCCGATGTCGGAGATGATCTGCGACAGAACGGCGACGGCGACGGCGACGAGGGTGCAGGCCTGCACCACCTCGACGTCGGGAAACAGCGCGGCTTCTAGCAAGAGCTTGCCGAAGCCATTGTATTCAAAGAAGACTTCGACCACGACGACGCCCGACAGCAGCCAGTTGAGCTGCAGCACGATCAGCGTGAAGGGCGCGATCAGGGCGTTGCGCAGCGCGTGCCGCATCACCACCCGGCGGTACGGCAGGCCCTTGAGAATGGCGGTCCGGATATATTGCGAGGTCATCACCTCGGCCATCGAGGCGCGGGTCATCCGCGCCACATAGCCGAAGTCGTAGATCACCAGCGTCAGCACCGGCAGGACCAGCTCGCGGAAGCTGAAGCCGCCGATCATCGCCGATTTCACCGGCAGCCAGCCGAGGCCGAGGGCGAAGATCACCGTCAGCAGGATGGCGCTGGCGATCTCCGGGATGCTGGTCGTGAACACCGAGATGAAGGAGATGCTCCGGTCCTGCAGCGACCCTTCCTTCATCCCCGCCAGAATGCCCAGGATCAGCGATAGCGGGATCATCAAGGCGAAGACGAAAAACGCCAGGATTCCGGTATTGGCCAGCCGGTCCGCCAGCAGCGGTCCGACCGGCCGGTTCTTCTCGTAGGAGAAGCCGAAATCCCCGCTCAGGATATTGCCGACCCAGTTGAGATAGCGCTGGTGGAAGGGCACGTCGAGGCCGCGCCCGGCGAGCCAGCTCTTGTAGCTCTCCTCGGTCAGGGCCGAGACGGCGAAGCCGCCAAGCTCTTGCACCGCCAGCCGTTTCTTGAACTCGGGCGTGTCGAAGATCGCGAACAGCAACAGCGATGAGACCGCCATGATCAGAACCATCTGAACCAGGCGTCTCAGGATCAGTTTCAGCATATGGCGCCCACCGTGTCGGCCCCTCGATCATGCCTCAAGCGCGGCATGCGGGCCCTCCCCTGACCTCGGCAAAGAGACCGCCGCGCCGGAGAAATCCCCGGCGCGGCAATCCGTTATTGGCGTCAGCTCATCCAGACCTTGTTGAACTGGTGGTACTGGGTCGGATGGGCCGGATAGCCGTGCACCGACTTGGACGCCATCGTGTAGACCGGCCGCCAGATCGGCAGCACCATGATCGAGGCGTCCTGCAGGATCTTCGAGGCCTTGGCGAGCGACGCCTTTCTGGCCTCGACGTCGAGCGTCGCTTCCGCCTCGTCGAGCGCGGCATCGAACTCCGGCGAGGCAAAGCCGGACTCGTTCCACGGCACGCCGGAGCGGTAGCCGAGCGACATCACCATGGTGCCGAGCGGCCGGTGGGTCCAGGCAGTGGCGCCGAACGGCGTCTTGGTCCAGATCTCCCAGTACTTGGAGGCCGGCATCACATTGATATTGAGCGTGATTCCAGCGTCCTTGAGCTGATCGCGCATCGCCTCGGCGGCCGTCTGGTGCCACGGCCCGTCGGTGTTGCCGACATCGATGGTGATGGTGATGCCGTTGGGGTGCCCGGCCTCGGCGAGCAGCGCCTTGGCGCCCTCCACGTCGCGGGTCAGTGGCGGCAGCGCCTCATAGTCCGGATGCACCGGCGCGACATGGTGGTTCTCGCCGACATCGCCGCCTTCCGGATAGACCAGCGGCTTGATCGCGGCATTGTCGATGGCCATGGTCACGGCCTTGCGCACGCGCTCGTCATTGAACGGAGCGGCATCGACCCGCATGCGGCAGCACAGGGTCTGCGCGGTGCGCGCGGCGATGATCTCCCCGTCGAGCGCCTTGGCCAGTTCCATCTGCTCGACGCCGAAGTCGTAGATGGCATCGACGCTCTCGCCGGCGAAGGCGGTGAGCTGGTTGTCCGCGTCGAAATTGTAGTAGTGGATCTCGTCGAGAAACACCGTGCCGCCCCAATATTCGAACGGCTGGCCGCCGGCCTCGGTCACCTTCTTGAGGATGCAGCGGTCGCCGACGACGTTCTCCGCGATCGTGTAGGCGCCCGTGCCGTTGATCACGTTGTCGAGCGGCGGCTTGAAGCCGCGATGCACGATGGCGGTCGGGTAATTGTACATATCCTCGGGGAAGGACAGCACCGGCTTGGTCAGGTTGAAGCGGATCGTGTGCTCGTCGATCACCTCGATCGACCCGTCGATCAGCCGCTTCTTGCCGTCGACCTCCTCGACCATCGCCGAAACCGACGAGAGGCCGATATTGGACGAGCCGAGGTCCGGGTCGGTCCAGCGCTCGAAGTTGAACTTCACGTCCTCGGCGGTGAAGTCGTCGCCATTGTGCCACTTCACGCCCTTGCGCAGGTGGAAGGTCCAGGTCTTCAAATCCTCGGAAGCTTCCCAACGCTCGGCCAGCATCGGCCGGGTGACGTTGTCCGGGCCGGTCATCGCCAGATATTCCAGCATGTGACGGGTCTGGTTGGAGGCCTGGGTCCAGGAGAAGGTCGCCGGATCGTCGATCTTCTGCACCTGCATCGCCACCTTCAGGATGCCGCCGGCCTTGGCGTTCGGATCGTCCGCCGGGAACGGCAGGTTGGCCGCGTCCTGGGCGACCGCCGGGCTCGGCAGGCCGGCCATCGCATAGGCCGCGCCGGCGCCCACGCCCAGCAGCGCCGCGTAGCGGACGAACTCGCGCCGGCTCAGCCGGCCGCTGTCCATCTGTTCCTGCGCTTCCCTGACTTTCGGATGCATCTTGTTTGACGTCTCGTTGGTCGACATTGCCCTGTCTCCCCTCCAACCGTTTGTTGAATTCGCTGTCTGTTCCTGTGCGCTGCGGGTCTTGTGCCCGCTGCGCGGCTTGCTTTCCGGCCCCACCCTTGCTGCCCGCGCAACTCGTCGCCGCGGGTGACCTCAGGACCTGACCTTGCGATCCTCCCTCCGCCCGGCCGCGCCTTCGACATGGCGAAGACACGAACCGATGTGGTGTTCTGGTGCCGTGCCGGCCGGCAACGCGGTCAGCACGGATCGAGCAGGATCAACCTAACATGCAATCATGGTGGCTTGGCAAAGCCTTCGAATCCTTTTTTTCAGGTCCGGCCGGCTGGTGTCGGTATCCGACAAAAGCTCGTCGCATAATCGATATCGCCTTTCCCTCGCTGACGGCGCTAGGCTTCTGTCACATCGCGCGTATTGAAACGCAGACGCTTCCGAAACAACAGGCAAACTGCTTGCCGTTTTCGGAGACGGGTGGATTTTACTGAGACGGATACGAAACTGGACGTTCGCGATCGCGACAGGGAGCCCGGTTCTCATGGCCCAGATGCACGGAACTGAGGACATCGCCGCCGGTGACGAGGAAGCCGCCGGTCGCCGCCGCGGACGCAGGGGCCGCCGGGAGGTTCAGGGGCATTCCGACGCGATCGAGCAGAAGCCGTTCCGTGCCCGCCGCAACCCTTTCGCGCCCGTCCAGGCGGTCTCCGACGATCAACTTGAGGCGATCCATTCCGCCTCGCTGGATGTGCTGGAAAATATCGGCATCGATTTTATCAACAGCGAGGCGAAGGCGCTGCTGAAGGCCGCCGGCGCCGATGTTTCGGCCTCTTCCGACCGAATCAGGCTGGACCGCGGCTTGGTGCTGGAGGCGCTCGCCAGCGCGCCGGCGGAATTTATCCTCCATGCGCGCAACCCTGAGCGCAATCTAAAGGTAGGCGGCGACAGCGTCATCTGGAGCGGCGTCGCCAGCGCCCCCAACTGCGCCGATGCGCAGCGCGGCCGGCGTCCCGGCAGCCAGCAGGACTATCGCGACTTCGTCCGCCTCAGCCAGGTCTTCAACGTCATCGACCTCAATGGCGGCTATCCGGTCGAGCCGGTCGACATCCACCCGTCCGTGCGCCATCTCGACTGCGTCTCCGACTTTGTGACGCTGACCGACAAGGCGTTTCACATCTATTCGCTCGGCCGCGAGCGCAATCTCGACGGCATGGAGATCGCCCGGATCGCGCTTGGATTGACGGATGAAGAATTCGACAGAACCCCTTGCGTTATCTCGATCATCAACTCGTCGTCGCCGCTGCGCCTCGACACGCCGATGCTCCAGGGTATCATCGAGATGTCGCGCCGCGGGCAGCCGATCGTGCTCACCCCCTTCACGCTGGCCGGGGCGATGGCGCCGGTCACGGTCGCCGGCGCGCTGGTGCAGCAGAACGCCGAGGCGCTGGCCGGGCTCGCCTTCGCCCAGATCGTGCGCCCCGGCGCCCCGGTCGTGTATGGCGGCTTCACCTCCAATGTCGACATGAAGTCGGGTGCCCCCGCCTTCGGCACGCCGGAATACATGCAGGCGGCCCTTGTCGGCGGCCAGCTCGCGCGCCGCTACAATCTGCCCTACCGCTCCTCGGCCGTCTGCGCGGCCAACTCGCCCGATGCCCAGGCGGCCTGGGAGACGGTGTTCTCGCTCTGGGGCGCCTTGATGGGCGGCGCCAACTACGTCAAGCACGCCGCCGGCTGGCTGGAAGGCGGGCTGACCGCCGGCTTCGAGAAATTCGTCATCGACATCGACCTCTTGCAGATGATGGACGCCTTCCTGCAACCGCTCGACACCTCGCCGGAGGCGCTCGCCGTCGAGGCGATCCGCGATGTCGGGCCCGGCGGCCACTTCTTCGGCACCGCCCACACGCAAGCCCGCTACAAGACCGCGTTCTATCCGCCTATCATCTCCGACTGGCGGAACTTCGAGACCTGGCGCGATGCGGGCTCGCCGACCGCCTATGACAAGGCGCAGGTGGTCTACAAGAAGGCGCTCGCCGAATACGAGGCCCCGCCCCTCGATCCGGCGATTGCCGAGGAACTGGCGGCATTCGTTGCCCGGCGAAAGGCCGAAGGCGGCGCGCCCACCGACTTCTGACGACGGCCGGCGGGCCGTCGGCGCTCCCATCCCTCCCTTCCAGACAACGGGGACCCAGACGAATGAAATCCCAGGCTCGCGTGGTGGTGATCGGCGGCGGCGTCGTCGGCTGCAGCGTCCTTTATCACCTGACCCGGAGGGGCTGGACCGACGTGCTGCTGATCGAGCGCTCGGAGCTCACCTCCGGCTCGACCTGGCATGCGGCCGGCGGCTTCCACACGCTGAACGGCGACCCGAACGTCGCCAAGCTGCAGGCCTACACCGTCTCGCTCTACAAGGAGATCGAGGAGATTTCCGGCCAGTCCTGCGGGTTGCACCTGACCGGCGGCCTGCAGCTCGCCGACACGCGCGAGCGGCTCGACTGGCTGAAGATGGCCCATGCGCGCGGCCGCTATCTCGGCATGGAAACGGAGATCATCTCGGCGAAAGAGGCCAAGGAAGTCCTGCCGCTGATCGACGAGCGGCATTTCGTCGGCGCCATGTGGGACCCGATCGAGGGCCATCTCGACCCCTCCGGCACCACCCATGCCTATGCCAAGGCGGCGCGCAAGGCCGGCGCCGAGATCTCGCTGCGCAACCGCGTGGTGGAGCTCGCCCAGAAGCCGGATGGCACCTGGCTGGTCGTCACCGAACAGGGCACGGTGGAGGCCGAGCATGTGGTCAATGCCGGCGGCCTGTGGGCGCGCGAGGTCGGCCGCATGGTCGGGCTGGAACTCCCCGTCCTTGCCATGGAGCACCACTATCTGCTGACCGAAGACATGCCGGAGATCGCCGAGATCGTCGCCTCGACCGGCAAGGAGATGGTTCACGCCATCGACTTCTCCGGCGAGATCTATACCCGCCAGGAGCGCGGCGGCATGCTGCTCGGCACCTATGAGCGCGCGGCAACGCCCTGGAGCCCGCGCCAGACGCCCTGGGACTTCGGCCAGGAACTGCTGGCGCCGAATCTGGAGCGCATCGCCCCCTCGCTGGAGATCGGTTTCGAGCACTTCCCCGCGCTCAAGCACACCGGCATCAAGCAGTTCGTAAACGGCCCCTTCACCTTCTCCCCGGACGGCAATCCGCTGGTCGGCCCGGTGCGCGGCCTCACCAATTTCTGGTGCGCCTGCGCGGTCATGGCCGGCTTCAGCCAGGGCGGCGGCGTCGGCCTTGCCCTCTCCAACTGGATGGTCGACGGCGACCCCGGCTTCGACATCTGGGGCATGGACGTTGCCCGCTTCGGTCCCTGGGCGACCCTTGCCTATACCAATGCCAAGGTGCGCGAGAACTATTCCCGCCGCTTCCGCATCCGCTATCCCAACGAGGAACTGCCCGCCGCCCGTCCGCACCAGACGACGCCGCTCTACGACCGCATGCGCGCGCAAGGCGCGGTGATGGGCGACAGTTGGGCGCTGGAGACCCCGCTCTGGTTCGCGCCCGAAGGCACGGAGGCGCGCGACATCGTTTCCTTCCGCCGGTCCAACGACTTCGAGCACGTCAAGGCCGAGTGCCAGGCGCTGCGGAGCGGCGTCGGCATCACCGAGATCGCCAATTTCGCCAAGTACGAGATCGCAGGCAGCGGTGCCGAGGCCTTCCTCGACCGGATGATGACCAACCGCATGCCGGCACTCGGCCGCATGGTGCTGACGCCGATGCTGAACGAGACCGGCAAGCTGATCGGCGACTTCACCATCGCCCGCATCGCCGACGACCGCTTCCTGATGTGGGGCTCATCCCAAGCCGAGATCTACCACATGCGCTGGTTCGAGCGGCATCTGCCGCAGGACGGCTCGGTACGGGTGACGCCGATCAATCTCGGCTGGGTCGGCCTGTCGATCGCCGGGCCCAAGGCGCGCGACCTGCTGGCGCGCGTCACCGGCGACGACGTGTCGAACGACGCCTTCCCCTTCATGGCCAGCCGGGGGATGGACGTCGCCTCCGCCCCCTGCCATGTCAGCCGCATCAGCTATACCGGCGACCTCGGCTACGAGATCTGGATGGCGCCGCACTACGAACGGCGGGTCTATGACGCGCTGAAGGAGGCCGGCGTCGATCTCGGCCTGCGCGACTTCGGCATGCGCGCCCTGCTCTGCCTGCGGCTGGAAAAGAACTTCGGCACCTGGTTCCGCGAGTTCCGCCCGATCTACGGACCCTTTGAGGCCGATCTCGGCCGCTTCGTCGCGCTGAACAAGGGCGACTTCATCGGCCGCGAGGCCGCCATTCGGGAGAAGGAGAGCGGCGGCACGCTGCGCCGGGTGAGCTTCGTCGTCGAGGCGGGCGATGCCGACGTGATCGGCGACGAGCCGATCTGGCATGACGGAAAGGTCGTCGGCTGGATCACCTCCGGCGGCTACGGCCATTTCGTCGACGCCTCGCTGGCGCAAGGCTACCTGCCGAAGGACCTGGCGGCGCTCGGCCCGGACGGCGCCTTCGAGATCGAGATCATCGGCGAGCGGGTCAAGGCCCGCATCATCACGCAGCCGCTGTTCGACCCGCGCGCCGAGCGGATGCGCATGTAGCCGGCGCGGCGCTCAGCTTCCGGGATTCATCTCCCGGAAGCAGGCGATCACATGGCTGGCGAAGGCGTCGCTCGCCTTGCCGGCATTGCCCGCCTCCTTGAGGATCAGGTGGTAGTCGCCGATTTCCGGCAGGCCGTGGCGCGCGTCGAGCTTCTGCAGCGGCGGCGTGATGACGCTGGTCGGAAATGGGGCAATGGCGAGATCCGCCAGAAGAGCCGCTTCCTGTCCCGCGCTGTGAAAGCTCTGATAGGCGATCCGGTAGGGATGCTCGGCCTTGTCGAGGGCGATGCGCGCGGCCTTGCGCCACGGGCAGCCGGACACCGACAGCGCCAGCGGCAGCGGGTTGCGGCTATAGGCAACGCCCCCTTCCAGTCCCGCCCAGGCGAGCGGCTCGGTGTAGACGATCTCCCCGCCGCGGGCGAGATCGCTGTCGGGCCGGGCCGTGTAGAGGATCAGGTCGAGTTGGCCCTCCTTCAGCTTTTGCAGCAGCGGCGGACTGCCGTCGAGATGCACGTCGACATTGACCGCCGGATGCGAGCGCGCGAAGCGCGTCAGGATGTTGGGCAGGAATCGCGTGCCGAAATCGGACGGAGCCCCGAAGCGCACCTCGCCCTCGATGGAGGGCGAGCGGAACATCGCCACCGCCTCCTCGTTGAGCAGCAGGATGCGCCGCGCATACCCGAGCAGCGCCTCGCCCTCCGCAGTCATGCGGACACTGCGTCCCTCCCTTGCGAAAACCGCAGTGCCGAGCAGCGTCTCCAGCTTCTTCACCTGCATGGAGACGGCCGACGGCGTGCGCCCGATCACCTCGGAAGCCTTTGAAAAACTTCCGGTTTCGGCGATGACGAGGAAGGTCCGATAGAGGTCCGTCTCGATCAGCGGCGTGCCTTTTCCCGGCACCAGGTCCATGGTGTGGCCTCCCTGTCGTTCAGATCAATGAAATTGATCATATACATGAGTCCTTTTGGTTTGCCTGATAGCGCGAATACCACCATATCCCCGGTCAGAGCGGTATGACAGTTCGCCCGCGTGCGAACTGTCCGGCCGCCACGGCATCGCAACTTGAGCGCATGGAGAGCGCCATGTCCTATCTGACCAAGCTTCTCGGCACGGCCTTCGGCGCCACGGCGCGCGTCCATGCGCTGTCGGTCGCCGACACCGACCCGCGCACCCTCGCCGATCTCGGCATGTCGGGCGACGCGGCGAAGCAGGCCCGTTTCCAGTCGTTCCGCGCCGGCGAGCCCGGTGCCTCGAACGCTGCCCGCCTCGGACTGAACGGTCGCTGAGCACGCCTCCCCGCCGGCTTTCGACCGCATCGTCACCTGAAACGACAAACCGCCGAAGCTCACGCTTCGGCGGTTTTCGTTTGCGCAGAAGGCGTTGAAGCCAAGCTCAGAGGCGGCGGTTGACCAGGTTCTCCAGATATTCCTGGCGGCCCGAGACCGGGCGCGGATCGATCCCCTCGCGCTCGACGCGCGCGGCGATCTCCTCCAGCGTGCGCTCGCCCTTCAGCATGGCGGCGGCCTCCGGCGCCTGCCATCCGGCATAGCGCTTGGCCACCGCATCCGACAGGTCGCCCTTTTCCATGAGCTCGGCGGCGGCGAGAAGCCCGCGGGCGCAGGTGTCCATGCCGCCGATATGGCCATGGATCAGGTCGGCCGCATCCAGCGACTGGCGGCGGAGCTTGGCATCGAAGTTGAGGCCGCCGGTGGTGAAGCCGCCCGCCTTGAGGATGTAGTAGAGCGCCAGCGCCACTTCCGGTACGTTCATCGGGAACTGGTCGGTGTCCCAGCCGGACTGGTAGTCGTTGCGGTTCATGTCGATGGACCCGAAGATCCCAAGCGCGGAGGCGAGCGCCACCTCGTGCTCGAAGGAATGGCCGGCGAGCACCGCATGGCCGACTTCGATGTTCACCTTCACCTCCCTCTCCAGGCCATAGGCCTTGAGGAAGCCGTAGACGGTGGCGACGTCGAAATCGTACTGGTGCTTGGTCGGCTCCTGCGGCTTCGGCTCGATCAGGATCGCGCCCGGAAAGCCGATCTTGTGCTTGTAGTCGACGACCATCGACAGGAAGCGGCCCATCTGGTCGAGTTCGTGCCTGAGATCCGTGTTGAGCAGCGTCTCGTAGCCCTCACGCCCGCCCCACAGCACGTAGTTCTGGCCGCCGAGCTGGTGCGTCACGTCCATGCAGGCCTTCACCTGCCCGGCTGCGTAAGCGAAGACGTCCGGGTCCGGATTGGTCGCCGCGCCCGCCATGTAGCGACGATGCGAGAAGAGGTTGGCCGTGCCCCACAGGAGGCGCGTCTTCGAGCTCTCCATCTTGCGGGCGAAGACCTCCGCGATCTCCTGCAGATTGCGGTTGCTCTCGGCGAGCGTCGCGCCCTCCGGCACCGCATCCCGGTCGTGGAAACAGAAGAACGGCACGCCAAGCAGGTCGAACATCTCGAAGGCGACGTCGGCCTTCAGGCGCGCCATCTCCATCGTCTCGCCGAACCACGGCCGTTCGAAGGTCTGGCCGCCGAACGGATCGCCGCCCGGCCAGCAGAAGCTGTGCCAATAGGCGACGGCAAAGCGCAGATGTTCCTCCATCCGCTTGCCCAGCACGAGCCTGTCGGCGTCGTACCAGCGATAGGCAAAGGGATTTTCGCTCTCCGGCCCTTCGTAGCGGATGGCGGGAATGCCGTCGAAAAACGCAGTCATCGCAGAACCTCTTTCAGTGCCGGATAGAGGGCCCGGTAGCGGGCGAGCCCCTCTTCGTGGAAGGAACGCAAGGCCCCGTCTGGGCCGATGGAAAAGGCTGTCGGCGGCGGGGCGAAGCGATCCGCACCGCAAGCGCCGGTGGCCGCCGCCCGGCCGAGCCGCGCCGCGCCAAAGGCCGCGCCGAAATCGCCGTTGCCGGGCACGGCGATTTCGATGCCCAGCACACTCGCCAGGATCTCCAGCCAGTCGTGCGAACGGGCGCCGCCACCGATGGCGGTGGCCCGCTCGACGCGGGTCCCGGCGGCCGACAGCACGTCGAGGCAGTCGCGAAAGGCATAGGCAACGCCTTCCAGCACGGCGAGCGCGAGATCGGCCCGGTCGTGCGCCTGCGACAGGCCGACGAAGCTGCCGCGCGCCGAGGCGTCGTTGTGCGGCGTGCGCTCGCCGGACAGATAAGGCAGGAACAGCACCGGCTGCCCGTCCCGAGGCTGTTGCCGGCGGGTGGCTGCCTCGCGCTCGAGCGTCGCGACATCGCAGCCCGAAATCCGTGCCAGCCAGTTGAGGCTGTCGGTCGCCGACAGGATCACCCCCATCTGGTGCCAGGTGTCCGGCAGCGCATGGCAGAACGCATGAACCGCGCCGGCGGTGTTGGGCCGGAAGCGGTCGGTCGCAACGAACAGAACGCCGGACGTGCCGAGCGACAGAAAGGCCTCGCCCGGACGCACGGCGCCGATGCCGCAGGCACTGGCGGCATTGTCGCCGGCCCCGCCCGCCACCACCGGCGGCCGGGCAAAACCCCAGCGCGCGGCCAGTTCCGGCAGGATCGTGCCGGTCGCATCGGTGCCCTCGGCGAGGGTCGGCATGTTGGCGCGCGAAAGGCCGGTTGCGGCAAGCAGCTCGTCCGACCAGTCGCGGCGGGCGACATCAAGCCAGAGGGTGCCGGCGGCGTCCGACATGTCGGAGACGGCCGCCCCGGTCAGGCGCAGCCGGACATAGTCCTTCGGCAGCAGCACCAAGGCGGTTTTCGCAAAGATGTCGGGTTCGTGACGCGCGACCCATTCGAGCTTCGGCGCGGTGAAGCCGGGCATGACAAGATTGCCGCCGATGCCGCGAAAATCGGCCCGCGCGTCCAGCGCCCCGCACTCGGCTTCCGAGCGCCCGTCGTTCCACAGAATCGCAGGACGCAGCACCTGATGCGCGGCATCCAGCAAGGTCGCGCCATGCATCTGACCGGACAGGCCGAGGCCGGTGACGGCCGCCATTTCGGACGGATGGCTGCGGGCGAGTTCGTCGAGCGCTGCGACCACCGCATCCCACCAGGCATGCGGGTCCTGCTCCGACCAGCCGGGATGTGGCCGTGAGACGGTCAGAGAACTGGACGCGGAGGCAAGGATCGCGTCCGCCTCGTCCATGAGCACCGCCTTGACCCCGGACGTGCCGATGTCGATTCCCAGATACACGTTTCCTCCCGCGCCGCGTCGTGGCGGCTGTTCATATTATTTTCGATACCAAAATATACCATGACGCGGGGAAATAAAGAGGCTCGATGAAAACAGGCGGCGCGATTGCTCGCGCCGCCACGATATCGGGTCCTGCAAGGCCAACGATCAGGCAAGAACCGGCGCTGCGGCACGCGCCAGAGCCCGCTGCTCCGCGAAGGCCAGAACCGCCACCGCGACCGCCTGCACGCCGAGAAAGGCGTAGCCGAGCCCCGTCGGCGAGACGAGACCGAGGAGCGGCAGGGCGACGCTCGCCGCCACCCAAAGCCAGTTGCCGGCGACGACCACGAAAACGCCCGCCGCCGGGGGAGACGACGGCGCCGCGACCGCCAGCATGAAGACCGCGACCGGCAGCAGCACCAGCCCGGCATAGAACAGCAGGCCCTCGGGAAGGCCGAGCGGCGCGGCGAGCAGGCTGCCCGCGGCAAGCAGCAGGCCGCCCATGACGAAGCAGGTGACGGCGTCGAGACCGAGAAGGCCGCGCAGGGACAGGCGGTCGAAGATCTGCAACATGGGGACTCTCCTTGGCTGGCAGGCCGGCCTCATGCCGGGCTGGATGCCGAGAGAGAACCATCGCCAGGTCATCAAGGCGATTACCTCACAGGTCATTGAAGCCAGAAAAAATGCCGGGCACCATGCCGGCATGATGACCATCCGCTCGACCTTTCCCGATCTGCTGCGCCAATGGCGCAGTCGCCGCCGCCTCAGCCAGCTTGCGCTTGCCGCGGAGGCCGGCCTGTCGCAACGCCACCTCAGTTTCCTCGAATGCGGCAAGGCCCAGCCAAGCCGCGAGATGGCCCTGCGGCTGGCCGACCAACTCGCCCTGCCGCCGCGCGAACACAACGCGCTGCTGGCAGCCGCGGGGTTTTCGCCGCAGACGCAGGAGCGCGCGGCGGACCATCCGGACCTTGCCGCCGCGATGGAGGTGGTCGGACGCATCCTCGATGGCCACGCCCCTCACCCGGCTCTTGCCGTCGACCGCAACTGGAACCTGATACGCGCCAATGCGCCGGCGCTGGCCCTGCTCGAAGGCATCGCGCCGCACCTGCTCGTGCCCCCGGTCAACGTCTTGAGGGTCAGTCTCCACCCGGACGGCCTTGCCCCGCGCATCCGCAACTACCGCGAATGGCGCGCCCATCTGCTGGAGCGACTGGGGCAACAGGCCGACATGTCCGGCGATGCCGAGATTGCCGCGCTGGTCGAGGAACTGGGGGCCTATCCGGTGCCGACGGGCGCGAAGGCACAGCCGGTCGCGGCCCGCCACCGGCATGCCGGCATTGCCGTGCCGCTGGAATTGCTCGCCGGCGAGACGGTCCTGTCCTTTCTCAGCACGACGACGGTGTTCGGCACCGCGCTCGATATTTTCCTGTCGGAACTGGTGATCGAGAGCTTCTTCCCCGCCGACGCGGCGACGGCAGCGGCGATGACGGCGCTCAGCGCCAGCCTTGCCGACGAGGCCCCGGCCGGGTGATCAGTCGTCGGGGCCCGAGCGCATCCGCTTGATCGCCGAGCGCTGCTTCTTGGCAGCGAGCCTCCGCTCCTTGGAGGCCTTTGTCGGCCGCGTCGCCTTGCGCGGCTTGGGCCGCTCCAGCGCCTTGCGCACCAGCGCGGCGAGACGCTCCAGCGCATCCTGGCGGTTGCGCTCCTGGGTGCGGAACCGGTCGGCCTGGATGAGAATCTCGCCCGCCAGCGTCAGCCGGTTGCCGGCAAGGCGACCGAGCCGCTCCTTGACGTCCTCCGCGAGCGTCCGGTTGCCCGAAAGGTCGAACCGGAGTTGCACGGCGGTCGCGACCTTGTTGACGTTCTGCCCGCCAGGTCCCGAAGCGCGAATGAAGCTCTCCGACAGGTCGCCGGCCGGGATGCTTACCCCCGGCGCCACCTCCAGATCCATGTCCGCCACCGACGCCATCGCCGTCCTGTTCCGTTGTTCACGCTTTCGGAGGGCCGCTTGGAACGCCTCCGGTGCAATGCTATGTCGGTCGCCACGACCAGATATGAGGGGCGCCACCGTGACACCGGACCGCGACATCAAGCGACTGATCGAGATCATGGCCGCCCTGCGCACGCCCGGAACCGGCTGCCCCTGGGATCTGGAGCAGGACTTCGCCACGATCGCGCCTTACACGATCGAGGAAGCCTACGAGGTCGCCGACGCGATCCAGCGCGGCGACATGGTCGACCTGCGCGAGGAACTTGGCGACCTGCTCCTGCAGGTGGTCTATCACGCCCGCCTTTCCGAGGAACAGGGGGCTTTCGCCTTTCCCGATGTCGTCGAGGCGATCACCACCAAGATGATCCGCCGACATCCGCATGTCTTCGGCGACGACAATGCCCGCTCCGCCGGCATCGCCAAGGGCATGTGGGAGAAGATCAAGCAGCAGGAAAAGCTGGAGCGGGCCAGCGCCCGCGCCGCCGCCGGGCTGGGCGAGGAGCGCCGACGCTTCCTCGACGACGTTCCGGCGATCTTCCCTGCCCTGACCGAGGCCGAGAAGCTGCAGCGGCGCGCGGCGCGCGTCGGCTTCGATTGGGGCAGCGCGGGACCCGTTCTCGACAAGATCCGCGAGGAGACCGAGGAACTGGCGAGCGAAATTACGGCCGATGGCGAAATGCCCGACCGCGAGCGCATCGCCGGCGAGATCGGCGACCTGATCTTCGCCGTGACGAACCTCGCCCGGCATCTCGACATCGATCCGGAAGAGGCCTTGAAGCGCACCAACCGCAAGTTCCGCCGCCGCTTTGCGGCCATCGAGGACGCCGCGGAAGCAGACGGCCGCACCTTGGCCGACATGAGCCTCGACGAGATGGAAGCGGTCTGGCAGGCAGCGAAGTCGCAAGACGCGTGACGCCCGTCCAAGCGCCCCTCAGTCCGCCCCGTCCTCGTCGATCTCGGTGAAGGCACCGCGATAGCGGGTGGTGAACTCGCCCTTGCGCCGCTCTCCGACACGTACGCGAAGCGCGATGCCGTTCTCGCCCTCGATCCGCCGCAGCACGTCGGTGTTGCGATAAAGCCAGGCGAGCCCCTCGCCGTCCTCCGGCGCCAGCCGCATGTCATAGACGAGACTGTCTTCGGCAAGCCGCAGTTCCACCCGCGCCAAAAGATCCTCGACCCCCTCGCCGGTCACGGCAGAGACGGCAACGGGCCCCTCATCGATGCGGTTGGCGGCGAGCAAGGTCTGCCGGTGCTCGTCGGAGAGCTTGTCGACCTTGTTCCACACCTCGATCAGGCGACTGTTTTGCGCCTGTTCCAGCCCCAGCGCGTCGAGCGTCGTGGCAACGTCGGCGGCCTGCGCCTCGGTGTCCTCATGCGAGATGTCGCGCACGTGCAGGATCAGGTCCGCCTCGGTCACCTCCTCCAGCGTCGCGCGGAAGGCGGCGATGAGATGGGTCGGCAGGTCGGAGATGAAGCCCACCGTGTCGGACAAGATCACCTCGCGCCCATGCGGCAGCGTCACGCGCCGCAGCGTCGGATCGAGCGTCGCGAACAGGAGGTCCTTGGCGAAGACATCGGCCCGGGTCAGCCGGTTGAACAGCGTCGACTTGCCGGCATTGGTGTAGCCGACCAGCGCCACCACCGGCTGCGGCACCTTCTTGCGCTTGGCCCGGTGCAACTCGCGGGTGCGGGTGACCTGCTCGAGATCCTTTTCCAGCCGGTTGATCCGCTCCTGGATCAGCCGCCGGTCGGCCTCGATCTGGGTTTCGCCGGGTCCGCCGACGAAGCCGAGGCCGCCGCGCTGCCGCTCCAGATGGGTCCAGGAGCGCACCAGCCGGCTCTTCTGCCACTTGAGGTGGGCGAGTTCCACCTGCAGCGTGCCCTCCGCCGTGCTGGCGCGATCGCCGAAGATCTCGAGGATCAGGCCGGTGCGGTCGAGCACCTTGCAGTAGAGCGCCTTTTCCAGGTTGCGCTGCTGGATCGGCGTCAGCGGATGATCGACGACGACGAGTTCGATCTCCTCCGCCTTGACGATGGCGGCGAGCTCCTCGACCTTGCCGCTGCCGAACAGCGTGCCGGGCTTGGGAGTGGCAACGGTGACGATGCCGCTGGAGACGATCTCAAGGTCGATGGCGGCGGCAAGGCCGATCGCCTCCTCCAGCCGCGCCTCCGGCGTGCGCCGCAGTTGCGGGGCGCTCTCCCCGCGCAGCCGCCCGGTCAGTACGGGGACGATGACGGCAGCACGCGCACCGGCTGCCCCGCGCGGGCCCTCGAACGGGTTGTCCGGTTCCTGCGCGGGCTTGTCCTTGCGATTCGAGCGGGCTTGGTTCTTCAATCAGCCCGCCGCCTTGTCGCCAGCCTCGTCGGCCGGTTCGAACAGTTGCACCGGAGCATTCGGCATTACGGTCGAGATCGCGTGCTTGTAAACAAGTTGCGAGTGTCCGTCGCGGCGCAGAAGAACGCAGAAGTTGTCGAACCAGGTCACGACACCTTGCAACTTAACGCCGTTGATCAGGAAGATCGTCAGCGGTGTCTTCTGTTTGCGTACATGGTTGAGGAAAGTGTCCTGAAGGTTTTGAGCGCGGTCAGCCATGTTTTATTTTTTCCTGCATTCGTCTTGTCGTTTATTGGTGCGCCCAGCCGAAACAAAAACTGCCGCCATGCAGCCATGCTGCCCGCAGCATTGCGCCCGGCAGCCCCAGCGTCAAGAGCCCGGAGGAAGGCCCTTGGGCGCACCCTGGCACTCTAACGTATCCTGAGTGCCATTTCTGCTCGTTTATATGTCACGGACTGCCTCAAGTCACACCGCACTCGTTTCGGCGGTTTCGTGGAACATCCGGCGCAGCTCCCGGGTGATCTCGCCCGGATGACCATTGCCGATCGACTGGTCGTCGATCCGCACCACCGGCATGACCACCGTCGTTGCGGCCGTCATGAAGGCTTCCTTGGCGCCTTTCGCCTCGTCGAGGCTGAAGGCGCGTTCCTCGAAGGTGAGGCCGTTGCGCTCGATCATGTCGAGCACCACCTGCCGGGTGATCCCCTTGAGAATGCCGCTCGTGGCCGGCCGCGTCACCAGGCAGTTGTCCTTGGTGACGATCCAGGCATTGGTCGAACCACCTTCGGTGACCATGCCGTCGCGGTCGACGAACCAGGCCTCGCGGGCGCCCGCCTCCTTCGCCTTCTGCTTGGCCAGCACGTTGGGCAGCAGGCCGACGGTCTTGATGTCGACGCGCTCCCAGCGGTTCTCCGGCACGGAGATCACCGAAACGCCCTTTTCCGCCAGGGCAGCGGCCGCCGCCGGCTGCGACGACCGCGCCGTCACCACCAGCGCGGGCGCGACGGACGCCGGCGGGAAGACATGGTCGCGTCGCGAGACACCGCGCGTCACCTGCATGTAGACGAGCCCGTCACGCACCTTGTTGCGACGGACCACCTCGTGCAGCACCTGCGACAGCGCGGCGCGGCCCATCGGCATGCGGATAGACAATTCGCCGAGGGACCGCTCCAGCCGGTCGAGATGGCGCCGCTCGTCGACGAGATGGCCCTGCCAGATCTCGCAGACCTCATAGACGCCATCGGCGAACTGGTAGCCCCGGTCCTCGATGTGAACGGCAGCCTCCGCGTGGCGAACGTAACGCCCGTTCACATATGCGATACGGCTCATGCTTCCTCCAGTCGATTGCGGAACGCGGCGGCCCTGCCGCGTGTCAGAAGAATTCCAGGCTGACGCGGAACATCTGCTCGACCTGCCGCACCCGCTCCGCGATGGCGAACAGCACACAGCGGTCATGGGCGCGGATGATGGTCGAGCCGTCCGGCGTGATGACGGTGCCGTCCCGGAAGATCGCGCCGACTCGAATGCCGTCGGGCAGTTCGACCTCCCGCAAGGGCTTGCCGACGAGCGGCGAGGTTTCCAGGGCCTCGGCCTCGATCACCTCGGCCGCCCCGTTCTGCAGGGCATGCACGCCGCGGATACGACCGCGCCGCACATGCTGCAGGATCTTGGAGATCGTCACTTGCCTCGGATTGACGAAGGCGTCAATGCCGAGCGCATGGGCAAAGGTCGGATAGCTCGGATTGTTGAGCAGCGACAGGTTGCGCTTGCAGCCGAGCTTCTTGGCCATGACGCAGGAGAGGATATTGACCTCGTCCTCATTGGTCAGCGCGATCAAGGTGTCCGCGTCCTGGATATCGGCTTCCTTGAGGATCGACTGGTCGAGCGCGCTGCCATGCAGGATCACCGCGCGCTTCAACGTATCGGCGATGCTGAGGGCGCGCTCGCGCGAGTTCTCGATGATCTTGACCTTGGCCGCCGACTGGCGCTGCTCCAGCATGCGCGCCACGTAATGGCCGATATTGCCGCCGCCGGCGATGACGACGCGGCTTGCCTCGGGCTCCTCGTGGCCGAAGATCGCCAGCGTCCGGCGCACCTGGTCGCGGCGCGCGACCACATAGACGAGATCGTCAACCAGCAGGGAATCGGAGCTCTTCGGAACGAACAGATGGTTGCCGCGAAAGACGCCGCTGACCACGGCCCCGAGATCGGGAAAAAGCTCGGTGAGCTGCCGCAGCGGCGTGTTCACCACCGGACAGTCCTCCCGGCAGATCACGCCGACCACCACGACCTGATCGTCGGCGAAGCGTACGGTCTCCACGGCGCCGGGCAGCGCGAGGCGCCGCAACACCATCTCGCCGACCTCGATTTCCGGCGAGATGATCACATCGATGGGCATGTTGTCGCGGGAGAACAGGTCGCTCCAATGCGGCTTCAGATAGCTCTGCGCGCGCACCCGCGCCACCTTGGTCGGCACCTTGAACAGGGAATGGGCGACCTGGCAGGCGACCATGTTGACTTCGTCATAAAGCGTGACGGCGATCAGCATGTCGGCCTGGTCGGCGCCAGCCTGCGCCAGCACGTCCGGATGCGCGCCATGGCCGACGAAGCCGCGCACGTCGAGCGTGTCGCGGATCGCGTTGATCAGGCGCGGCGAGGAATCGATGACCGAGACGTCGTTCTGCTCGGCCGCGAGCTTTTCGGCAATGCCGTACCCAACCTGGCCGGCCCCGCAAATCACCACTCTCATCGGATCCAGGTCCCTTCAAGGAAGTCTGGCCAGCCGGCGACCCGTCACGTCGTCGAACCCGGCAGTTCGCGTCTGGCATTTGAGCGCGCGTCCGGCCTGCCAGCGAGACTCACATGTCAAATCCGCTCCGCTAGGACAAGCCGAGCGACTTCAGTTTCCGATGCAGGGCGGACCGTTCCATGCCCACAAACTCGGCCGTCCGCGACACGTTGCCGCCGAACCGCTTGATCTGGGCCTGAAGATAGTCCCGCTCGAACATCTCGCGCGCATCCCGCAGCGGCAGGGCCATCAGGTGCTCGCCGCCGCCATTGGTCGGCAGGCTCGGCACATCCGCGCCGATCTCACCGGGCAGCAGGTCGGCGGTGATCACCGCCTCCGGATCGCCGCGGGTGAGGATCATCAGCCGCTCGACATTGTTGCGCAACTGCCGCACGTTGCCGGGCCAGTCATGCGCCTGCAGCACCGCCATCGCATCCTCGCCGATCTTGCGGATCGGCAGGCCGGACGCCACCGAGATCTGCTCCATGAAGAAGCGGACCAGGTCGGGAATGTCGTCGCGCCTATCCGCCAGCGGCGGCACCTGAAGCGGCACCACGCCGAGCCGGTGAAACAGGTCCTCGCGGAACCGCGCCTCGGAGATCTCGCTCTCCAGGTTGCGCGCGCTCGAGGACAGGATGCGGATGTCGACGCTCACCTTGCCGACGCCGCCGACGCGGGTGAAGGTCTGGTCGACCAGCACCCGCAGGATCTTGCCCTGGGTCTCGTAGGGCATGTCGGCGACTTCGTCGATATAGAGCGTGCCGCCGTGGGCCTCCTCCATCGCGCCGACCTTGCGGATGCGACCGTCGGCATCCTCAATGCCGAACAGCTCCTCCTCCATCCGCTCGGGGGTGATCGTCGCCGCGTTGATCACCACGAAGGGATTGCGCGCGCGCTGCGACATGGCGTGGATGGTTCGCGCGGCCAGTTCCTTGCCCGCACCCGACGGGCCGATGATCAGCACACGGCTGTTGGTCGGCGCGACGCGCTCGATCGTGTGACGCAGGTTGTTCATAGCGCTGCTGGCGCCGAGCAGTTCCGGCGCGTCGCCGCTGCGCTGGCGCAACTGCTTGATCTCGCGCTTCAGCGAGGAAGCCTCCAGCGCCCGCTCGGTGATCAGCACCAGCCGGTCGGCCTTGAACGGCTTCTCGATATAGTCGTAGGCGCCGCGTTTGATCGCCGACACCGCCGTCTCGATGTTGCCATGGCCGGAGATGATCACCACCGGCAGGTCCGGGTCCTGGGCCTTGATCGCGTCCAGCAGTTCCAGCCCGTCAAGGCGGCTGCCCTGGAGCCAGATGTCCAGCACGACCATGGAGGGCCGCCGCTCCTTGATCGCAGCAAGCGCACTGTCGCTGTCGCCGGCCGTGCGTGTCTTGTAGCCCTCGTCATCGAGGATGCCGGCGATGAGGTCGCGAATATCGGCCTCATCGTCGACGATCAGGATATCATACGCCATCTGTAGCAACCGTCTCCGGGGTCACGGACGCCTCGCCTGTGTCTGACGGAAGATCCGCCGTGTTTCGGGCCATCGTCAGGCGGACCATGGCCCCTCGCCCGCCTCCGATGGAATCCTCTCGCTCCGGCGCATCGAGAAGCTCGATGCCGCCGCCATGCTCTTCCATGATCTTCTTGACGATCGCGAGGCCGAGACCGGTCCCCTTCTCGCGGGTCGTCATGTAAGGCTCCAGCAGCCGCTGCCGGTTCTCCACCGGCAGGCCGATGCCGTTGTCCACCACCTCGACGGTGATGCGATCGTCGCTCTGGGTGATCGTCACGTCGATGCGGCCCTTGCCGGCGGTTCCGGCCGGCAAGGCCGTCACCGATTCCGTCGCATTCTTGATGACGTTGGTCAGCGCCTGGCCGACGAGCCGCTGGTCGAACCGCGCCTTCACCGCCACTTCCGGCAGGTTGGTCCGGATCGAAATGTCGGGATTCGCCACGCTCTGCAGGAATGCGGCCTCGCGCACGGTCGTGCGCAAATCGCTCGTGCTCATGGTCGGCTTCGGCATGCGCGCAAAGGACGAGAACTCGTCGACCATGCGGCCGATGTCCCCGACCTGGCGGATGATCGTGTCGATGCACTGGTCGAAGACCGTGCGGTCGTCATCGGTGATCGTCTTGCCGTAGCGCCGACGGATGCGCTCCGCCGAGAGCTGGATCGGCGTCAGCGGGTTCTTGATCTCGTGAGCGATGCGGCGGGCGACGTCGGCCCAGGCGGAGGTGCGCTGGGCCGTCACCAGATCGGTGATGTCGTCCAGCGTCACCACGAAGCCGTGTTCGCGGCGCGTCGACTGCTCGCTGGTCGCGCGCACATTGACGGTGCGTTCGCGCCCGTGCCGGTGCAGCGACACCTGGGTCTCGGTCATCCGGTCGTCGGCACGGCCCAGCACATCCTCGACGATGGAGGCGAGTTCCGGCACGGCACGGCCGAGCGGTTCGTCGAGCAGCGCGCTCTCGCTGACATCCAGCAAGGACAGCGCCGAGCGGTTGACCAGCGTGATCCGGCCGGTGTCGTCGATGCCGATGACGCCGGCGGTAACGCCGGACAACACCGCCTCGGTGAACCGGCGGCGGCGGTCGATCTGGTCGTTCGCCGCCAGCAGCGCGTCGCGCTGGCCGCGAAGCTGCGCCGTCATGTTGTTGAAGGTGGCGCCGAGATTGGCAAGGTCGCCCGCCGACTTGTCGGTTTCCACCTGGACGTAGAGATTGCCCTTCGAGACCTGATCGGCGGCGCCGATGAGCCGGCGGATCGGTGCCACCAGCATGTTGGCGAAGCCGAAGCCGATCCAGATCGAGGACAGCAGCAGCACCAGGGTGACGCCGGTATAGACCAGCGCGAAGGCAACCTGGACGCCGAAGCGGCTCTGCTCCATGCGCGTGTACTGGCTGGCGCCGTCCTCGGCGAGCCGCATGTAGTCGACCACGCGCTTGTCCATCGGGCGGGTGACATAGAGATACATGTCCTCATAGGCGGAGAGCCTCATGACGCCGCCGACGAGATTGGAAACACCCGGCGCGATCAGAACCGGCTCGCCGCCCTTGGCCTGCTCGAACGCCTCCACCGGCGGCAGCAGCACCTCGACGTCCGGACTGATCACGACGCGGGTGATCACGGTGCCGTCCGGCTTCATCAGGAAGGCGCCGCCAAGCGCGCGCAGCGTCGTCTGCGTCTGGAAGAAGCTGTCGAACCGCGTCGGCTCGAAGTCGTAGACCGCCTTGGCCCGGTCGATATCGCTGGCCATGGCGATGAGATCGCCGCGCAGCACCCGGGCATGCTCCTGCAGATAGGCCTGCGCCACCGTCAGGGCGTTGTCGATGATCAGCCGCGTGCGGTCCTCGAACCAGCGGTCGAGCCCGCGATCCAGCGTGATCGTCGCGAGAATCGCAACCAGAACCGCCGGAACCGCCGCAACGACGCTGAACAGGGTGACGATGCGCCCATGCAGGCGCGCGGCCGCCCGCCCTCGCCTGCGTGCCTGCAGCAGGGCCGCGAATTCCAGGCCGATCAACAGCAGCAGGACCGCAACCAGCACGCCGTTGATCACCATTGCCGCCTGGGCGACGGGACCGTCCGGCGCAATCGGCGTCACGCCCATCAGCACGAAGAAGGTCAGCGTGATGGAGATCAGCGAAACGATGACCAGCACGAGGCCGATCCGGCGCACGCGCAATCCGCTCCGGCTCTGGTCGGAGGGGGAACCTGCTCCGCTGGATCTCTCGGCAAGCACTCGTGGCAACCGTCGCTAGAATCGGCCCAATCGGGACCGTTGCAGGGAATGCGGCACCCTTATCACACAATGTTGCTAAATTACGACAGAGATGACCCGCCGGACCCGCCCAGCGATCGCCCTGATCGCCTCAGCGGTTGGAGCGGATCACCTGCACGTCGAGGTCCCGGATCTTCTTGCGCAGGGTGTTGCGATTGACGCCGAGCAGTTCCGCCGCCTTGATCTGGTTGCCACGGGTCGCGGCCAGGGCAGCGCCGATCAACGGATACTCCACCTCGCGCAGGATCCGGTGATAGAGCCCGGGGGGCGGCAGCGCGTCGCCGAAGGCCTGGAAATAGGTGTTGAGGTAGCGCTCGACCGACCCCGAAAGATCGACCTGGCTGTTCTCCTCCTCCTCGACGCTGGGCACGGGCTGGCTCAGTTCCTGGTCGATCAGCGCGGCGGAGATCACATCCTGCGGATAGAGCGCCGACAGGCGGCGAACGAGATTTTCGAGCTCGCGCACGTTGCCCGGCCAGCGATAGCGGCGCAGCCGGTCGATCGCCGCCGCCTCGATCTGCTTGGCCGGCAGCCCTTCCTTTTCCGCCAGCATGAAGAAATGCCGCACCAGGTCGGGAATGTCCTCGATGCGCTCGCGCAGCGGCGGCAGCCGGATCGGCACGACGTTCAGCCGATAGTACAGGTCCTCGCGAAAAAGCCCCTGATTGATGAGCTGGCGCAGATCCTTGTTGGTGGCCGCAACGATGCGCACGTCGGTGCGGATCGGCACGCGCCCGCCCACGGTGGTGTATTCGCCCTGCTGCAGCACACGCAGCAGCCGCGTCTGCGCCTCCATCGGCATGTCGCCGATCTCATCGAGGAACAGCGTGCCGCCGTCCGCCTGCTCGAAGCGACCGGCCGAGCGCTGCTGCGCCCCGGTGAACGCGCCCTTCTCATGGCCGAACAGTTCCGCCTCGATCAGGTCCCGCGGGATCGCCGCCATGTTGATCGCGACGAAAGGACCGTTGCGGCGCTTGCCATAGTCGTGCAGCGCGCGAGCGACCAGTTCCTTGCCCGTTCCGGACTCGCCGTTGATCATCACCGACAGGTCGGTCTGCATCAGCCTGGCAAGCACCCGGTAGATCTCCTGCATCGCCGGCGAGCGGCCGACGAGCGGGATGTTCTCACCCGCCTCCTCCGGCGGCTCGACCTTGACGCGGCGCGGCTCCGACAAGGCGCGCCCGACGATGCTGGTCAGCTCCTTCAGGTCGAAGGGCTTCGGCAGATATTCGTAGGCGCCCTTTTCGGAGGCCCGGATCGCCGTCATGAACGTGTTCTGCGCGCTCATCACGATGACCGGCAGGTCGGGGCGCAGCTTCTTAATGCGCGGCAGAACGTCGAAGGCGTTCTCGTCCGGCATCATCACGTCGGTGACGACGAGATCGCCGTCGCCGGAACTGACCCAGCGCCACAGGGTCGTCGCATTGGAGGTCAGCCGCACGGTGTAGCCGGCCCTCGACAGCGCCTGGTTCAGCACCGTACGGATTGCGGCATCGTCGTCGGCAACAAGGATTGTCCCGGTCGGCATGGTCAGTGTCCCAGATATCAGGTCTCATCCTGCGTCGCATAGGCGGGCATCAGGATGCGGAAAACGGTACGGCCCGGCTGGCTGTCACACTCGATGACACCGCCATGGTCGCCGATGATCTTGGCGACCAGGGCCAGCCCCAGGCCGGAGCCGTTGGCCTTGGTCGTCACGAACGGGTCGAAGAGATGCGGCAGCAGATCCTCGGGCACCCCGGGACCATTGTCGCGCACGCAGAATTCGAGCGGCAGGCTCACCCGCTCCCGCGAGCCGGGCACCGACAGGCGAATGCCGGGCCGGTAGGCGGTGGTCAGGGTGATCTCCCCGGTCGGCTCGCCCGCGAGCGCCTCGCTGGCATTCTTCACCAGGTTGAGGAACACCTGCACAAGCTGGTCGCGATTGGCCAGAACCAGCGGCAGCGACGGGTCGTATTCGACGTTGATCGGAATGTTGCGGGCAAAGCCGGAATTGGCGAGGCGCTGCACATGGTCGAGAACCACATGAATGTTGACCGGCTCGCGCTCGACCGGCCGCTCGTCGGAGAAGACCTCCATGCGGTCGACCAGCTTCACGATCCGGTCGGTCTCGTCCATGATCAGACGGGTCAGCGGCCGGTCGTCCTCGGCGGCGGAGGCTTCCAGCAGTTGCGCCGCGCCGCGAATGCCGGACAGCGGGTTCTTGATCTCGTGGGCCAGCATCGTGGCAAGGCCGGAGACGGTGCGCGCGGCCCCGCGCGAGGTAAGCTGGCGGTCGATCTTCTCCGCCATGCCGCGCTCCTGCAGCATCAGGACGACGGCGCCGGGGCGGTCGGCGACGGGAGCGGCGATGATGTCGACGATCTTTTCGGCCCCGATCCGGGGGGACCCGATGTCGACCTTGTATTCGTTGACCGGCGCGCCGCGCTCCCTCACCTGCGAGATCAGCATCAGCAGCGGGCTGCCGAACGGCACGAAGTGGGAGACCGGATGGCGGCGCAGCACCTGCGCGCTGGCGCGGAAGAAGCTCTCCGCCGCCATGTTCGCCTCGATGATGCGCCCTTGCGGATCGACCAGGATCAGCGGATGCGGCAGGGCATCAAGGATCTGACCGTTGGTGCCGGGGACGGAACCGGCTGCAGCGTCGCGTGCACCTCTCATGCGGCGGCCTCCAGGCTCGAGCCGGTCTGCGAAGCATCCGCGAAGCAGGCCCTCAGGCTGGCGGTCACGAATCCGGTATCCTCCGACGTCAGGATCTTCTGGCGCAGGGCACCCGGCACTTGCGGCGCTCCGGCATCCAGATACCAGGCGATATGCTTGCGGGCGAGCCGCAGCCCCTTCAGCGGGCCGTAAAGCTCGCGCATCATCTCGATATGCTCGCAGACCAGCTCGCCGAGTTCGGCACCGCTCGGCACCGCCGGCTGCGGTAGGCCGTCGAGCTCGGCAGCGATCGATCCCGGCAGCCATGGCCGGCCATAGGCTGCGCGTCCGACCATGACCGCGTCGGCGCCGGAACGACGCATCATGTCGCGGGCATCCTGCGCCGAGGCGCAGTCGCCATTGGCGACCAGAGGCACGGTGACGCGCTCGCGCACCGCGCGGATCGCATCCCAATCCGCCTCGCCCTTGTAGAACTGGCAGCGGGTGCGGCCGTGCACGGTGATCATGGCGACGCCCGCGGCCTCGGCGCGGGCGGCAAGCTCCGGCGCGTTCATCGACTCGTGGTCCCAGCCAAGGCGCATCTTCAACGTCACCGGCACGCTGACGGCACCGACGGTCGCCTCGACCAGCGTCAACGCATGATCCAGATCTCGCATCAGGGCTGAGCCGGAATAGCCGGAGGTGACCTTTTTGGCCGGGCATCCCATGTTGATATCGATGACATCGGCGCCCGCGGCCTCTGCGATACGCGCACCCTCCGCCATCCAGCGGGCTTCCCGACCGGCCAGTTGCACCACATGCGACGCGCCGGCGATTCCCTCGCTGCGCAGACGGGTTTCGGGATGCCCTTCGGCAAGCTGCTCGCACGCCACCATCTCGGAGACGACGAGGCCTGCGCCGAAGCGATGCGCCAGGCGCCGGAAAGCCACATCGGTCACGCCGGACATGGGAGCCAGAAAAACGCGGTTCGCGCTGTCCACCGTCCCGATCCTGATGCCGCGGCGGCCAGTGCCGCCTTCGCTCATGCTCATATGATGTGCACTTTCTGTTTTGCCTACAGAATAGACATTGTCAGTTTCACCGCAAGTGCGAAATTCGCCCGCCCGACATAAGCCTTGTGGACACGCGGCGAAACGGTCAAAACCGCCGCATCTGCATTGACCACCTGACATGCCCCGGACATGACGATGACCCCGACCGCTCCTTCCTCGCCTTGTTCCGCCGGCCAGGCAGCGATGCTGATCGTCGCCGCCGGCCGCGGGATCCGGGCGGGCGGAGGCATCCCGAAGCAATACCGGCGGATCGGCGGCACGTCCGTGCTGCGCCGCACCATCGAGGCCGCCCTTGCTTGCGACCGCCTGTCCAATATCACCGTCGTGATCGGCGAGGGTGACGACGCCCTTTATGCCGACAGCCTCAAGGGCCTCGACGACCCCCGGCTGACCGCGCCGGCACGGGGGGGCGACACGCGGCAGGCGACGGTGCTGAACGGTCTGCGCGCCCTGGCAGATCTGGCGCCGGATATTGTTCTCGTCCATGACGGCGCCCGCCCCTTCGTCTCGCGCGGGGTTATCAGTGCTTCCATCGACGCGATCGCGACCGGCAACCGGGCGGCCGTCGCCGCCATCCCGGTTTCCGACACGCTCAAGCGGGCAGATCCTGCGACTGGCGCCATTATGGAAACCGTCGACCGCAACGGACTTTTTGCCGCGCAGACGCCGCAGGCCTTCCGCTATAGCGACATCCTGGCGGCCCACGAACGCGCAGCGGCCGAGGGTCTTGCGTCCTTTACCGATGACGCGGCCGTCGCCGAATGGGCGGGCCTCGCCGTCGTCCTGACGCCAGGCGAGACGGGCAACATCAAGATCACGACGGCGGAGGATTTCCGCCGCTTCACCTCGGAACACGCCGTCAGGGAGCAGCGCATGGAGATGGAAACACGGGTCGCCACCGCCTATGACGTGCATGCGTTCGAGGCAGGCAGCGGCGTCATCCTCGGCGGCATCACCCTCCCGCACGACCGCGCGCTCAAGGGCCATTCCGACGCCGACGTGGTCCTGCACGCCCTCACCGACGCGGTGCTGGCAACCATCTGCGACGGCGATATCGGCCATCACTTTCCGCCGAGCGATCCGCAGTGGCGCGGCGCGGCATCCGATCAGTTCCTGGCCTATGCGGTGGCGCGGTTGCGGCAGCGCGGCGGCCGGATCTCGCATCTCGACGTAACCATCGTCTGCGAACGGCCGAAGATCGGGCCGCATCGCGAGGCGATGCGCGCGCGCATCGCCGGCATTTGCGGCACGCCGCTGCACCGGATATCGGTGAAGGCCACCACCTCGGAGCGGCTCGGCTTTACCGGTCGCGAGGAAGGCATTGCCGCCCTGGCGACAGCGACGGTCCTTCTGCCGGCCGTCGGCGATGACCTGGATGCGGAAGGAGGCTGCCCATGACCGATCTCGCCAGCCTCGAAGCTGCCGCGGCTCAGGTAATCCGCAAGGCGAGCGACGCCGGCCTGTTGCTGGCCACGGCGGAATCCTGCACCGGCGGTCTGATCGCCGGCGCCCTAACCGAGATCGCCGGTTCGTCGGCGGCGGTCGACCGGGGCTTCGTCACCTATTCCAACGAGGCGAAAACCGACATGCTGGGTGTGCCGGCAGAACTGATCACCCGCGTCGGCGCGGTCAGCCGCGACGTCGCCGTTGCCATGGCGGAAGGCGCCCTCGCCGCCTCGCGTGCCGACGTGGCCGTCGCGGTCACCGGCATTGCCGGTCCGGGCGGCGGCTCGGCGGACAAGCCGGTCGGTCTCGTGCACATGGCGCTGGCCGCCAGGGGACTGCCGACCCACCATGAGGAACTGCGCCTCGGCGAGGCCGGCCGCAGCCAGATCCGGCTCGCCACCGTCGAGCGGGCGCTGGCGGCCCTGGCCGAGACAATCGATAGAGTTTTATCGAAACGGGCAACCGGCCGATGACCAGTCGACCAGAGTCTTTCCCCGGTTAATTGTTTTTTCTAGGGAAAACGCCCAAAGTCCCGTGCAAACAGGGACATGGTACATGCGTAAGACCTGCCTCGCCGTCGCGATCCTCGTTGCCCTGCCATGCGGGGCGCTAGCCGGCGACTATCACATGATCTCGCGGCACCACGACGGCTCCTTCCGCGCCAGCCACAAGGTCTTCACCCGCACCGCCGAGAATCTCTATCCGATCTCGCTGTGCGGGCGTCCGTATTTTGCCCGCGCCGCCACGGTTGCCTGGATGAATTACGAGGCCGAGGAAGGTCGCGACGTTGGTCTGGAATTCAACCAGGGCAAGGGCTGGTATCGGATCTGCGAGAACCCGGACCAGCAGGTCAAGCTTGCCGACATCGGCGTGACCGGTTCGAATGTCGAGGTGATGCGTGCCAGTGAGGAAGCCGTGAACCGCCGCATGCGCTTCATCTTCATTCGCCAGATGTTCTCGGGCTACGGCAATTCCGGAACGCCGACCTCTTCCTATCACGCGCGCTGACGCGGGGCCGGGAAGCACGCCTCGCTAGAGCGATTTCCGATCAGGTGGACTCACCTGATCGATAAGAAATCGCTCCAGATTCAATACCTGGAGCATATTCTCGTCGTTCAGATCGGTTCGATCTGAACGACGAGAATATGCTCTAGCCGGCGCCATAGACGACGTCGGCTCGCGCTTCGAAGGCATCGGAAAACTTGCGGAAGGCCCGGTCGAACATCGCCGACATCAGCGCGCTCAGCGTGCGGCTCTTGAACTCGTAAGTGATGAAGAACCCCACCTCGCACTGGCCCTCACTGAGCGGCTTGAAGGTCCACTCGTTCTCCAGATGCCGGAACGGGCCATCGAGATATTCGACCAGGATGCGCTGCTCGCCCGGATTGAGCGTCACACGGCTGGTGAAGGTCTCGCGAAACAGCTTGTAGGCGACCGTCATGTCGGCAACCAGCACCTCGCGGCCGTCACCGAGGTCCTTGCGCCCCCTCACCTTCAGCTTCTCGCAAAGCGGCACGAACTCGGGATATTTCTCCACGTCGGCGACCAGCGCGAACATGTCGCTGCTGCTGTGCCCCACCTTGTGGACGGTCTGAAATGACGGCATCTCGGGCTGTCCTGAACCTGGCGATCAGGCGGAAGCGATCTGGCCCAGCCTGGCGGCGCGGGCGCGCTTCAGGTCGGCGAAATCCTCGCCCGCATGATGCGACGAACGGGTCAGCGGGCTGGCGGAAACCTTCAGGAAGCCCTTGGCATAGGCGATCTTCTCGAAGGCCTTGAACTCGTCCGGCGTCACGAAACGGGCAACCGCATGATGCTTGGAACTCGGCTGCAGGTACTGGCCGATGGTCAGGAAGTCGACATCGGCGGTGCGCAGGTCGTCCATGAGCTGCAGGACCTCGTTCCGCTCCTCGCCGAGGCCGACCATGATGCCCGACTTGGTGAACATGCCGGGGTCGATCTCCTTGACCTGCTGCAGCAGACGGATGGAGTGGAAATAGCGGGCGCCGGGGCGCACGGTCAGATACTTCGACGGCACCGTCTCCAGATTGTGGTTGAAGACGTCGGGCCGCGCGCGAACCACCGTCTCCAGGGCGCCGGGCTTGCGCAGGAAATCCGGCGTCAGCACCTCGATGGTGGTCGCGGGTGCCCGCTCCCGGATCGCCTGGATCACCTCGGCGAAGTGACCGGCGCCGCCATCGGCGAGGTCGTCGCGGTCGACCGACGTGATGACGACATGCTCAAGGCCCATGGTCGCCACGGCCTCGGCAACGCCGGTCGGCTCGTTCGGGTCGACCGGCCCCGGCATGCCGGTGCGCACATTGCAGAAGGCACAGGCGCGGGTGCAGGTGTCGCCGAGGATCATGAAGCTGGCATGCTTCTTCGACCAGCATTCGCCGATGTTCGGGCAGCCTGCTTCCTCGCAGACGGTCACCAGATTGTTGGAGCGCACCACCTGCTGCGTCTCCCGGTAGACCGGGGACGTCGGCGCCTTCACCCGGATCCAGGCGGGCTTGCGCTGGATCGGATTGTCCGGCCGGTGGGCCTTTTCCGGGTGGCGGGGCCGCTCGGCCTGCGCATTGCCCTTGGTGACCGTGTCGAGGAGTGTAACCATGGCCCCTAAGTGTCGCTGTTGGTGTGAAAGGTCAAGCGGTTCCGCGCCGGTCTGCTATTCCGTCGCAGCAGGTCTGATATAGCTCTTCAGCCGCGCCACGGCATCCTCGCCAAGCGGCTGGGATCGCCGGGTCTGCTCGTTCATCTGCACGACGACGCTGCGCGCCCGCGCCAGCACCCGCCCGTCCTGACAGATCACCTGCTCCAGCGTGAAGGAACTGCGCCCGACCGTCTCGACCGCCGTTCCGATCTCGACCACGCCGGGCCACAGGCCCTCGGCAAGAAAATCGAGCTCGAGCCGGGCGATCACGAAGGCAGCTCCCGGCTCGGCAAGGCCGCCGGCGACGCTGCTCAGAAGCTCGACCCGGCCGGTCTCGAGAAACGTCGAATAGACGGCGTTGTTGACATGCCCCTGCCGGTCCGTGTCGCCGTATCGCAGCTTGTCGGTCGCCCGCAGCGGGAACGCCGCGAGAGCAGGAAGGTCGCTCCCCCGCCGCTGTCCTTGCCCGCGGAGGTCGTCAGCCACGGATCTTCCGCCAGATGAAGAGCAGCAGGATCGCGCCGACCGTCGCAAGCAGGAGCTGGTCGATGAACCCGCCCGTCACGTTGAGATTCAGGATTTCCGCGAGCTTGCCGCCGACCAGCGCCCCGATCAGGCCGACGACGAGGCTGCCGAAGAAGCCGCCGCGGCTGTTGAGCACCCGGTGCGCGACCGCGCCCGCGATCAGACCGATAACGATCCAGAGGAAGATACCCATGATGTCTCCGCCGGCTGAGCGGCCGGGTCGCCCCGGCCGCCGGAACCGTTGTGAAGGATCAGGCGATCACCCGCGCGATCAGCACCACGACAATCGCGCCGATCGCCGCGACGATGACCTGGTTCACGAAGGCGTTGCCGACATTGATGTTGATGCCGGCAAGATTGAACAGGAAGCCGCCGACAAAGGCGCCGACCAGGCCCGTGATGAGATAGCGGACAAGCCCGCCGCCGCCGATCACCAGGCTGGCGAGCCAGCCGGCGATGAGACCGATGGCGCACCAGATGAGGATGTTCTTGACGTCCATGCCGAAAGTCCCCGTTTGCGTAAAGGTGCCCGAGAGCCCCGTTCAAGGGTAGACGTTTCGCAGGACAACTCAAAGCCCCGCTCGTCGACCTGCCTCAGGCGTTCAGCACCCGGCCGTAGGCGTCGAGCACGCTTTCCTTCATCATTTCCGACAGGGTCGGATGCGGGAAGATCGTGTGCATCAGCTCTTCCTCGGTGGTCTCCAGGTTCATGGCGACCACGAAGCCCTGGATCAGTTCGGTCACTTCCGCTCCGACCATATGCGCACCGATCAGCTCGCCGGTCTTCTTGTCGAAGATCGTCTTGATCATGCCCTGGTCCTCGCCGAGCGCGATCGCCTTGCCGTTGGCCGCGAAGCTGTAGCGTCCGACGCGGATATCCCGGCCCTGCTCCTTGGCCTTGGCCTCGGTCAGACCGACGGAGGCGACCTGTGGGTTGCAATAGGTGCAGCCCGGAATGCGGCCCTTCTCCATCGGATGGACGCCCGGCACGCCGGCGATCTTCTCGATGCAGATGACGCCCTCATGCTCGGCCTTGTGCGCCAGCATCGGCGGGCCGGCGACATCGCCGATGGCATAGACGCCCGGCACGTTGGTCCGGCCGTAGCCGTCGATGACGATGCAGCCGCGCTCGGTCTTGACGCCGAGCGCCTCAAGGCCGAGGCCCTCGATATTGCCCTGGACGCCGACGGCGGAGATCAGACGGTCGGCGGTGATCTTCTCCACCTTGCCGTCCTTGGTCTCCACATGCGCGGTGACCGAGTTCGCCCCCTTCTCGACCTTCGCCACCTTGGCCTCGGTGAGGATCTTCAACCCTCGCTTTTCAAGCTGCTTGCGGGCGAAGGCGGAGATCTCGGCGTCTTCCACCGGCATCACCTGCGGCATCACCTCGACGACAGTCACCTCGGCGCCCATCGAGCGATAGAAGGACGCGAACTCGATGCCGATGGCGCCCGATCCCATCACCACCAGCGACTTCGGCATGACGTCCGGCTTCATCGCCTCGAAATAGGTCCAGATCAGCTTGCCGTCCGGCTCGATGCCCGGCAGCGCGCGGGGACGCGCGCCGGTCGCGACGATGATGTGCTTGGCGGTGTAGGTGCCCTCGCCCTTGACGCCCTTCGGCACCGGGTTCTGCGGCTCGACCACCGGCTTCGTCGACTTGCCGACGCTGATCTCGCCGGGCTTGGTCAGCTTCGCCTCGCCCCAGATCACGTCGATCTTGTTCTTCTTCATCAGGAAGGCGACGCCGCCGTTGAGACGGGCCGAGACGCCGCGCGAGCGGGCGACCACGTCCTTGACGTCGGCGGTCATCTTGCCCTCGAGCGTGAGGCCGTAGCTCTTGGCGTGGTTGGCGTGATCGAGGATCTCCGCCGACCGGAGCAGCGCCTTGGTCGGAATGCAGCCCCAGTTGAGGCAGATGCCGCCAAGATGCTCGCGCTCGACGATCGCGGTCTTGAACCCGAGCTGCGCCGCGCGGATGGCCGTGACATAGCCTCCCGGACCCGAACCGATGATGATGACGTCGTAGGACGTGCCACTCATGAAATGTCCTCCAGATCGGACGGCGGGCGCGCCGCAAGGCTGCACCCGGCGGAAACGGAATTGATGGCGAGACGGCCGGCGCCGCAATGCGGCGCCGGCCGTCGGATCACACCAGCATGCTCATCGGGTTTTCGATGAACTGCCGGAACGCAGCCATCAGTTCCGCGCCGAGGGCGCCGTCGACCGCACGGTGGTCGGTCGACAGGGTCACCGACATGACGGTGGCGATCGCCAGCGCGCCGTTCTTGACCACCGCGCGCTGTTCGCCCGCGCCGACCGCGAGAATGGTCGCATGCGGCGGGTTGATCACGGCGGCGAAGTCCTTGATCCCGAACATGCCGAGATTGGAGACAGAGGTGGTGCCGCCCTGGTATTCCTGCGGCTGCAGCTTGCGGCTGCGGGCGCGGGCGGCCAGGTCCTTCATCTCGTTGGAGATCGCGGACAGGGTCTTCTCCTCGGCCCGCCGGATGATCGGCGTGATCAGGCCGCCCTCGATGGCCACCGCAACGCCGACATCGGCGTGCTTGTGGACCAGCATGCCGCCGTCGGTCCAGCTCGCATTGGCTGCCGGCACCGCCTTCAGCGCCAGCGCATGGGCCTTGATGACCATGTCGTTGACCGAGAGCTTGTAAGCCGGCTTGCCGTCCTTGTCCTTCGGCGCAGCACTGTTGAGCTGGGCGCGAAGGGCCAGCAGCGCGTCGAGTTCGCAATCCACCGTCAGGTAGAAATGCGGCACGGTCTGCTTGGACTCCGTCAGCCGCTTGGCGATGGTCTTGCGCATGTTGTCATGCGGCACGACCTCGTAGCTGCCCTCATCGAAGAGCTTGAGCACCTGCGCGTCCGCCATGCCGGACGGCGCGGCGGCCTTCGGCGCCGGTGCGGGAGCTGCGGCCGGTGCCGCGGCCGCCTTGGTGGCCTCGGCGGCCTTGCGGCCGGTGCCGGATTTCAACGCCTCGTCCACATCGCGCTTGACGATGCGGCCATGCGGACCGGAGCCGGAGATCGCGGCAAGGTCGAGACCATCCTGCGCGGCCAGCCGGCGGGCCAGCGGCGAGGCAAAGATGCGCTCGCCCTTGTCGCCGGCCGGCGCCGGCGGCGCCTTGGCGGGAGCCGCCGGCTCGGCAGCCGCCGGAGCGGACGGCTCCGACTTGGCCGGAGCCTCGGTTTTCGCCGAAGCTTCCGCCTTGGCAGGGGCAGCATCGGTCTTCGCGGCGCCGTCGAGCGAGGAGGCATCCTCCCCCTCTTCCAGCAGCAGCGCGATGACCTCGTTGACCTTCACGCCCTCGGTGCCTTCCGCGACGAGGATCTTGCCGACCTTGCCCTCGTCGACCGCCTCGACTTCCATGGTCGCCTTGTCGGTCTCGATTTCCGCGATGACATCGCCGGAGGAGACAGTGTCACCCTCCTTGACCAGCCATCTGGCGAGATTGCCCTCTTCCATCGTCGGCGAGAGGGCCGGCATCAAAATCTTGATTGGCATCGTCTCTTCCCCGCCTCAGGCCGTGTAGGTGACGGCTTTGACCGCGTCGATGACTTCCTTCACCGTCGGCAGCGCCAGCTTCTCGAGATTGGCCGCATAGGGCATCGGCACATCCTTGCCGGTGACCCGCAGGATCGGCGCGTCGAGCCAGTCGAACGCCTTCTCCTGGACCTGATAGCCTATCTCCGAGGAGACCGAGCACATCGGGTAGGCTTCCTCGACCGTGACCAGGCGCCCGGTCTTCTTGACCGAGGCAATGACCGTGTCGATGTCGAGCGGACGGATCGAGCGCAGGTTGACCACCTCGGCGGAGATGCCGGCAGCCGCCAGTTCCTCGACCGCCTTCATCACATAGGTCATGCCGATACCCCAGGAGACGATGGTGACATCGCTGCCCTTGCGCTCGACCTTGGCCTTGCCGATCGGCAGGACGAAGTCCTCGACATCCGGGATCTCGAAGGTCTGGCCGTAGAGGATCTCGTTCTCGAGGAAGACGACCGGGTTCGGGTCGCGGATCGCGGCCTTGAGCAGGCCCTTGGCATCGGCCGCCGACCACGGCTGCACCACCTTGAGGCCCGGAACATGCGCATACCAGGCCGCATAGTCCTGGCTGTGCTGCGCGGCGACGCGGGCCGCCGCACCATTGGCGCCGCGGAACACGATCGGCGCGCCCATCTGGCCGCCGGACATGTAGAGCGTCTTGGCGGCGGAGTTGATGATCTGGTCGATCGCCTGCATGGCGAAGTTGAAGGTCATGAACTCGACGATCGGCTTGAGGCCGGCCATCGCCGCGCCGACGCCAAGGCCGGTGAAGCCGTGCTCGGTGATCGGCGTGTCGATGACGCGCCTGGCCCCGAACTCCTCGAGCAGGCCTTGCGAGATCTTGTAGGCGCCCTGATATTCGGCGACTTCCTCGCCCATCAGGAAGACGTCGCCGTCGCGGCGCATCTCTTCCGCCATCGCATCGCGCAGCGCTTCGCGGACGGTGGTCTTCACCATCGGCGTGCCCTCCGGTACGTCCGGATCGCTGACGTCGTCAGGGGCCGGCGCGACAGGCGCTGCGGCAACCGGCGCCGGCTTTTCGGCCGGCGCCTCGGACGCCTGCGGCGCAGGCGCAGCCGCTGCCTTCGGCGCGGCGTCGAGGGCCGACGCGTCCTCGCCCTCGCCGAGCAGCACGGCGATCGGCGTGTTCACCTTGACGTTCTCGGTGCCTTCGGCAACGAGGATCTTGCCGAGCACGCCCTCGTCGACCGCCTCGACCTCCATGGTCGCCTTGTCGGTCTCGATCTCGGCGATGACATCGCCGGCGGCGACGCTATCGCCTTCCTTCTTCACCCACTTGGCCAGGGTGCCCTCTTCCATCGTCGGGGAGAGGGCCGGCATCAGAATCTCAATCGGCATCGTACGCTCCCGCGCTCAAAGAAGAATGTCGGTGTAGAGCTCGGAAACGTCCGGCTCCGGATCCGTCTGCGCGAACTCGGCGGACTCCGCCACGATCTCGCGCACCTCCTTGTCGATGGCCTTGAGGTCGTCCTCGCTCGCCCATCCGTTGTCCAGCAGACGCTTGCGGACCTGCTCGATCGGATCGTGCTCGGTGCGCATCTTCTGGACCTCCTCCTTCGACCGGTACTTGGCCGGGTCGGACATGGAGTGGCCGCGATAGCGATAGGTGATCATTTCCAGAATGTACGGCCCCTTGCCGGAGCGGCAGTGCTCCAGCGCCTTCTCGCTGGCCGCCATGACAGCGCGCACGTCCATGCCGTCGACCTGCTCGCCGGGAATGCCGAACGAGGCGCCGCGCTGCGAGAGATCCGTCGTCGCGGAGGCGCGTTCGACGCTGGTGCCCATGCCGTACTTGTTGTTCTCGATGACATAGACCACGGGCAGCTTCCAGAGCTGCGCCATGTTGAAGCTCTCGTAGACCTGGCCCTGGTTGGAGGCACCGTCGCCGAAGAAGGTCATCGCGACCGCCCCGTTCTCCCGGTAGCGGTTGGCAAAGCCGAGACCCGTGCCGAGCGAGACCTGGGCACCGACGATGCCGTGGCCGCCATAGAACTGCTTTTCCTTGGAGAACATGTGCATGGAGCCGCCCTTCCCCTTGGAATAGCCGCCCCGGCGCCCGGTCAGCTCGGCCATGACGCCCTTCGGGTCCATGTCCATGGCGAGCATGTGGCCGTGGTCGCGATAGCCGGTGATCATCTGGTCGCCGTCCTTCGACGCCATGCGCATGCCGACGACGACCGCTTCCTGGCCGATATAGAGGTGACAGAAGCCGCCGATCAGACCCATGCCATAGAGCTGGCCGGCCTTTTCCTCGAAGCGGCGAATGAGCAGCATCTGCCGATAGGCGTGCAGCTCCTGCTCTTTCGTGAAGTCAACGATCGCGGGCGACGATTTGGCCGCCCCTCCCTTCGACCGGGCAGCGCTCTTCGAGCGTACACCGGCAGCCTTGCCAGACGTTCCAGCCATATCCCTCGTCTCGGTTTTGCGTCCCTTGTGGGACGGCGTTTCCCCTTCAACAATCTAGCGGAAGGTACCCGAGGGGAAAAGTCAATGAAAGCCGGAAGATGGAGACTATCGAATTGATTTAAATATCTGAAAATAAAAGGATTTAGATTATTTAACTGAATTTCGGATAAATTTCCGATATGAACCTGAAACAGGTTACTCTGCCGAGGCGCGGCTCGGTCGCAGGATCGCCAGCTCCTGCGGATGCACCAGGTTGAGGCTGGCACGCGCGCGCTCGTCGACCATGTCCGGATCGAGGCTTTCAGGCCGCAACAGCATCACCCGCCGCAGCAACTCCTCCCGCTCCGCGCGCACCACGGCGAGCTCCTTTTCGAGTTCGGCATAGCGGTGCTCGATCTTGGCCTTGCCGACGAGGCCGAGTTCGCCGTTCAGAGCATGAAAGGCGAAGTAGGCGACAAGCCCGACAGCGATCGCCGGCACGGTGAAGCGCTGGCGGAGCGTGCGGCGGCGATGGCGAGTGGAATTGAACGACACGGAAGCGACCCGACTCGATACCAACAGTTCGATGGGATCACTATCGGCCAACAGCCTTAATGGATGGTTGCCGCCTGACCACAGGATCAGGCGGCGGCGCTCTCCGCTTCCGCCAGCCGCACCAGCTTGAGCAGGACCGCGGCACAGCCCTTGAGCCGCTGCTCGGCGCTGTCCCAGTCGCGCGTCAGGACAACCTTCTGGTCGGGCCGGATCTTCGCCAGAACGCCCTGCTCGGCAATGTAGGAGACCAGGCCGGCCGGATTGGCGAAGGAGCTGTTGCGGAAGGCGATGACGACGCCCTTCGGGCCGGCATCGATCTTCTCCACATTGGCGCGGCGGCACAGCGCCTTGATGAAGACGATCTTCAGCAGGTGCTCCACCTCCTCCGGCAAGGAGCCGAACCGGTCGATCAACTCGGCGCCGAACGCGTCGATCTCCTCCGGCGTGGAGAGATCCGCCAGCCGGCGATAGAGCGACAGGCGCAGCGGCAGGTCGGCGACATAGTCCTCCGGAATGAGCACCGGCGTGCCGACCTGGATCTGCGGCGACCAGGTGTCCTCCGTCTCGGCCTCATCGCCGGTGCGCAACTGCGCCACCGCCTCCTCCAGCATCTGCTGGTAGAGCTCGAAGCCGACTTCCTTGATGTGGCCCGACTGCTCCTCGCCGAGCAGGTTACCGGCGCCGCGAATGTCGAGATCGTGGCTGGCAAGCTGGAACCCGGCGCCCAGGCTGTCGAGCGACTGCAGCACCTTGAGCCGCCGGTCGGCGGTCGTCGTCAGCGTCTTGTTGGCCGGCACCGTGAACAGCGCATAGGCCCGCGTCTTGGAACGGCCGACCCGGCCGCGCAACTGATAGAGCTGGGCGAGGCCGAACATGTCGGCGCGGTGAACGATCAGCGTGTTTGCGGTCGGGATGTCGAGGCCGGACTCGACGATGGTCGTCGACAGCAGCACGTCGTATTTGCCCTCGTAGAAGGCATTCATCACGTCCTCGAGTTCGCTCGGCGCCATCTGGCCATGCGCCACCGCGATCTTCACCTCCGGCACACTCTCCTCGAGGAAGGACTTCTGCTCGGCAAGGTCCGACACGCGCGGACAGACATAGAAGCTCTGTCCGCCGCGATAGCGCTCGCGCAGCAGCGCCTCGCGCACCACGACCGGATCGAAGGGCGAAATGAAGGTCCTGACCGCCAGCCGGTCGACGGGCGGCGTCGCGATCAGCGACAATTCGCGCACGCCGGTCAGCGCAAGTTGCAGCGTGCGCGGGATCGGCGTCGCCGACAGCGTCAGCACATGCACCTCGGACTTCAGCTCCTTGAGCTTCTCCTTGTGCTTGACGCCGAAATGCTGCTCCTCATCGATGATCAGCAGGCCGAGATCGCGGAACGTGACGCCCTTGCCGAGCAAGGCGTGCGTGCCGACGACGATGTCGACGGAGCCGTCGGCCAGCCCCTTCTTGGTGGCGGAAAGGTCCTTCGCCGGCACCAGCCGCGAGGCATGGGCGACATTGATCGGCAGCCCCTGGAACCGCTCGGAGAACGTCTTGAAGTGCTGGCGGGCGAGCAGCGTCGTTGGCACCACCAGGGCGACCTGGCGGCCGGTCATCGCGGCGATGAAGGCCGCCCGCAAGGCCACCTCGGTCTTGCCGAAGCCGACATCGCCGCAGACCAGCCGGTCCATCGGCCGGCCCGACGCGAGATCCTCGAAAACCGCGTCGATGGCGTTGAGCTGGTCCTCGGTCTCGTCATAGGGAAAGCGCGTCGCGAACTCGTCATAGACACCTTCCGGCGGCATGATCGGCGGCGCGGTGCGCAGGGCCCGGGCGGCCGCGGTCTTGATCAACCCGTCGGCGATCTCCAGGATCCGCCGCTTCATCCGGGCCTTGCGGGCCTGCCAGGCGCCGCCGCCCAGCTTGTCGAGCTGCGCCTCCATGTCTTCCGAGCCGTAGCGGGTCAGCAGCTCGATGTTCTCGACCGGCAGGAACAGCTTGTCGCCGCCGGCATATTGCAGCTCCAGGCAGTCATGCGGAGCGCCCGCCGCCTCGATGGTCCGCAACCCGATGAAGCGGCCGATGCCGTGATCGACATGGACCACAAGGTCGTTCTGCGCGAGGCTTGCCGCCTCGGTCAGAACGTTGGCGCCGGAGGCCTTGCGCCGGCGCTGGCGCACCAAGCGGTCGCCGAGAATGTCCTGTTCGCAGATGACCGTGAGGCCGTCGATCTCGAAGCCCTGTTCGATGCCGAGCACCGCAAGCGCCGCCATGCCCTTCGGCAGGGCCAGCGCGTCGCGGTCCGCCGCCACCGGCGCGGCCCGGTCGAGGCCATGGTCGGCAAGCACATGCGACAGGCGTTCGCGCGAGCCCTCGCTCCAGCAGGCGATGACGATGCGGTCGCCGGCCTTGCGCCGGGCCGCCGCATGCGTCGCCAGCGCATCGAAGACATTGACGTCGCCGGCGGAGCGCTCCGCCGCGAAACTGCGTCCCTGACGGCCGCCCAGCGCCACCACCTGCTGTCCGGTACCCGGCGGCACATCGAAGGGCGACAGGCGCAGGCTCGCTCCGTCGGCAAGGGACGTCGTCCATTCCTCGCCCGTCAGATAGAGCGCGTCCGGGGCCAGCGGCTTGTAGGGAACGGCGCCGGACCCGGACGCCTTCCCCAGTGCTTCCATACGGGCTTGGTGATGCTCGGCGATCTGCTCCTGCCGTTCGCGCAGCACGTCGTCGATCGAGGCCGACAGCACGAAGGGCACGCCGGGACAATAGTCGAAGAGGGTCGCGAGCCGCTCGTGGAACAACGGCAGCCAGTGCTCCATGCCGGCGTAGCGCCGGCCCTCGCTGATCGACTGATAGAGAATGTCATCGCGGTCGGCCGCGCCGAAACGGGCGACATAGCCCTTGCGGAAGCGGGAGACGGCCTCCTCCGTCAGCACCACCTCGCTCATCGCGACGAGATCGAGATGCTTGATCTGCCGTGTCGTGCGCTGGGTTTCGGTGTCGAAGGTGCGCAGCGATTCCAGCGTGTCGCCGAAGAAGTCGAGCCGCACGGGCGCGGCCATGCCGGGGGCGAAGACATCGATGATGCCGCCGCGCACGGCATATTCGCCGGTATCCTGCACGGTGGAGGAGCGCACGAAGCCGTTGGTCTCAAGCCAGGAGATCAGTCCGCCGAGATCGACCCGGTTTCCCGGACGCGCGCTCCAGCTCTGGCTGCGGGCAAAGTCCGGCACCGGCAGCCGTTGCAGGGCGGCGTTGGCCGTGGTCAGCAGGACCGTCGGGCGCTCGAACGCCCCTCCGGCGCCGGCGAGCCGGCTGAGCGTGGTCAGGCGCCGGGCGACCAGCGCGGATGTTGGTGAGACGCGGTCGTAGGGAAGGCAATCCCAGGCCGGCAGGTCGAGCACGTCGCAGTCGGGCGCGAAATAGGCCAGCGCGTCCTGCACGCTGCGGGCATGGCTGGCATCTCGTGCTACGAAGACGCAAGAAACGCCCGCACCGGCCTCCTGAAGCAGTCTGGCCAGCACATAGGCTTCGGCGCCGTCCGGCACGCCGGTGACGACGGCATTGCCTGCCTTGAGGGAGAGTTTGTCGACCACGATTCGATTCCCGGCCCGGCCAGCCACGCCCATGCGGCTGGCGGAGAGTTTAGCTGCTCTTGCTGCGATAGGCGGCGACGGCGCGATACAGCGCGGTGTCGTGTTCCGCCGGCACCGGCTTGCTCCCGATCATCCAGGAGAACAACTCCTGATCGGAAACGTCCATCAGCACTTCCAGCGTGGCAAGGTCCGCCTCGCTCATCGTCGCGATGTGTTCCCCCACATAGCCGCCAAGGAGAATGTCCATTTCCTTCATGCCGCGATGCTGGCAGCGGTAGAGTATGCGCTTGCGCCGCGCGCTGTCGTCATCGCGCGCGCTGCCCGTCGTGGCCCTGCGGTCTGACATGCGATTTCCTTTGCCTGTGCCTATTCCCGTCCGGGCGGCATCTGCCTGGCCGCGCGGGCACGGCCTTGACAGAACCCTGATCGTGCGCGGGTTATAGCGGTCCTTGCGTGAAACTCAATGCGCGGGGCTGCCACCGGTTCCAGCAACCGCGCCCGCGGCAGCATGTCAACCAGCCAGAACAATCGGTCTGCCGTCTGTCCATGCGTCCCTCGCTCCTCGATCCGCTGTTTGCCCCCGTTTCCTCCCTGCCCGGCGTCGGCTCCAGGCTGGCGATGCGGCTTGCCGGCCTGCTCGGGACGGACCCGGACCGCGAGCCCCATGTCGTCGATCTCCTGATGCACATGCCGAGCGGAGTGATCGACCGCCGGCTTCGGCCCGGTATCGCGCGCTCGCCGGAGGGCGCCATCGTCACGCTGGAGGTGCGCGTCGACCGGCACCAGGCGCCGCCCCGCGCCAGCCGTGCCCCCTATCGCGTCTTCGGTCATGACGAGACCGGAGAAATCGCCTTCGTCTTCTTCCATGCCAATGCCGGCTGGCTGGAGAAGCTGATGCCCGTCGGCGCCGACCTTGTCGTCTCGGGCCGCGTGGAGTGGTTCAATGGCCGGCCGCAGATGGTGCATCCGGATCACGTGGTCCCGGCCGAGGAGGCGGACAGCCTGCCGCTGGTCGAACCCGTCTATCCGCTGACCCAGGGCCTGTCCGGCAAGGTGCTGCAAAAGGCCATCGCCGCCGGGCTCGAACGGATACCCGATCTGCCCGACTGGCTTGATCCGGCCTACGGCAAGAGCCGAAACTGGCCCTCCTTCCGCGACGCGCTGTTCGCGCTCCACCAACCGGACGAAACGCGGCTGGCCGAACACGGAGACGACAGTGCCGCGCTGGCAAGACTGAGCTATGACGAGTTTCTCGCCAACCAGCTCGCCCTTGCCCTGGTGCGCCGCTCATTGCGCCAGACCCGCGGCATCGCCCGGACCTTCGCCGGCACGCTGAAGGCGAAGATCCTCGCTGCCCTGCCCTATTCCCTCACGGAGGGCCAGGCGCAGGCGGTCCGGGAGATCGAGGAGGACCTCGCCTCGCCGGTCCGCATGCTGCGGCTGCTGCAGGGCGATGTCGGCGCCGGCAAGACCGTTGTCGGACTGCTCGCGGCAGCCGCTGCCATCGAGTCGGGCGCCCAGGCCGTGCTGATGGCCCCGACCGAGATCCTGGCCCGCCAGCACCACGCCTCCCTCGCCCCGCTCTGCGAGGCGGCCGGACTCCGTCTTGCCATCCTGACCGGGCGGGACGGAGCGAAGCACAAGCGCGAGACCCGTGCCGCACTCGAAGCTGGCGAGATCGACCTCCTGGTCGGCACCCATGCCCTGTTCCAGTCTGACATCGTCTTTCACAATCTCGGCCTTGCCATCGTCGACGAGCAGCACCGGTTCGGCGTTCACCAGCGCCTGATGCTCGCCTCGAAGGGCCAGGGCGTCGACATGCTGGTGATGACCGCAACCCCCATTCCACGCACGCTGGTGCTGACCTATTTCGGCGACATGGAGGTCTCCCGCCTGACGGAGAAGCCGGCGGGCCGCCAGCCGATCACCACGGTTGCCGTGCCGCTCGACCGGATCGACGATGTGGTTGGACGCCTGCGGGCCGCGCTCGGCGAGGGAAAAAAGGCGTACTGGGTCTGCCCGCTGGTTGAGGAGTCGGAGAAAACCGATCTGGCGGCTGCGGAAGAGCGCCATGCGGTCCTCACCCAGCTTCTCGGGCCCCGGGTCGCCCTGGTGCATGGACGCCAGGGCAGCGAGGAGAAGGAGGCCGCCATGCGCGCCTTCAAGGACGGCCCCGTCCAGCTCCTCGTCGCAACGACGGTGATCGAGGTCGGCGTCGACGTACCGGAGGCCTCGATCATCGTCATCGAGCATGCGGAGCGGTTCGGCCTGTCGCAACTGCATCAGTTGCGCGGGCGCGTCGGGCGCGGCAGCGAGGCCTCGACCTGCCTGCTGCTCTACAAGACCCCGATCGGCGAAACCGCCCGTGCGCGTCTATCGATCATGCGCGAGACCAATGACGGGTTCCTCATCGCCGAGGAAGACCTGCGCCTGCGCGGCGAAGGCGAGATCCTGGGAACACGCCAGTCGGGCACGCCCGGCTTCCGCATCGCCGACGCCGGGACGCAAGGAGACCTGCTGGAGACCGCGCGCGACGATGCCCGTCTAGTGCTGGAGACCGAACCCGCCCTCGACGGCAGGCGCGGCCCTGCGCTGCGCCTGCTGCTCTATCTGTTCGGCCGGGATGAGGCCGTGCGATTGCTGCGGGCCGGTTGACGGGAACGGATGAAAAAGGGCTACGCGCGGGACGCCTTTGCCTCCCCTTGCTTCCCCTTTTGGCCCTCTTCCTCCAGTCGCGCCAGCTTGTCGTATTCGGGACTGACGAGCCCGGCCGATATGACCAGCTTGGCGGCATCCTCCACCGACATGTCGAGTTCGATGATCTCGTTCTTCGGGACAAAGAGCAGGAAGCCGGATGTCGGGTTCGGCGTCGTCGGCAGGAACACCGCGGTGACGTCGTTGCCACTGCTGGCCAGGTGATGCGCCACCTCGCCGCGCGCATCCGTGGCGATGAAGACGATGGCCCACAGTCCCGGTCGTGGATAGGGGATGATGGCCGCCTTTTTGAAGCTGTTGGAGCGCTCCGCCAGCACGGTCTCGAAGATCTGCTTCAGTCCGCTATAGAGGTTGCGCACCACGGGCATGCGCCCGAGCAGGAGTTCGCCATAGGAGACGAGCGTCTTGCCGGCGATATTGGCAGTCAGGAAGCCGATCAGGACGAGCGCGAGAAACGCGACGATCAGACCCACGCCCGGCACCGGAAACGGCAGGTAGGTGTCCGGATTGTAGACGCGCGGGATCAGCGGCTTCATCCAGCCGTCGACCCACTGGATGATCGACCAGGTCAGATAGGCCGTGATCCCGAGCGGGCCGGCGATGATCAGTCCGGTCAGGAAATAGTTCCGCAACCGCGTCATCGCGCTGGGCCGCGCGATCGCCGCGATATGTTCAAGATCGTCCGGGTTCGTGTTTCCGCTCATCGTCGCGTCATATCCTGCCATCTGATGGGCCAACCGGCCGTCGGTGTGCTGCATCCGCCGCATTGCTGCGGCGCCGAACTAGCCCCCTGCCCGAACATTTGATAGTCAGCCTGTGCGAATGAGCAAGCTGCCATGGAGACAAAACGGTTTCATGGACCAGAAGGGATCTGAACCCAAGGCGGCATGGGCCGTGCGTCTGGGCTACCGTGTGCTGGGCGGGCTTCTCGTCGCCATCGGCGTGATCGGAGCGTTTCTGCCGCTGCTCCCCTCGACCATCTTCTTCATCGGTGCGACAGCCTGTTTCGCCCGCTCCTCGCCCAGCCTGGAAGCCTGGCTGCTCGAACATCCGCGCTTCGGCCCCGGCATCCGGGCCTGGCGTGACGAAAAGGCCATCCGCCCCCGCGCCAAGATCGCCGCGCTGAGCGGAATGGCGTTCGGGTATGCGGTCTTTCTGATTTCTGCCAGCCCCTCGCTGCGACTGGCCGTCGTCGTGTCAGTCGTCCTCATGGCCTGCGCGACCTATGTCGCCTCCCGCCCCTCGGGGACAGAACCCGACGCCTGAATGCGGCGGAGGCGGCCTCCTCGCAACCGCCACTCGCTGGATGCCGTTTGCTCACGGCTGGTTTACCATGGTGCGGCACCGGGTCGCGGCGTGTGACGCCGGTCACGGCACTCGACCCCGGGCAGGCTCAAACTGGCCTCCTCCCGTCATCCGATCCCGCAAGGACAGGCCGGCGGTCAAACCAGTGAATGCGAGGATTTGGCAATGACCAACAGAGCATATGCCGCCAACGGCGCTGCCTGCGCCGACCCGCCCGCCGCACCAGCCCGGTTCTGGACAGCCATCATGCTGCCCTTGCTCATGGCGCTTGCCGCCATGACCTTCCTGCTGGCGCCGGCCAGTGCCCAGCCGATAGAGCTCAATCGCGACCGGCCGATCATCCTGCCGGATCGGCCCATTCTCTGCTCTCCTCCAAGAGTGATGCGCAACGGCCGCTGCGTGATGCCCGACATTCCGGTTCTCTGCGCACCGCCGCGCGTCATGCGAAACGGACGCTGCGAGATGCCGGAGCGTCCGGCGGTCTGCCTGCCGCCGCGCGTCATGCGGGAGGGCCGTTGCATCATGCCGGCCCCGATCGTCTGCCCGCCGCCGCAGGTGCGCCGCGGCGACCGCTGCGTCATGCCCGAGCTACCGGTCGTGTGCCTGCCGCCGCGCGTCATGCAGGGCGGCCGCTGCGTCATGCCGGCTCCGATCGTCTGCCCGCCGCCGCAGGTACGCCGCGGTGACCGCTGCGTCATGCCCGAACTACCGGTCGTGTGCCTGCCGCCGCGCGTCATGCAGGGCGGCCGCTGCGTCATGCCGGCCCCGATCGTCTGCCCGCCGCCGCAGGTACGTCGCGGTGACCGCTGCGTCATGCCCGAGCGCCCGATTGTGTGCCGCCCGCCGGAAGTGCGTCGCGGCGACCGCTGCGTGCTGCCGGACCGTCCTCCGGTCTGCCACCTGCCCTACATCTATTCCGCCCGCGAGCGCCGCTGCATCCTGCCGGTACCGGTGCCGCCGATCGTCACCCCGCCGGCCTGCATCGCCCCCTGGCAGTATTCGCGGGCTGCGGGCGGCTGCATCTGCCCCAGCGGCTATGTGGTCGATCGGGGCGAATGCGTGCGGCGCGACACCCAGGCCTGCACCTTCCCGTTCGTCTATTCCTCCAGCCAGAACCGCTGTGTCTGCGCGCAAGGATACCGGCCGTTCGGAGCAGGCTGCGCGCCGGAACGCCCCACCCCGACCCCGCAGGAGAACATCTCCTGGATCCAGGCCTGTCTGAATGCCGCCGGTTACGATGCCGGGCCGGTCGACGGCTTGACCGGACGGCGGACACGGGACGCCTGGACCAGCTTCCGTCAGGACAGCGGGCTGGGCGGCGGCGAGGCGCCGTATACCGATCCGGAGACGCTCGCCAAGCTGTTTACCGCCTGCAATCCGGCGGAAGAGAGCGAAAGTGGCGCTTCCGCCTCCGATGACGGGGACGCGGCAACGGCAGACGCCGGGTCGCAGATCCCGCCGACGGACGCGGCGCCGCCGCTTGCCGGAGCTTTCACGGCGGCCCCGGCCCTGTGCGCCACCGGCCGGCTCTACAGCCTGCTGCGCGGCGAACAGGAGGAGCTGGAGCCTTGCGGCCGCAGTTGCATCCCCGCGCCGGAAGGCATGAGCGAGGAAGACCTGCTGCAGCAGCAGGAACGCCAGGGCATCACCTGGTGCCGGTCCTGCGTCGCGGTCGGATCGCTCGGCATGCTGTGCCCGGCGCTGGTCGAGGACGCGGAGGCCGCCGAACAGGACAGCGCCAACTGAGCCGATGGCGACCAACAAAAACGCATGCGGCCGCCCGGAACTCTCCGGGCGGCCGCATCGTGTTCGATCCGTTGTCTGTCGCGGTGCGCGGGACTATTCCACCGTCACCGACTTCGCCAGGTTGCGCGGCTGGTCCACGTCCGTGCCCATGAAGACCGCCGTGTGATAGGCGAGCAGTTGCACCGGCAGCGCGAAGACGATCGGGGCGATGAACTCCGGCACATCCGGCACGACCACGGTGCGCCAGGTCGGGGCGCCGCAGGCAGCGGCCCCCTTCTCGTCGGTGATCAGCACCACCTTGCCCCCGCGCGCGGCCACTTCCTCCATGTTCGACACCGTCTTCTCGAAGACCGGGTCGAACGGCGCGATGACGATGACGGGGACATCCTCGTCGATCAGGGCGATCGGGCCGTGCTTGAGTTCGCCCGCCGGGTAGCCTTCCGCGTGGATATAGGAGATTTCCTTCAGCTTCAGCGCCCCCTCCATGGCCAGCGGAAAGCTGGTGCCACGGCCGAGATAGAGCACGTCGCGCGCCCGCGACAGCGGCTGGGCCAGCGCCTCGACCTCCGCTTCCAGCGAGAGCGCGCGGTTGACCGTGCCCGGCACCTCCGCCAAGGCCCGCACCAGGGCGGCCGCCTCCTCGGCCGACAGATGCCCGCGCTGCACGCCGGCATGGACCGCCAGCGAGGCAAGCACGGCAAGCTGACAGGTGAAGGCCTTGGTCGAGGCGACGCCGATCTCGCGACCGGCAATCGTCGGGAACACGAGATCGGCCTCCCGGGCGATGGTCGATTCCGGCACGTTGACCACGGCCGCGACCGTGATGCCCTGTGCCTTGCAGTAGCGCAGGCCCGCCAGCGTGTCGGCCGTCTCGCCGGACTGGGAGATGAACAGCGCCATGTCACCCTTGCGGATCGGCATTTCGCGGTAGCGGAACTCGGAGGCGACATCGATGTCGACCGGCAGCCGCGCATAGCGCTCGAACCAGTATTTCGCGACGAGACCCGCATAATAGGCCGTGCCGCAGGCCGAGATGATCAGCCGGTCGAGCGGCGCGAAGTCGATCGACGTGCCATTGGCGAAGACCGTCCGCATCTTGGAGAGATCGAGATAGCGCGACAGGGTATGGCCGATCACTTCGGGCTGTTCATGGATCTCCTTGGCCATGAAGTGCCGGTAATTTCCCTTGTCGATGGTCAGCGAGACGGCCTGCGAGGCGATCACCGGCCGCTCGACCGGCGCGTTGGACACATCCATGATCTCGCAGCCCGCGCGGTTGAGCACCACCCAGTCGCCCTCCTCCAGATAGGAGATGCGGTCGGTGAACGGCGACAGCGCGATGGCATCGGAGCCGAGAAACATCTCGCCCTCGCCATAGCCGACGGCGAGCGGCGAACCCCGTCTTGCGCCGATCAGCAGGTCGTCCTCACCCTCGAAGAGGAAGGCCAGCGCGAAGGCGCCCTTGAGCTTCGGCAGCGTCGCGGCCACCGCCTCGCGCGGGCTGGCGCCGCGGGCAAGCTCCCGCGAGACCATATGCGCGACGACTTCCGTGTCGGTATCGCTGGAGAGTTTCGCACCCTCCGCCTGCAACTCGCCGCGCAGCTCGAGATAGTTCTCGATGATGCCGTTGTGGACGACCGCCACGCCCGGCGCGGAGTGCGGATGCGCATTGGCTTCCGTCGCCGCGCCATGGGTCGCCCATCGGGTGTGACCGATCCCGGCAAGGCCGGCGATCGGCGCCCGCTCCAGCTTCTCCTGAAGGTTGCGGAGCTTGCCGGGCGCCCGGCAGCGGAGCAGCCTGCCACCGTCGAGCGTTGCCACCCCGGCCGAATCGTAGCCTCGGTATTCCAGGCGCTTCAGCGCATCGACGAGCAGGCCGGCAACCGGCTGCTTCCCCAAGATCCCGACAATTCCGCACATATGTGAGTGTCTCCAAAGCTCGGCGGAGGCAGCCGACGCGCCGACGTCTCGCCTCGTGTGTGGCCACACCCTTAGCGAACGCGCCCCGTCCGCGCACAATCAAAACCTGTTTCAGTTCGTGACATGGATTTGCAAACAAAGCCGAAACGCCAATCGGCCAGTCTCGGCAAAAGTGACTAAAACCCCTTGTATCGACAGAAACTTCAAGCCTTGTTAACCATGTCGGGCGTTTTCTGGACGCAGACGAGACAAGCGCGGGATACGCGGCGTGAAACCGCTGGAATCGAGCAAGAGGAAGCAGCCGGTACGGGTTTCCGGCGACACCCGGTCCGTCGCACTTTGGGGCGGCGGGGCGATGCTGTTTGCCATCGTCGGATCGGCGTCCGTCTTCCTTGCGCCCCAGTTCCCCCTTCACAGCCGGCAGATCGACAGCGGCCCGCTTCCCCCGCCGGGAGAAGTCCGCACCACGGCGTCGGTGACCTCCCGCACGGCCGGTGGAATCGAGGTCTACCCGTCCGAGGGCGGCACCGAAGGGGCTCAGGCCCGACGCATTATGCAGGCCGAACTGGATACGCTCCGCCGCGAGGTCGCGGAATTGCGCCGCATCACCAGCGTTTTGAACGAGCGCAACAGGATGCTCGCCGAGCGCACCGTCGGCCCCGAGAATGCAAACTCCGTTCAGGCTGCGCAGGCCGCCAGCGGGTTTCAGCAGGATGTGGATGCCGCCGTCGATGCCCGTGCCGGAAGTGCGACCGCCGTCGAGACATTGCCCGCTCCGAACGTCCGCAAGGCGCCTGACAAGACCGTTCCGGCGTCGACCGCCGCTGCGCCCGACAAGGAGGTCGCCGACCTGATCGGTGCGGCCTTGCCGGACAATCTCCGTCAGCCGGTGCGGATCGTCGCACTGCCGGGAAGCGAACCGCCCGGCAGCACGGCATCGATTCCCGCGTCGGCCGGACAGGACACCCACCCGACGCCCGCACTGCCCTCCCTCGCCGTGACGCAGGCGGCAGGCCATATCGCTCCGGGCAGCGCGGAGCGGATCCAGAGAACCGATTTCGCCGTCGATCTCGGCAGCTACGCCTCCCAGGCCGATGCCGAGGCCGCATGGTCGAAGCTGCGGAGCGCGCGCAAGGACCTGCCCGAACAACTGCAAAGCCACATTCTGGCAGCAGAGACAGGCGACGGCGTGACCCTCTATGCCGGCCCCTATCCGAATGCCGCGGATGCTGCGATGACTTGCGTCCACATCTCCGACGAAGGTATCAGGTGCCGACCCGTTCCCTTTCCTCAGGTCCGTGCCTTAGAACCGTAGGCTAGAGATCAGAGCGACTGGCCGACGCAACAGCCTTCGCCCCCAAGTCAGGCCTTATATGTTCGATCCAACCAATGTCCGGCAGCGGGCCTATGCCCTGCTTCTCGTCATGCCGCTGTTTTTCGCGTCCAACATCGTCATCGGCCGTGCCGCCGCCGCGACGGTGGAGCCGTGGACGCTCGCCTTTCTGCGGTGGCTCGTCGCCTTCCTGATCCTGCTGCCCTTCGCCCTGCCCGGTCTGAAGCAGCACCGTGACGAGATCCTGAGAAACTGGCGCCTGATCACCATCATGGGCCTGCTCGGAATGTGGTTCTGCGGCGCGGGCGTCTATTTTGCCCTCAGATACACCTCCGCGACCAATGGCACCCTGATCTACACCTCCTCTCCGGTGCTGATCCTGATGTTGGAATGGCTGTTCCGCGGCCGCGCCATCGGCCGCCGCGAAGCCATCGGGATCGTTCTGGCGATCCTGGGTGTCGTGGCGATCGTTGTGAAGGGATCGCTTGGACAGCTCCTCGCCCTGCGCTTCAACGCCGGCGATGTGATCTTCGCGATCGCCGCCCTCAGTTGGGCGGTCTATTCTGTGCTGTTGAAGCGCAAGACCCTCGCCGCGGTGCCGACCATCTCGCTGTTCGCCGCGCTGGCCTTTGCCGGCGTCGTCACGCTCGCCCCCTTCACCCTCGTTGAAATCGTCGAAACCGGGCACTTCCCCGCGTCGCTGGATGCCTGGCTGTCGATCTTCGGGCTGGCGCTGATCGCCTCGGTCCTCGCCTTCTACTGCTTCCAGCACGGCATCGCGGTGGTGGGACCGTCAACCGCCGGGCTTTTCATGTATCTGCTGCCGCCCTACGGGGTGATCATGGCCGTGGTGTTTCTCGGCGAGGAGCTGCACGCCTATCACTTTGCCGGATTCCTGCTGATCATGTCCGGCCTGGTGATGGCGACAGCGCCGGTGTCGCTCTGGCGCAAGGCGGCGGACCTGCTACCGCTCGGCCTCCTCAAGCTGCCCTTGCGCGCTCCGGCGCAGGGCGCCGAGTGACGGTGGACCTGCCGGGCGGCAGCGATCCGAAGTTCGGCGCCGCCCCTTTGGACCGTCAGCCGATGACGGCCAGCGCGGGAAAGGTCTCGAGCAGCCAGAAGGACAGGCGCGCCATCTGCCCGGTCATGAACGCAACGCCGGTCACGATGAGAAAGACACCCATCGCCCTCTCGACCGTGACCATGTGCCTGCGGAAACGGCTCATGAACCGCATGAACGGGCCGGCGAACAGGCCCGCGACCAGGAACGGCACGCCGATCCCCAGCGCATAGGCGCCGAGCAGGATCGCGCCCTGGGACACGGAGTCCTCGCTGCCGGCGACGAAGAGGATCGCGGCAAGGATCGGTCCGACGCACGGCGTCCAGCCGAAGGCGAAGGCAAGGCCGATCACATAGGCCCCGACGAGGCCGGCCGGCTTGCGCTCCACATGCACCCGAGCCTCGCGGTAGAGCAGGCCGATCCGGAACACGCCGAGGAAATGCAGTCCCATGACGATGATGGCCGCCCCGGCGATGTAGCCGAGCACCTGGATATGCTGGGTGACGACCTGCCCGATCAAGGAGGCGCTGGCGCCGAGGGCGACAAAGACCGTCGAAAAGCCCAGGACGAAGGCAAGGGAGGCAAAGAAGACCCGGTAAGGGTCGGCCTTTTCCTCCCCCTCTCCCGTCAACTCGTCGAGGGAGACGCCGGCGAGGAACCCCAGATAGGGCGGGACCAGCGGCAGCACGCAGGGAGAAACGAAGGAGAGCAGCCCCGCGAAGAAGGCACCGATGAGTGTGACGTCCTGAAACATGAGCATTCCTGCTTGCAGGCGGAAGACCGGCCGGCCGCCTCTTGCGCCGCCGAACCTGATACCGTTCGGCTTAGCGGATACACGCTGCAGGGCAATGTGACCCCTTGCCTCAACTACGTATTCGGCTTTTGCGTGTGGTCGGCCCGTCCCGATATAGGCCCCGGAGGCGGAGAAGTCGCCTCACCTTTTGGCGAGCGGGAAGACGGAGGGTGCGAGCGGCGCAGGAGGCGGTCCGCGATGTCTTCGCTCAGGACGGGTCGCAGCTTTCCGCAGGGCGGCGAACGAAAAACATGACGGAAATCAATCTGTTCCAACGGAACGGACCACCGGGCGGGCGAGAGGTCAGTCCCGCCCCTTGCCGCCATAGATGACTTCCAGGAAATTTCGGCGCAATTGCGCCTCGTCCTGTCCGTCGCGCAGGCCCTGACGCCACTGATCGATGACGAGGCGCAGGGCCAGCGTCTCGCGGGTATGCGGCAGCCGGCTGAGATAGTCGGTGAAATAGTCGTCGAGAGCCTGGCGGTCGAGGGCCCCTTGCGCGATCAGGCCGTGGATCAGCGCCATCGTCGCAGCGATATGCCCCCTGAGGAACTCGTATTCTGCCGTTCCTGTCGTGTTGCCGCCGGAGGTGTCAGACATCTTCTCGTGCGCCCGTCCCGTCGTTGTGGGGTTCACCTGTCTCTGCCGGTAGTTGTACACAGCATTGGTGAACTGGTCGAGACACGATCCGCTCGTCAAGAACTGCGCCGTTGCAGTCCCTTCCCGCCGATCGCGCCGACCGGTTGTGATCATGACTCTATATCATGAACAGAGCGTTTTCCACTTGGCCTGACGATCAAACGATAGGCGCAGCCTCTCGGCGGGCGAAAAAACCATGATCCATCATTGCTCTGGACGAATGGAGCGGTGTCTTGGAGCGATAGCCGGCGCAGCAGGCCGAGGCGACACGGTGGAGTGCGCTTCGCTCACCGACCGCAGGACACTGCGACAGCGCTGCGATCTTGATGGTGAGCCCGCAGGGGCTCGAACCCTGGACCTACTGATTAAAAGTCAGTTGCTCTACCAACTGAGCTACAGGCTCACGCGGGTTCCTGTAACAATGTGGGCGCGGCGTGACAAGAGGCGAATTGGCCGGGGGTGGAAAACCGCCCCCGGACCGATGCCCTGCCCGCGCCCGCCGGCTGCCTCTTACGCGCTCTCCGTGCGTGCGCTGGGGACATCCGCGCCGGCATAGATGCCTTTGAGGCGCTCGCGGATGATCTGCATGACCACATAGAGCACCGGCACGAGGATAACGCCGAGCGAGGTGGCGAACAGCATACCTCCGAACACGGCGAAGCCGATGGCCTGCTGGCTCGCAGCACCCGCCCCGCTCGCGGTCATCAGCGGCACGACGCCGAGCAGGAAGGCGAGCGCGGTCATCATCACCGCCCGGAAGCGCAGATGCGCCGCCTCGCGCGCCGCCGCGATGATCGACTTGCCCTTGTCCCGCTCCTCCATCGCGAACTCGACGATCAGGATCGCGTTCTTCGCCCCGAGGCCGACAAGCATGATCATGCCGATCTGCGTGTAGAGGTTGACGTCGCTGCCCGTCACCGCCACCGACACGAAGGCGCCGAGCAGCGCCACCGTCACCGACATCAGGATCGCCAGCGGCATCGACCAGCTCTCGTACTGGGCGACGAGGAACAGATAGGCGAAGAGGATCGACAGCATCAAGACGATGACGACGATCGCGCCGGCGCCTTGCTGCTGCTGCGCGGTGCCGGTCCACTCGAAGGCATATCCGGCCGGCAAGGCCTCGGCCGCCCCCTTCTCCATTTCCGCGATCGCGTCGCCCGTCGACATTCCGACCTTGGGCGCCGCGTTGACCGAAGCGGCACGGAACATGTTGTAGCGGTTGAGAAGCTGCGGCCCGAGCACATTCTCCACATTGACGATGGAGCGCAACGGCACCATCTCTCCATCGCTGTTGCGCACATGCAGCCGGGCAATGTCGTCGGCCCGGTCGCGGAACGCCCCCTCCGCCTGGATCATCACCCGGTAGACGCGGCCGAACAGGTTGAAGTCGTTGACATAGTAGCCGCCGAGAAAGGCCTGCAGCGTCTGGAACACGTCGCTGACCCGCACGCCCAGCAATTGCGCGCGCTCGCGATCGAGATCGACGAAAAGCTGCGGCACATTTGCCCGGAAGGTCGAATAGGCCTGGGCGATGGAAGGCTGCTGATTGGCCGTATAGACAAGCGAGCCGACAGCGGAGGCGAGGTCCTGAGGCGTTCCGCCGCCGGTCTGCTGCACCTTCATCTCGACGCCGGCGGTGGTGCCGAGGCCGGGGATCGGGGGGGCGTTGAAGGCGATGATGTTGGCGCCGGGGATTGTCGAGAAGGTCGCCCAGAGCTGGGCGAGGATACCGTCGGCGCTGAGCTGCGGCGTCGTGCGCTCGCCCCAGGGCGTCAGCTTGACGATGACCATGCCCGCGTTCGGCGACAGGCCGGAGTTGAGGATCGAGAAGCCATTGACGATGATGACATGCTGGATGCCGTCCATCGCCTCAAGCATCTCCTCCATCCGGTCGGTCACCTCGCTGGTGCGCGGCAGGGCGGCGCCGTCCGGCAACTGCACGTCGACCATCAGGTAGCCCTGGTCCTCCAGCGGCAGGAAGCCCTGCGGCAGGCGGCCGCTCATCACCACGATCAGCGCCACCGCCGCGCCGATACCGGCAAGGCCGAGGAACGAGCGCGGCAGCAGGCGCGAGACGATGCCGACATAGCCGTCGCGGGCATGGCCGATGCCCCGCTCGAACATCGCCATGACACCGCGCGGCGGCCCGGAGCGGGCTTTCAACACCAGCCCGCACAGGGCCGGCGACAGCGTCAGGGCGTTGATCGAGGAGATGACCACCGCCACCGAGATGGTGACGGCGAACTGCGAGTAGAGCTTTCCGGTGATGCCCGGCATGAAGATCGTCGGCACGAAGACCGCCAGCAGCACCAGCGTTGTCGCGATCACCGGCGTGGTGATCTGCCCCATCGCCTTCTCGGTCGCTTCCCTGGCCGGAAGCCCCTCCTCCGCCATGATGCGCTCGACGTTCTCGACCACGATGATGGCATCGTCGACGACGATGCCGATGGCCAGAACCAGGGCGAACAGGCTGATCGTGTTCAGCGACATGCCCGCCAGCAGCAGCACGGCGAAGGTGCCGATCAGCGACACGGGAATCGCGATGGTCGGAATGACCGTCGCCCGCCAGTTGCCCAGGAACACGAAGACGACCGCCACGACGAGCGCGAAGGTCATCATCAAGGTTATCAGCACATCATCCAGCGAGCGCTCGACGAACTCCGTCGTGTCGAAGGGAATGTCGTAGACAACATCCTCCGGAAAGGAGCGCGACAACTCCTCGAGCCGCGCCCGGACGCCGTCGGCCACTGCCAGCGCATTGGCGCCCGGCGCCTGATAGATCGCCAGGACGGTCGCCGGCTTGCCGTCGAAACGGCCGTTGGCGCCGTAGAACTGGGAGCCGAGCTCGACGCGCGCCACGTCGCCGACGCGCACCAGCGCCCCGTCCTCGCCGGTGCGCAGCACAATGTTGCGGAATTCCTCGGCCGTCGAAAGCCGCCCCTGCGCCCGCACCGTATACTGGAACTGCTGGCCCTCGGGCGCCGGCGGCGCGCCGATCTGCCCCGCCGCCACCTGCAGGTTCTGGTCCTGGATCGCCGCGATGAAATCGCCCGGCGTCATCGACAGGCTGGCCATCCGGTCCGGATCGAGCCAGACCCGCATGCCATAGGCGAAGTCGGTGAGCACGTCGGCCTTGCCGACGCCCTTCACCCGCGCCAGGGCGTCCTTGAGGTTGATCGATGCGTAGTTGGCGAGAAACAGCTCGTCATAGGTGCGGTTGGGCGAGAACAGCGTCACCACCAGCAGCATGTTGGTGCTGGCCTTCTGCACGGTGACGCCGCTGCGCGTCACCTCGGCCGGCAGCACGCTGGTCGCCTGGGAGACGCGGTTCTGCACGTTGACCGCGGCGATGTCCGGATCGGTCCCGACCTCGAAGACGATGTTGAGCGAATAGCTGCCATTGTCGGAACTGTTCGACGACATGTAGATCATGTTGTCGACGCCGTTCACCTCCGCCTCGATCGGCGCGGCCACCGTCTCCTCCAGCACCTGCGCGCTGGCGCCTGTGTAGCTGGCGGAAACGTTCACCACCGGCGGGGTGATGTTGGGAAACTGCTCGACCGGCAGCGACAGGTATCCCAGCGCGCCGGCGATGGTGATGACGATCGAGATGACCAGCGCGAATTTCGGCCGGTTGATGAAGATCCGCGAGAACATCGGCCTACTCCGCCGCGCCGGCGGCGAGCGCGGCGTTCACCGGCACGCCGGGCCTCACCTTCTGCAGGCCGAGCGTGATCACCCGCTCGCCTTCCTGCAGCCCGCTCGTCACGGCGAAGTCCGTTTCGACCTGCTGGCCGAGCTCGACATAGCGCTGCTCGACGGTCTCGTTGCTGCCCACCACCAGCACGAAGGCGCCGCGCTGGTCGCGCTGCACCGCCGACTGCGGAATGACGATCTCCTTCATCGCCACGGGGGCTTCGACCACCACTTCGACAAAGGTGCCGGCGACCAGCAGGCGATCGGGATTGGCGAAGCGCCCGCGCACCGAGATCGTGCCCGTCTTCGGGTCGACCACATTGTCGATGAAGACGATTTCGCCGTCCTGCTCGTAGCGCTTGCCGTTCGGCAGGATGATGTGGATGCCCGGCAGGTCGGCCTTGTCGCCGACCGCTTCCGCCGGACGCTCGCCGCGCACCGCGTCGAGATAGTCCTTCTCGCTGATCGCGAAGTTCACATACATCGGATCGGTGCGCACCAGCCGGGCGATCGGCCCGGCGCTCGGCCCCACCACATCGCCGACGCTGAAATTGGTCTTGCCGATCTGACCGGCGAAAGGCGCGGCGACATCGGTATAGCCAAGATTGAGCTCGGCCTGGGTGATCGCCGCATTGGCGGCGGCGACGACGGCGTCCGCCTGTTCCCTGGCCGCCAGCGTCGCCTGATACTTCGCCTGCGAGACATGCCCCTTGTCGAACAGGTCCTTGTCGCGCTCCAGATCGGCGGCCTTCAGGGCAGCATCCGCCTGGGCACGGGCGGCATCCGCCTTGGCCGAGGCAAGGGTCGCCTCGTAAGGCGCGCGCTCGATGGTGAACAGGAGCTGGCCGCTCTCGACCGTCGCGCCGTCCTCGACATTCTTGGAGGCGAGGAAACCGGACACCCGGGCGATCAGGTTGACATCGTCGACCGCCTGGACGCGCCCGACGAAGCGGGCCGACTGGCGCACTTCCTTGGAGACGGCGGCGGCAACCGTGACGGAGGGCGGAGGAGCCGACTGGGAAGACGTGCATCGGACGGATTGCAGCCGGCCAGCAACAGGGCAACCCCCGGAATCAGTCCCCGACGCAGGATGAGACGCAACTCTGGCATGAAACCCACCTCCCGCGGGGCACGGATATCGGCCCCGTTCAAACCACGTCCGTGCAACGTGCGCTCATATAAAGCGCAACCTGTCGTGTGCGCTTGTGTATTGCGTGAATGAGAAGCCGCGATAACGCCGTCCGCGCTCGCCGGCCCTTGAGTGCCCCGCAACTTTTGCAAGGTTACACAGGGGCTTCAAACAAAGACAAGCGCCAATCCGAAATGATCTCCGGCAGGCATAACCAACCCTTCCGGCGCCTCGACGAAATCGAGCGAAGCCTCCCCAAGCATCCGGGCGACCCGCGCGCGGTCACGGGTCCGCAGGCCGAGCGCGGCAATCGCCGAGCCGCCCGGCGCGATCGCCGGCGCCTCGCTCCCGTAGAGCGCGGAGAAGGCTGACGGAGGCATCAGGTGCAGCCGGCCGCGCGGCGTCTCGATGGTGATGCCGAGGCTGGTCGCCCGCATCTCCCGCTGCCCCGTCAGGGCCGCGTAGAAGATGTGCTGCTCGGCCGGCTCGTCGCAGACGATCACCACCGATTCGAGCCCCGTCACCCCATTGGGGTGGGTCTGGTATTCCGCCGACCAGAAGTTCTCCGGATAGCGGTTGCGGCAGGTGAAGAAGCCATGCGCCGGATCGCTGTCGTTGCGCACGAAGGTGAGGTCGAAGCCGACCTTGCGGATTTCGCCGTCCGGCAGCCTCGCCTCGCGGCCGAAGGAGAACGGCGCATAGACATGCAGGCCCGCCCGCTCGAAGTCGTGACGGTCGGCCGCAGGGTCGCGGCTTTCCATCACCAGCATCGACGCGCCTTCGCGCGCTTTCAGGAAATCGCGGTTGAACGCGCCGAAGGAGAAGGTATTGCCCACGGCTTCGGGAATCAGCGCCGCGTCGCCGATCCCCAACAATTCAATGAAGAAGCCGTCGAGCTGGACGAGATGGTTTTCCGTGCCCCAGGGGTGACGGGCGCGCGGCGTCATGCGAAATCCCGCTCGCTCCAGGAACCGGGCGGCGGTCGCCAGATCGCGCACCGTCCAGACCACGTGATCGAAACCGCGTGCGGTCATCTTCCTCTCCCCCTGCCCCTTTGCGTCCGGCCGCTCCTCGGCGGAACGGCCGACCCCGCCGTCCTCAGACCAAGCGGCTCTGCTCGATGGCGGCGGCCACGAAGGAGGCGAAGAGCGGATGCGGCTCGAACGGCCGCGACTTCAGCTCCGGATGGTACTGCACGCCGATGAACCAGGGATGGTCGTCGATCTCCACCGTCTCCGGCAGCAGCCCGTCCGGCGAGGTGCCGGCAAAGCGCAGGCCCGCCTGCTCCAGCCGCTCGCGATAGGCGATGTTCACCTCGTAGCGGTGGCGATGACGCTCGGAGATCATCTCCGCACCGTAGATGTCGGCGATCCGCGAGCCCTTCTGCAGCCGCGCGGGATAGGCGCCGAGGCGCATCGTGCCGCCGAGCTCGCCATCGACGCGCCGGACCTCGATCTGGTTGCCCTTCGACCATTCGGTCATCAGGCCGACGACCGGCTCGGCCGCCTCGCCGAATTCCGTGGAGTTCGCCTCAGTGATGCCGGCGAGATTGCGCGCCGCCTCGATCACCGCCATCTGCATGCCGAAGCAGATGCCGAAATACGGCACCTTGTGCAGCCGCGCGAAGCGGGCCGCGGCGATCTTGCCTTCCGCGCCGCGCTCGCCGAAGCCACCCGGCACGAGGATGCCGTGGACGCTTTCCAGCCAGGGGGTCGGGTCTTCCTTCTCGAAGATCTCCGACTCGATCCACTCGATGTTGACGCGCACATTGTTGGCGATGCCGCCATGTACCAAGGCCTCGATCAGCGACTTGTAGGCGTCCTTCAGGACCGTGTACTTGCCGATAATGGCGATAGTCACCTCGCCTTCCGGATTGGCGAGCGTCTCGGAAATGCCGGTCCAGCGGGACAGGTCGAGCGCCGGCGCGCCAGTGATGCCGAAGGCGGCCAGCACCTCCTCGTCGAGACCTTCCTTGTGATAGGCGATCGGCACGTCGTAGATCGACTTGACGTCATAGGCCGGAATGACCGCCCCCTCGCGCACGTTGCAGAACAGCGACAGCTTGCGCCGCTCGCTGTCCGGGATCTTGCGGTCGCAGCGCACCATCAGGATGTCCGGCTGGATGCCGATGGAGCGCAGCTCCTTGACCGAGTGCTGGGTCGGCTTGGTCTTCAGCTCGCCGGCCGAGGCGATGAACGGCATCAGGGTCAGGTGGATATAGACCGCATGGCCGCGCGGCAGCTCGTTGCCGAGCTGGCGGATCGCCTCGAAGAACGGCAGGCCCTCGATATCGCCGACGGTACCGCCGATCTCGCACAGCACGAAATCGTAGTCGTCATTGCCGTCGAGCACGAAGGCCTTGATCGCGTCGGTGACGTGCGGGATCACCTGCACCGTCCCGCCGAGATAGTCGCCCCGGCGCTCCTTGGCGATGATGTCCTGGTAGATCCGGCCGGTGGTGATGTTGTCCATCTTGTTGGCCGGCCGGCCGGTGAACCGTTCGTAGTGGCCGAGGTCGAGATCTGTCTCGGCACCGTCGTCCGTGACGAAGCACTCGCCGTGCTGATAGGGGCTCATCGTCCCCGGATCGACGTTGAGATAGGGGTCGAGCTTGCGCAGCCGCACCTTGTATCCGCGCGCCTGCAGAAGAGCCCCGAGAGCCGCCGAGGCCAGTCCCTTGCCAAGGGAGGAAACCACGCCGCCAGTGATGAAGATGTATCGCGCCATGGACCAATACCATATCGCCGCGGGCGCTGATTCGAACGCCCGGCACGGAGTTAACACACAAGAAAATGCCCCGCGACGCGGATCGCGGGGCAAAGGGTGAAGACGCTTGCCGCCCTGGGCTTACTGCGCCGCCGGAACCTGCGGTCCGGAGGGCGTCTCGGGCGGACGCAACTGGTCGAGAATGCCGCTGCCGGACCCGGAGGTTCCCTCGCCGACCGGCGCGGTCTGGGTGCCGGGGACGGCATCGAGGATCGAGGCCGGACGGTCGCCGCTCTTGGCGACCAGGGCAAGGGCCAGCGACGTTGCGAAGAAGACCGCAGCCAGGATCGCCGTTGTGCGGGTCAGCACATTGGCGCTTCCGCGGCTGGACATCATGCCGCCGCCTCCGCCGCCGATACCGAGCGCGCCGCCCTCGGACCGCTGCAGGAGAACCACGAGGACGAGCGCGAGCACGACCATCAGGTGGATAACGATGATAACGGTTTCCATCGACAACCAGTCTTTAGTGTTCGGATTTGCAGCGGGTTCTACACCAATGCCGACGGGGTTTCCACCCTTGATCGATCCCGGCTGCGCTCATGGCTGCCACCTGCTGCCCGCATGGCGCGGATCAGCCGGCGGCTCGCGCGATCGCAAGGAAGTCCGAGGCCGTCAGGCTGGCGCCGCCGACCAGCGCGCCGTCGACATTGTCGACCGACAGCAGCTCGGCGGCATTGGCCGGCTTCACCGACCCGCCGTACAGCAGCCGGATCGGCGCGGCCGAGGGCCCGAACCGTCCCTGCAGTTCCCCTCTCATATAGGCATGCATCTCGGCGACGTCATCCACCGTCGGCGTCAGGCCGGTGCCGATAGCCCAGACCGGCTCGTAGGCGACGACCAGCCGCGCCCCGTCCGCTCCCTCCGGCACCGAGCCGGCAAGCTGCGCGCCGACCACCTCCAGCGCCTTGCCGGCCTTGCGCTCGGCCTCCGTCTCGCCGACGCAGACGATGGCGACGAGCCCGGCGCGCCAAGCGGCCTCCGCCTTGGCCCGCACCAGCGCGTCGCTCTCGCCGTGATCGGCGCGGCGCTCGGAATGGCCGACGATGACCCAGCGCGCGCCGGCATCGGCGAGCATTTCCGCCGAGAGGTCGCCGGTATGGGCGCCGCCCGCCGCGGTGTGGCAGTCCTGGCCGCCAACGCTGAGGCCGCTGTCGCCGGCCGCCGCCGCGGCCGCCGCCAGCAGCGTCGCCGGCGGGCAGATGGCGAGATCGACGGAGCCGGCAAGGCCCCCGGCCGCCGCCTCGGCCATCGACCGCAGTTCGCCGAGCGCCGTGGCAAGGCCGTTCATCTTCCAGTTTCCGGCGATCAGCGGCGTGTTCCTGTCGGTCATTTCGGCATCCTCGGCTGGCATGGCAGGCGGCGATGGGCCGCGCGCGGCGGCCCGTTCAACGCCGGTGCTAGCAGAATTTCCGCCTCGTTCAAGACGATACGAACGAAGCCTTTGCCAGCGCCTTGCCCCTGCGGGCCCGCATCTCTATGATCCGCCCGCTCTAGCTCGGCTTTTACCCAAAGTCCGGGCCATATCCTGTTGCCCGGCAACGTCCCGGTAACGCCCCAGTAACGACGGAACCTGCAATGCTCGACACTCTGCGCGCCGGCGCAAAGTCCTGGATTTCCAAACTCCTGATCGGTCTTCTCGTGATCAGCTTCGCGATCTGGGGCATCTCGGGCGATCTCCTCAATGTCGGGGGCGATCAGGTCGCGACCGTGGGCGAGCGCAAGATCTCCATCGTCGAGTTCGACAATGCCTATCGGCGCGAGCTCGACTCGATCGGCCGCAACATCGGCCGTCCGCTGTCGACCGTCGAGGGCGCCGCCTTCGGCATTCCCGCGCAGGTCCTCGGCCGCCTCATCGCCGAGGCCGCGCTGAACGAGACCGCGAAGGACTACAATCTCGGCGTTTCCGACCAGGAACTGGTCCGTCTGATCCAGGAGGCTCCCGCCTTCCAGGCGCCGGGCGGCGGCTTCGACCGCGCCCTGCTCGCCCGCGTGCTGCAGGCGAACGGCCTGACCGAGGACGCCTTCGTCGCCGAGCGCCGCCTGCTGGAGCAGCGCCGCCAGATCGCCGATGCGATCAGCGGCGGCCTTGCGACGCCTGCGGCCATGCTCGAGGCGTTCAACCAGCACGCCAACGAGGAGCGCAGCATCGACTATCTGGAGTTCGGCGCGGGTCAGGCCGGCGAGATCGCCGCCCCGACCGACAGCGAGCTCTCCGCCTATTTCGAGGACAACCGCGCCCGGTTCCGCGCCCCCGAATATCGCAAGGTCGCGCTTCTGGCGCTGACGCCGGAGCGCATCGCCCGCCCGGACGCGGTTGGCGAGGACGAGCTGCGCCGCGAATACCAGGCCTCCGGCGGCCGCTTCGGCGAGCCGGAGCGCCGCCGCATCCTGCAGATTCCGTTGCCCGACGCGGCCGCGGTCGAGGCGGCGCGCACCGCCCTTTCGGAAGGCCGGACTTTCGAGGACATTCTCGCCGAGCGCGGCCTGACGGAAGCGCAGGTGGAACTCGGCAACATGGCGCGCGGCGACCTGCTGGACCCGGCGATCGCGGAAGCCGCCTTCTCGCTGGCGCAAGGCGAGACCTCCGAGGTCGTCGAGGGACGGTTCACCTCGGTCCTGCTCAAGATCGCCGAGGTCACCGAGGCGCACCAGTCGCCGCTGGAGGAGGTCGCCCCGCAACTGCGCCGCGAGATCGCCCTGCGCCTTGCCGAGCGCGAGGTGCTCGACCTGCATGACGAGATCGAGGACGCCCGCGCCGGCGGCGCGACGCTGCAGGAGATCGCGGAGCGATTCTCCCTGTCGCTCGACACGCCGGCCGCCTTCGACAGCACCGGCAAGGACGAGGCCGGCAAGGCGGTGCCGCTGCCGGACGTTAACGACCTCGTCTCCGAAGTGTTTGAGAGCGATGTCGGCATCGAGGCCGACATGCTGCAGCTCGGCCGCAACGGCTTCCTGTGGTTCGAGGTGCGCGAGGTCATTCCGGCCCGCGACCGCGCGCTTGAGGAAGTTCGCCAGCAGGTCGCGGACGCCTGGACGGCCCAGCAGCGCCGCGAGCGTCTCGACGCGCTCGCCGCCGAGATCCTCGAAGAGGTCAAGGGAGGCAAGTCCTTGGCCGACATTGCCGAAGCGCGCGGCCTGACGGTCGCCTCCGCCTCCGGCATCAAGCGCAACGGCAACGATCTGCCGCTGCCCGCCCAGGCGGTCACCGGCGTGTTCGCCGGTCCCGTCGGCACGACGGGCACGGCGGCCGGCGACGGCGACCGGCGCGTCGTCTATCGCGTTACCGGAGCGACCGCCCCCGCCTTCTTCCGCGAGGCGAGTGAGATCGCGGCCCTGGACCAGCACCTCGCCGACGCGCTGCAGAACTCGATCGTCGGCCAGTATATCGGCGAGCGCGAGGCAAGGCTCGGCGTCCGCATCAACCAGACCAACATCAACCGGGTGATCGGCCAGGGCGGCAGCTAAGGTCTCCCCAACCCGTTTGGCCGGCCCCTTTCGCCGGATCGCTTGCAAGGACGACGCCGTGAGCAACCTCAAGACCCTGATCGCCAAGGCCGCCGACGGACACAGCCTGTCGCGCAAAGAGGCGGAGGCGGCCTTCGACATCATCATGTCGGGCGCCGCGACCCCCTCGCAGATCGGCGGCTTCCTGATGGCCTTGCGGGTGCGCGGCGAGACCGTCGACGAGATCGCCGGCGCCGTCGCGACGATGCGCGCCAAGATGACCCCGGTCGTCGCCCCCGCCGATGCGGTGGACGTGGTCGGCACCGGGGGCGACGCCTCGGGCAGCTACAACATCTCCACCTGCTCGGCCTTCGTGGTCGCCGGCTGCGGCGTCCCCGTCGCCAAGCACGGCAACCGCTCGCTGTCGTCGAAATCGGGCGCCGCCGACGTGCTCGCCGCGCTCGGCGTCAACATCGACATCACCCCCGGGCGGATCTCCCGCTGCATCCGCGAGGCGGGCCTTGGCTTCATGTTCGCGCCGAACCACCATTCGGCGATGAAGCATGTCGGCCCGGCCCGCGCGGAACTGGGCACCCGCACGATCTTCAACCTGCTCGGCCCGCTGTCCAACCCGGCCGGCGTCAAGCGGCAGATGGTCGGCGTCTTCGCCCGGCAATGGGTCGAGCCGATCGCCCATGTGCTCGCCGCCCTCGGCTCGCAAGCGGCCTGGGTGGTGCACGGCTCCGACGGTCTCGACGAGATCACCACCACCGGCCCGACCAGCGTCGCCGCGCTGGAAAACGGCGAGATCCGCCTGTTCGAGATCTCGCCGCGGGATGTCGGCCTGGCGTTCCACGATCCCGCCGAACTGAAAGGCGGCGAGGCGCCGGAAAACGCCGTGGCCCTGCGGGCGGTGCTGGAGGGCGAAAAATCCGCCTATCGCGACACCGTGCTGATGAATGCCGGCGCGACGCTGGTGGTTGCCGGGCGCGCCGCCTCCCTTGCCGAAGGCGTCGCGATGGCCGCGAGCTCCATCGACAGCGGCAGCGCGCGGGCGCGCCTTGCCCGGCTCGTCGACGTGTCGAACGAGGCCGGCGCCGATGACTGACATCCTGGAAAAGATCGGCGCCTACAAGCGCGAGGAGATCACTGCCGCCAAGACCGCCGTGCCGCAGGCGGAGATCGAGCGGCGCGCTGCCGAGGCCGATGCCCCGCGCGGCTTTCTCAAGGCCCTGCGCGCCCGCAAGGCGGCCGGCGCGTTCGGCCTGATCGCCGAGATCAAGAAGGCAAGCCCGTCCAAGGGCCTGATCCGCGCCGATTTCGACCCGCCGGCGCTCGCCCGCGCCTATCAGGCCGGCGGGGCGGCGTGCCTTTCCGTGCTGACCGACACCCCGTCCTTCCAGGGCGCGCCGGAGTTCCTGGTCGCGGCCCGCGCCGCCACGGCGCTGCCGGCCCTGCGCAAGGATTTCCTCTACGATACCTATCAGGTGTTCGAGGCCCGCGCCTGGGGCGCCGACTGCATCCTGATCATCATGGCCGCCGTCGACGACGCGCTCGCCGCCGACCTTGAGGCCACCGCCCTCGGCCTCGGCATGGATGTGCTCATCGAGGTGCATGACGCGGCCGAGCTGGAGCGCGCGCTGCGCCTTACCTCACCGATGATCGGTATCAACAACCGCAACCTGAAGACCTTCGAGACGCGGCTGGAGACCAGCGAGGCACTGGCCGGGATGATCCCGGACGACCGTCTCGTCGTCGGCGAATCGGGCCTCTTCACCCCGCAGGACCTTGCGCGGATGGAGCGCTGCGGCATCACCACCTTCCTGATCGGCGAAAGCCTGATGCGCCAGGACGATGTCGCCGGCGCGACCCGCGCGCTGCTGGCGCGGCCCGGCCTTGCGGCGGAGTAGGCCATGGCCGACAACCCTTCTGGCGACCCTTCCGGAGACGCTTCCCCGCGCTTGACCCATCTGGACGAGAGCGGCGCGGCCAACATGGTCGACGTCTCGGCCAAGGACGTGACCTCCCGCGAGGCGCGGGCCGAGGGCCATGTGCGCATGAAGCCGGAGACGCTGGCGCTGATCCTCTCCGGCTCGGCGAAGAAGGGCGACGTCATCGCCACCGCCCGCATCGCCGGCATCATGGCCGCCAAGCGCACCCACGAACTGGTGCCGCTCTGCCATCCCTTGCTGCTGTCCAAGGTCGCCGTCGACATCGTGCCGGACGAGGCGCTTCCGGGCCTGCGCGTCACCGCGATGGCCCGCGTTTCGGGCCAGACCGGCGTCGAGATGGAGGCGCTGACCGCCTGTTCGCTCGCGTGTCTGACGATCTACGACATGGCCAAGGCCGTCGACCGGGGCATGACCATCGGCGGCATCCGCGTTGTCGCCAAGTCCGGCGGCAAGTCCGGCGACTGGACGGCAGCGAGCGAGACGCAACCAGGCTGATATGAGGCCCGGCTAGAATGGGGCATGGCTGACATGGCGCTGATCTCGGTCGACGAGGCCCTGTCGCGGTTACTCGCCGACGTCAAACCGCTCGGAGCAGAGACCGTGCCGCTTGCGCGGGCCAACGGCCGCGTGCTCACCGCCGACCTTGCCGCGACCCGCACCCAGCCGCCCTTTCCCGCCTCCGCCATGGACGGCTACGCGGTGCGCGCGGCCGACATCGCCGCCGTTCCGGCGACGCTCAGGCTGATCGGCGAGGCCCCGGCGGGGCGCGCCTTTGCGGGTGCCATCGGGCCGGGCGAGACGGTGCGCATCTTCACCGGCGCGCCGCTTCCCGAAGGCAGCGACACGGTGCTGATCCAGGAGAACACGAATCGCGCCGGCGACACCGTCACGGCGCTGGAAAGCGCGCCGCTCGGCCGTTTCGTGCGCCCCGCCGGGCTCGATTTCACCAAGGGCGAGGTGCTGCTCGCCGCCGGAACGCGGCTCGACTATCGGCGCCTGGCGCTGGCCGCGGCGATGAACCATCCCGCTCTGGAGCTGCGCCGCCGGCCGAAGGTCGCGATCCTCGCCACCGGCGACGAACTGGTCGAGCCGGGCGAGCAGCCGGGGCCGGACCAGATCATCGCCTCCAACCATGCCGGCATTGCCGCGCTCGTCGAGGATTGCGGCGGCGAGCCGCTGCAGCTCGGCATCGCCGCCGACCGGCGCGAGCACATCGCCGGCAAGATCGCCGAGGCGCGCGCGGCCCGGGCCGACATTCTCGTCACCCTCGGCGGGGCCTCCGTCGGCGACCACGACCTGGTGCAGGAGGTCCTCGCCGCCGCCGGCATGGACCTCGGCTTCTGGCGCATCGCCATGCGGCCGGGCAAGCCGCTGATGGCCGGCCGGATCGAGGACATGCGCGTGCTCGGCCTGCCCGGCAATCCCGTCTCCAGCCTCGTCTGCGGCGTTCTCTTCCTGCGGCCGCTGATCGAGGCCCTGCTCGGCCGCCCGCCGCGCCGGCGCGACGCCGAGCTGCTGCCGCTGGCCGCCGATATCGGCGGCAACGACCAGCGCGAGGACTATCTGAGGGCCTGCATCCTGCGCGCGGACGACGGCGCGGAGCGCGTCGCCCCGTTCGAACGGCAGGATTCCTCGATGCTGGCAACGCTCGCCCGCGCCGATGCGCTGGTGGTGCGCCCGCCCCACGCCGCCCCCGCGCCCGCCGGCACGCCGGTGCCGGTTCTGCGCCTGCCGCAGGGCTGACGCGGCCGACACGGCGCCCGAACCTGGCCCGAGCCGATCTCGTAAACCATTGAAAAGAGTAGGGTTTCCTGCGCGCCTGCGCCGCATCGAGGGTGAGGTTCGCGCCGGTCGTCTCTCGCCGGACGCAGGACATCTCGACCTGGCGCGGCCTTGGCGGGCGGAATCGCTTGTGGAACAAGGCGGGAACGGTTAGACTGCGTTCATGATTTGTACATGGGCTTGAGTCGCGATGGGCGGCTCCCTTGGTGGTGCTCCATGCCCTTGCACGGCCACCAATAAGGGGTGCGCCCGACGATGGCGGCGGAAACGCTCGCTCCGACGGCATGATCCGAAGGCGCGAGCCGACGGCGCTCGACCACACGACGCAGGACGTCATGGGTTTTGGAACTTGGCGGCGCTTGCGCCGAGACGTCTGAACCGGAACGGGGGGACCCACGCGCATGTTGACGCGCAAGCAGCACGAATTGCTCCTGTTCATCCATGAGCGGCTGAAGGAGACCGGCGTTCCGCCCTCCTTCGACGAGATGAAGGACGCGCTCGACCTGCGCTCCAAGTCGGGCATCCACCGGCTGATCACGGCGCTGGAGGAGCGCGGCTTCATCCGCCGCCTGCCGAACCGCGCCAGGGCGCTGGAGATCATCAAGCTGCCCGAATCCGTCTCCCCCGGCCTTGCCTCGGCGCGCGGCCAGGGCTTCTCACCCTCCGTCATCGAGGGCTCGCGCGGCAAGCTGCCGCCGGTCGAGGCCGCCCCCGCGCCGCCGATGCCGGCCAATGACAGCGTCGAGATCCCGGTGATGGGCCGCATCGCCGCCGGCGTGCCGATCGAGGCGATCCAGACGCACAGCCACACCATCGCCATGCCGGCCGACCTGCTCGGCACTGGCGATCACTATGCGCTGGAAGTGCGCGGCGATTCGATGATCGAGGCCGGCATTCTCGACGGCGACACGGTGGTGATCCGCCGCTCCGACAGCGCCGACAGCGGCGACATCGTCGTCGCCCTGATCGACGACGAGGAGGCGACCTTGAAGCGCCTGCGCAAGAAGGGCGCCTCCGTGGCGCTGGAGGCGGCCAATCCGGCCTATGAGACCCGCATTTTCGGGCCCGGACGGGTGCGCATCCAGGGCAAGCTGGTGTCGCTGTTCCGCCGCTACTGAGGGCGGACCCAGGGTGGGCGGGCCACGGCTGAACGGGCCGAGGCTGGGGCCCACGTTGAGAGAGCCCTTCGGCGCCGGGTCGGCGTGCGCGTTGCGGAGGCGGATCATCGCCCGTTGGGCGTGAGTCCGGCGGCAGTTGGGCGGCAGTTGGGCGTCATTTCGGCGTCCAGGGCCGGCGTTGGCCGTAGCTCGGACGCAGCGTGATCTCGAGGTCAGCGGCGACGTCGACGGGAGACCCCCGGTGGTCCGGAGAAGCCGGGATCGAGACGGGAATCGAGGTCGGGACGGAAACTGGGGCTGGGACTTGGACTGGAACTGAAACTGAAACTGGGACCGCCGCTGACGCGAGGCCGGCCCCGGTTGCGGCGCCGGTCGCTCTGGCGGTTGCCGCACGGGCTGGAGCGACACTGCCGGAGGCCGCGGATCCCGCTGCCGCGCCAGTCGAGGTCACTTTCGAGGTCGATCTCGGTGTCGTTGTCGATATCGTTGCCGACGCGCGGGACGGTGGATGCATGCTGAAAGGCGGTGACCGCAGGCTGAAGTAAAGCGCGACGGCGCCCTCCCGGGCAAGCCGTGCCCCGTCGATCACCACCCGCGCCCGGCACCCGGGCGGGGCGTTGAGCGCCGAGACGATGATATCGACCTTGCGGCAGTCCTCCTCGAAGGCGGCGCTGTCCCGCACCAGCGATACCAGCAGCGCCGGCGGACCCTGCGCGGCGGGACTGGGCCTTCCGCCCGCCTCCGTTGGCCCGTCTGCGGGTGCAGGCCGTGCGCCGGGCACCTGTGCGGCGGGCGACGGCTCCGGTTGCCCCTGTGCGTGCGGGCCCTGCAAGGGTGGAGCCTGTCCTGGCCGATCCCGTTTGGGCAGACCCTGCGCGCGCGGGGTCTGTATGGGCGGAGCATGGGCGGGCGGGCCCTGTATGGGCCATCCCTGTATCGGCGGAGCAAGGGCGGCGGGCGGGCCCAGTCCCGGCGGACCATGCGCCCGCAGCAGGCAGGCCATGTCGTCGCAGCGCATGTCCGCGCGCGCGATCCGCCGCTCGCGGTGATGGCGCGCGCCGACCCCTTCCGCCCGCAGCCAGACCTCCGGCAGGAAGCCGCTCGTCCGTCCCGACACCCGCAGCACTCCAGCGGCATCGCGCAGGGCAAGCGTCCCGCCATTCGCCGAGACCAGCATGTCCGGCTGCCGGTGCACCGTATAGAACAGCACGGAAGCGGCGAGCGGGACCAGCGCGGCGCGGCGATAGCCGCGCGGCGCAAGGCAGGCAGTGAGCCCGGCCGCCACCACCGCCAGCGTGCCGGCGAGCGAGGGCGCTCCGATCACCCCGTCCTCCGGCGTCAGCTCCTTCACCCATTGTGCCATGGCGACGACCTGGTCGACGCCGGCCCCCATCGCCAGCAGTGGCAGGAGCTCCAGCCCGAAGGGCAGAAGCAGCAGCGACAGCGCCGCGAAGGGCATCACCACCAGCGTCACCACCGGCATCGCCAGCAGGTTGCCGAGCGGTCCCAGCGGCGCGATCCGGTGGAAGTGATAGGCGCCGATCGCCCCGGTCGCCACACCGGCGATCAGCGAGGTCAGCAGCAGGCCCCAGATCCACCCCATCGCGCCCGCCGTCGCCCGCGGCAGCAGGCCCCGGCGCGGCACCTCGTGCTGCTCGCGCGCCAGCCGCCGCCGGGTCAGCTCCTCATAGGCCGCGACCAGCGCGATGACGGCAGCAAAGGACATCTGGAAGCCGGGATCGAGCAGCGCCTCGGGCATGACCGCGAGGATCACGAAGACGGCGATCGCCACGTTCCTGAGGGTCAAGGCCCGCCGGGCGAAGATCCGCCCCGCCAGGACCAGCGCGATCATCAGAAACGCCCGCTGCGTCGCGATCGAGCCGCCGGAAATCGTCAGATAGAAGGCCGCCGCCAGCAGCGCGGCCAGTGCCGCGACGGCCTCGATCCGGGCGCCGTGGACAAGGCGGGGCGACAGCGCCAGCGCGGCGCGCACGACAAAGAAGACGGAACCGGCGAACAGCGCCATGTGCAGGCCGGAAATCGCCAGGATATGGGCGAGGCCGGCGGTCCTCAGCGCCTCCGTCACCGGCTCGGGGATCAGCGAGCGGTCGCCCGTGATCAGCGCGATGGCGAGCGCCGCCGCCGGCGTCTCGCCGAGCGCGGCGAGGATGCGCGCGGCAATCGCCTGGCGCAGGCCGGCGACCTCGGCCTTCGCCCGCAAGGCGAGCGGCGCCGGTCCCAGATCGATGCGGCGCGGCGCGCCGAAGGCAAAGCCGCTGGCGCCGATCCCGTCGAAAAACGCCCGGAAGGCGAAATCATAGCCGCCGGGCATCACCGCCGGCGCCGGCGGCGCCAGCCTTGCGCGCAGCGTCACCGCCTCGCCCACCCGCGGCAGGTCGGGCGGCGCGGCGCCGCGCAGCGACACCCGGACGCGGCGGGGCGTCGCCTCGGCCGCCAGCCGCTCGGCACTCACCACTTGCAGCACCAGCCGCACGCCGCGCCCGGTGCGCTCGACCTCCTCGACGAAACCGCTGACGGTGAGGCTGCGCGCCCGGTCGATCACCGGCGCTGCGACCAGCGCGGTGCGCGCTGTCCCCGCCAGCAGCCCCGACAGCACGAGGGCCAGCACCAAGAGCGGCAGCGCCCCCGCCCCCCGCCGCCCGGCGAGCCGCCAGCCCGCCCAGGCCAGCAGCGTCGCCGGCGCGACGACCAGCACCTGCGGCTCCGCCGGCAGGCGGAAATAGGCGGCAATGCCGAGGCTGAAGGCGAGCGCGGCGAAGGCAAGCCCCCGCCCCTGCGCCAGGCTTTCGCGGCAGGCGGCGGCAAATCTTGTCCCCGCCCCCTCTTCCTCGTGCCATCCTGCGCGAGCCGCCCGGCGACGGGCGAGCAGGGCCGCGAGCGGCGGCGGGGCAAGCGCAGGCCAGCGGCGCGGGTCTCCCCGGCCGCCGCCTCGGCTGCCCTGCCGCTCCGGCAGGGCGTCCGGCAGTGCCTCCGGGAGCCCGCCCGGCGGCACCTGCCTGTCCTCGTCGCCCTCGCGTTCCCGGGACACCCCAGCCGCCCCTCCGCCCTGGCCGCGCGCTGCCGATCTCTCGGGCATTGGTGGCGCGCCGCCGCTGTGCTACACGGTCGCCGACCGTGCCAGGACCGAAGCGTTGCATTGCAACCGACCTTCGCGCAAGACGCGAAACGGCACCGATAATTCCGAAGGCTGTCCGGACGCACCGCGCCGGCTCCGCCACCGATCACGAGGCCTTGTTGAATGAACTCTCCCGTCGTCACGCGCTTTGCGCCCTCCCCGACCGGCTATCTGCATATCGGCGGCGCCCGTACGGCGCTGTTCAACTGGCTCTATGCCCGCCGCTTCGGCGGCCAGATGCTGCTGCGGATCGAGGACACCGACCGCGAGCGCAGCACCGACGCGGCGATCACCGCGATCCTCGACGGGCTGACCTGGCTCGGTCTCGACTGGCAGGGCGAGGCGATCTCGCAGTTCGCCCGCGCCGCCCGCCACCGCGAGGCGGCCGAGAGCCTCGTCGAGAAGGGCCTCGCCTATCGCTGCTACGCAACGCCGGACGAGCTGACGGCGATGCGCGAGGAGCAGCGCGCCAACGGCCTGCCGCCGCGCTATGACGGGCGCTGGCGCGACCGCGATCCCTCCGAGGCCCCGGCCGGCATCAAGCCGGCGATCCGCCTCAAGGCGCCGGTCGACGGCGAGACGGTGATCGAGGACAAGGTGCAGGGCCGCGTCGTCTTCCCGAACAAGGACCTCGACGACCTGGTGCTGCTGCGCTCCGACGGCACGCCGACCTACATGCTGGCCGTCGTCGTCGACGATCACGACATGGGCGTCACCCATATCATCCGCGGCGATGACCACCTGACCAACGCCGCCCGCCAGACGCTGATCTACCAGGCGCTCGGCTGGGACGTGCCGGTGATGGCGCATATCCCGCTGATCCACGGACCGGACGGGGCCAAGCTCTCCAAGCGCCACGGCGCCCTCGGCGTCGAGGCCTATCGCGCCATGGGCTACCTGCCGGCCGCCATGCGCAACTATCTCGCCCGCCTCGGCTGGAGCCATGGCGATGCCGAGATCTTCTCGACGGACGAGATGACCGGCTGGTTCGATCTCGACGCCATCGGCAAGTCGCCCTCGCGCTTCGACTTCAAGAAGCTGGAGAACCTCAACGGCCACTACATGCGCGCCGCCGGCACGGACGAGCTGCTCGCCGACTTCACCAGCTTCCTGCCGCATGCGGAAAACGCGCAAGGCCTGCGCGACTGGCTGCAGGACCCGGCGCATGTCGAGATGTTCCGCGCCGCCCTGCCGGGGCTGAAGGAGCGCGCCAAGACCTTGGTCGAACTCGCCGACAGCGCCGAATACCTGTGGGTGCAGCGCCCGCTCGCCATGGACGAGAAGGCGGCCGCGCTGCTGGAGGCGGACGAGGCGCGCAAGGTGCTCGCCGACCTGCACGCCCGCCTGTCCGCGCTCGATAGCTGGGACGCGGAGACCACCGAGGCGGCCGTGCGCGCCTATGCCGAGGAGACCGGCCTGAAGCTCGGCAAGGCGGCGCAGCCGCTGCGCGCGGCGCTGACCGGCCGCGGCACCTCGCCCGGCATCTTCGATGTGCTGGCCGTGCTCGGCCGCGAGGACTCGCTCGCCCGCATCGCCGACCAGGCCGCCGCCTGAACCAGGTGCCCGGCCACCGGCCGGGCGCCGTTCCCCGCGAGCGATGACGGTTCCCCGACGTCGCCCGCAGCTTCACCTGAACCCGGCGTCACCCTGTGACGAAAGCGTTAGGGAGGCGCGCTTGCGGGGAGCGGACAAATGGGATACGCAACATTCGACCTTTCCTCCCGCCGTGCGTCCGGCACACTCCAGCCTCTCCTGGAGGCCGGCCCGGACCTTCCCGCGGCGCGCTTCATACAAGGGGGTAGCCTGAATGAGCGAGAACACTGCCAAGCTGACGATCGGTGACAGGTCCTGGGACCTGAAGGTTCGGCCCGGCTCCATCGGCCCCGACGTGGTCGACATCGCCTCTCTCTACGGACAGACCGGCTGTTTCACCTACGATCCCGGCTTCACCTCGACGGCCTCGTGCGAATCCGCCATCACCTATATCGACGGCGACGAAGGCACGCTGCTGTATCGCGGCTATCCGATCGAGCAACTGGCCGAGCACGGCGACTTCCTGGAGAGCTGCTACCTGCTGCTCTACGGCGAGCTTCCGACCAAGGCCCAGAAGGACGACTTCGTGCATCGCGTGACCTATCACACGATGATCCACGAGCAGATGAGCCGCTTCTTCACCGGCTTCCGCCGCGACGCCCACCCGATGGCGATCATGGTCGGCACCGTCGGCGCGCTCTCGGCCTTCTACCACGACTCGACCGACATCTCCGACCCGCACCAGCGCATGGTGGCGAGCCTGCGGATGATCGCCAAGATGCCGACGCTGGCGGCGATGGCCTACAAGTATCATGTCGGCCAGCCCTTCGTGTATCCGCGCAACGACCTCGACTACGCCTCGAACTTCCTGCATATGTGCTTCGCGGTGCCTTGCGAGGAATACAAGGTCAACCCGGTTCTCGCCCGTGCCATGGACCGGATCTTCATCCTCCATGCCGATCACGAGCAGAACGCCTCGACCTCGACCGTGCGTCTTGCCGGGTCTTCGGGCGCCAACCCCTTCGCCTGCATCGCGGCCGGCATCGCCTGCCTGTGGGGCCCGGCGCATGGCGGCGCCAATGAGGCGGCGCTCAACATGCTGTCGGAAATCGGCTCGGTCGACCGCATCCCGGAATACATCGCCCGCGCCAAGGACAAGAACGATCCGTTCCGTCTGATGGGCTTCGGCCACCGGGTCTACAAGAATTACGACCCGCGCGCCCGCATCATGCAGAAGACCACGCATGAAGTTCTGGCCGAGCTCGGCATCCGGGACGATCCGCTTCTCGACGTCGCCATGGAACTGGAGCGGATCGCGCTCAACGACGACTACTTCATCGAGAAGAAGCTCTACCCGAATATCGACTTTTACTCCGGCATCACCCTGCGGGCGCTCGGCTTCCCGACCACCATGTTCACCGTGCTGTTCGCGCTGGCGCGGACCGTCGGCTGGATCGCCCAGTGGAAGGAAATGGTCGAGGATCCGTCCCAGAAGATCGGCCGCCCGCGCCAGCTCTACACCGGCGCGGCGCTGCGCGACTATCTGCCGGTCTCCCAGCGCCGCTGAGCGGATCGACAAGACCAGGTTCGAGAAGGCCGCCTCCGGGCGGCCTTTTTGCGTTGGGGACGACAGGTGGGGTGCACCGAAGCGGTTGCGGGGGTGCCCCTAGTGGGCCGTCGACAGGCCCTCGGCTCTCCGGTCCCGGGCCGCGGCTGCGCCTTGCCCGGGAGGACGAAGGGAGAGGCGCGTGCGCGGAAGGACGCGCCGAGCCAGGAACCATTGGCAATCCCGGCAGGAGTGAGGCGCAAGGGGCTTGTTGCACCCTGCGGCTGTGCTCTTCGCTCCACCCTCTCCAGGCGTCGTCCCGGACGAGGCCGAAGGCCGACGATCCGGGACCGGGGAGGCACAAGCGTTCGAGGGGGGCCGGGAGTGCCGTCGACAGGCCCTCGGCTCGCCGGTCCCGGGTCGCGGCTGCGCCTTGCCCGGGAGGACGAAGGGAGAGGAACGAACGCGGGAGTGAGCGACGACCAGGAGAGCGCGGGGCTGGGACGCGGCTTCTCAACGCCGGTGCGGCAAACGGGGATAGAAAGCACCGTCCCTGTCATCACAGCGGGGACAAGTGGCCGGAGACGGGCCGGAAAAATTGCGAGGCAAAACTCAATATTTTGCCAAACCATTGATATATATTAAAAATTATTGAGACGGATTTTGCAAAATTTCAGCGCAAAATTGCGACGGCCGTCTCAATCGCGCCAAATCCGGCCCATCGGCCACGGCGCGGGGCGGCGCCCGCCACCAGCATCTCACCGGCACGTCACCAGCCCCATCGCGAGCCGGTGGCGTACCCCTCGCGCACCCGTCACGCGTCTATCGGACGGCGCCGGGCTGCCTCCAGAACGATGCGCGCGGCGGCGCCTGCCTGGCTCTCGTCGCCGGCAAGCCGCATGACCGTGTCGAGCCGGGCGAAGGCCTCGACCTGCCGCCGGCGGGCCGGGCTGTCGATCAGCAGCGGGGCGACCGCGCCGGCCAGCGCGCGCGGATTGGCGTCGTCGTCGAGGAACTCCGGCACGACATTGTCGCCAAGGATGATGTTGGGCAGCACCATGGAGGTGACGCTGGCGATCGGCAGCACCCGGTTGAGATCCTTGATGCGGCGGAAGAACCAGTCGAGCTTGTAGGCGATGACCATCGGCACGCCGGCAATCGCCAGCTCCAGCGACACGGTGCCGGAGGCGGCGAGCGCCGCATGGGCGCGGCGGAAGGTGGCAAGCTTCTCCGCCTCGCCGGTGACCAGAAGCGGCGGGTTCGGCCAGTCGGCGAGCTGTTCCTCGATCAGCGGCCGCAGCCGCGCCACCGCCGGCAGCACCACCTCAAGATCCGGCTGCGCCTGGCGCAGGATGTCGACGGCGCCGCGAAAATCCCGCAGCAGCCGGGTGACCTCGCTGCGCCGGCTGCCCGGCAGCATCAACAGCACCGGCGGCCCCTCGCCGAGCGCGGTCCTTTCGCCGATGTCGGGCCGGAAGGCGCTCGCCCGCTCGATCAAGGAATGGCCGACATAGCTGGTCGGCGGCCCACCGAGCCTTGCATGCACCGCCGGCTCGAAAGGGAGGATCGCCAGCAGATGGTCGACATAGGCGGCCATCCGCCGCGCCCGGCCCGGCCGCCAGGCCCAGACCGAGGGCGAGACATAGCCGACGATGGGAATGGCCGGCGCGCGCTTGCGCACCCGCTTGGCGACATTGTGGGTGAAATCGGGACTGTCGACGATGACCAGCGCGTCGGGGGCCTTCGCCACCACATCGTCGACGGTCTGGTAGACCCGGCGGACGATTGTCGGCAGCCGCGCCAGCACGGCGGAAAGACCCATGACGGCAATGTCCTCGATGGGAAACAGGCTCCTGAGCCCCTGCGCTTCCATCCGCTCGCCGCCGACGCCGAAGAATTCCACCGGCCCGCCGGCCCGCGCGGCGATCGCCGCCATCATCGGCGCGGCGAGTTGGTCGCCGGACTCCTCGCCCGCAACGATGCAGATCCGCAGCGGCCGCGATGCGCCCTCGCTCATGCCCGATCCTCCGAAGATCCCGTCACCTGGCCGGAAATGCCGAAGACGAACACGCCCTGGCGCGCCGCCAGCGCCAGCGCCTCGCCCCGCTCGGCGATCAGCACGCGACCGGCCTCGACGGCGATGCCGGCAAGGCCCGCCTCCACCACCTTTTCCACGGTGCCGGGGCCGATGGTGGGAAGATCGACGCGCAGGTCCTGCCCCGGCTTGGCGCATTTCACCAGCACGCCGCCCTTGCCGCGCACCCGGCCGCGCGCCCGCAGGTCGCGGCAGCGCTCGAGCATGGCGTCGGTGCCCTCCGCCCCCTCGACGGCGATGATCCGCCCGTTGAGGCAGACGGCGGCCTGGCCGATGTCGAGACGGCCGAGTTCGGCGACAGCGGCCGCGCCAAGGCGAAGGTCGGCGAGCAGATCGCCGCGCGGCTCGGGCCCGGCCATGCAGCCCGGCGTCGCCAGAAGCTGCGGAGCGACCTCATGCGCCCCGACGACGCGGAAGCCCTCGTCCTCGAACAGGCGGATGACCTTTTTCAGCAGGGAATCGTCGCCGCCGGCGAGCGAGGCGAGAATTTTCGGCAGCCGGCGCATGGTGCCGAAATCACTGAGGATCTCGCGCAGCTCCGGCCGGCGGGTGACGCTGCCGATCATCACCAGCTCGCGCACGCCCTCGCTCTGCAGATGGCTCGCCAACTTGCCGATCTGGCCCCAGCCGAGATGCAGCGGAGAGAAGGTGTCGACGGCCGGATCCGCCTCGCCGCGAATGGCGATGGCAACGACCCGGCGGCCACGCTCGCGCACCGCGCGGATCACCTCCACCGGCAACCGCCCGCCGCCGCAGATGACGGCAACGGCCCCCTCCTCGTTCAGGCTCGGCTCTGTCATGGTCCGGTCCCGTCTGGCTGGAGCTTACCCCTCCAGGGCCGGCGTGCAGAAGCGGCGGTCGGTCTCGACCAGGATGAAATCGGTCACCCGGCGCACGAGGGCAACGCCCTCATAGGCGGCGGCGACGGCCTCGGCGCGCTGGCGCAGCGTGCCTTCGGAGCTCTCGAACAGGTCCTTGTAGGCACTGCGCAGGGCATGGATGTCCTCGCGGGCAAAGCCGTGCCGCTTCAGGCCGACCAGGTTGAGGCCGTTGAGCCGGGCGCGGTTGCCCATCACCATGCCGAAGGGAATGAGGTCGTTTTCCAGCCCCGCAAGGCCGCCGACAAAGGCATGGTCGCCAACGCGGGTGAACTGGATCACCGCCGCGCCGCCGCCGAAGATGACGTGGTTGCCGACCGTGACATGGCCGGCGATCATCACGTTGTTGGACAGGATCACCCCGTCGCCGAGGCGGGAATCGTGGCCGACATGGGAATTGGCGAGAAAGGCGCAGCGGTTGCCGATCACCGTCTCCAGCCCGCCGCCCTCGGTTCCCGGATTGAGGGTGACGCCCTCGCGGATAATGCAGTCGGTGCCGATGGTCAGGCTCGCCGTCTCGCCGCGATACTTGAGGTCCTGCGCCTGGTGGCCAACCGAGGCGAAGGGAAAGACCTGCGTCCGCGCCCCGACCGTGGTCCGCCCGGCGACCGCCACATGCGACTTCAGCACCACGCCGTCGCCAAGCACCACCTGCGGCCCGACATGGCAGAACGGCCCGATGGACACGCCCTCGCCGAGCCGGGCGCCGTCCTCGACGACCGCCGAGGGGTGGATTGCGGAGTGAGCTGCCATCATGTCCACCTCAGTGGTCGACCAGCATGGCGCTGATCTCGGCCTCGGCGACCTTGACGCCGTCGACCGTCGCAATGCCCTCGAACTTCCAGATGTTGGTGCGGTTGCGGATCTTCGTCATCCGGTAGCGAAGCTGGTCGCCCGGCAGCACCGGCTTGCGGAACTTCACCTTGTCGATGGTCATGAAATAGACCAGCTTCGGCGTGTTCGAGGGCCCGCGCGAATGCACGCAGAGCGCGCCGGCGGTCTGGGCCATGCCCTCGATGATCAGCACGCCCGGCATCACCGGCTGGTTCGGGAAATGCCCGAGGAAATGCGGCTCGTTGGCGGTCACGTTCTTGATGCCGACGGCGGAATTGTCCCCGTCCATCTCGACGATCCGGTCGACCATCAGGAAGGGATAGCGGTGGGGCAGCAGCTCCAGGATCCGCATGATATCGGCGCTTGCCAGTTCTTTTGTTTCGCCTTCGCTCATTCGTCCGTCCCCAGGCAATTCTTTCTGTCCAAAGTCTTCAGCCCTTGTCCCGCGCCGGCGCGCCGCCCCGCTCGGCAAGCCGCGCCAGCGTCATCATCTCGCGGAACCAGACCTTTACCGGCTTGGCCGGCACGCCGCCATAGCGCGCCCCGGCCGGCACATCGTCCTCGACCACGCTGACGGCGGCGATCTGCGCGCCCATGCCGATGGTGACATGGCCGCGCACGCCGGTCTGCCCGCCGATCGCCACATAGTCCTCCAGCGTCGCGCTGCCGGAAATGCCGACCTGCGAGACGATGACGCAATGGCGGCCGATCACCACGTTGTGGCCGATCTGGACCTGATTGTCGATCTTCGTTCCCTCGCCGACGATGGTGTCGCGATTGGCGCCGCGATCGACCGTGGTGTTGGCGCCGATCTCGACGTCGTTCTGGATGATGACGCGGCCGATCTGCGGCACCTTGAGGTGGCCGCCCGGCCCCATCGCGAAGCCGAAGCCGTCCTGCCCGGTGCACACGCCCGGATGCAGGATCACCCGGTCGCCGAGCAGCGTGTGCTGCAGCACCGCATTGGCGCCGATGCTGCAGTCGCGGCCGATGCGCACGCCGGCGCCGATCACCGCATTCGCCTGCACGCGGGTGCCCGAGCCGATCTCGGCCCCCGGCCCCACCACCGCGCCGGCCTCGACGGTGACGCCGTCTTCGAGCCGCGCAGAAGCGTCGATGCGCGCATGCGGCGAGACGCCGGCCCCCGTGCCGTCGAGCGCGACGGGACGCATGGCAGCGGGATAGAGGCGCGCGAGCAGCAGGCCCCAGGCCTTGTAGGGCTGGTCGGCAACCAGCGGCACGACGCCGTCCGGCACCTTGTCCGCATGTTTACGCGCGACGATGCAGGCGGCAGCCACGGTCTGCGCCAGCATCGGCAGATATTTGGGATTGTCGAAGAAGACGATGTCGCCGGCCGAGGCATCCTCAAGCGGCGCGACGCCGGACACCCGCACCTCCCCGCCGCCGCGCGGCAGGTCTCCCCTCACCCATTCGGCCACCGTCGCGAGATCGACCGGATCGAAGGGGGCAAAGAAACTGGGATCGCTCATCGTCTTTCCAATGCTTGGGTCCCACAATGAATCCGGCCGCCGAATGTCGGCGGCCGGCTTTCAACACGAGACCGTCGGCGCGATCAGAAGCGCGTGCCGCCGCCGATGCGGAAGAACTGCGTCCGGTCGCCCGTTTCCTTGATGATCGGCCAGGCGAAGTCCGCCCGGATCGGACCGAAGGGCGAGGCCCACTTGATACCGAAACCGGCCGACACGCGCGGCGCGAAGCCGTTGGACTGAACCGTGGCCGGGGTCGCCCCGCCGCACCCGGCGACGACGCAATTGGTGATCGCCCGGTCGGCATCCCACAGGGCGCCGAAATCGGTGAACACGGCGCCCGACAGGCCGAGCTCGCGCGGCAGGCCGAGGATCGGGAACTCGGCTTCCGCGTTGGCATGGACATACCAGCGGCCGCCCAGCGAGTTGCCGGTGTGCGAGTCGCGCGGGCCGATGCCCTGCATCTCGAAGCCGCGCAGCCAGCTATCGTTGTGCTGGAACTGCTCGGACGAGCGCAGGTCCTTGCCGAGGCCGTTGAGATAGCCACCGCCGGTGCGCAGGATGCCGATCACGCCCCACTCGGGCAGGATCTCCTTGTAGGCGCGGGCGTCGACGGTGGTCGACAGGTAGCGCGAATTGCCGCCGACGCCGGCGAAGTCCTGCGCGAAGGCGACGTAGAAGCCGTCGCGCGGATCGCGCTTGCTGTCGCGGGTGTCATAGACCAGCGAGTAGCCGATCGACGAGGTCAGGTTGCGGCCGAGCGAGGACTGCAGACCGCCGGACAGCGAGGTCGGGGTCTTCCAGGTCAGCTTCTCGTCGAAGACGCGGTAGATCAGGTTCAGCCGCAGCTCGTCGTCGCGCAGCGGCAGACCGAAGGCGACCGAGCCGCCGGTGGTCTTGCTGTCATAGGCGCGATAGTCGTTGCGCTTGTAGTCGCGGCGATAGACGTCGAGCGACAGCGAGATGCGCCGGCCGAGGAAATACGGCTCGGTGAAGGCGAACTCATAGGCGCGGGTGGACGAGCCGGCGCCGACCTTGGCGCGCACGAACTGGCCGCGGCCGAGGAAATTGCGCTCCTGCAGCGTGATGTCGCCGATGACGCCGTCCGAGGTGGAATAGCCGACGCCGAAGCCGATCTCGCCGGTCGCCTGCTCCTCGACATCGACATTGACGACGATGCGATCCGGCGAGCTGCCGCGCGAGGTGGAAATGCGCACGTCCTTGAAGAACTGCAGGTCCTTCAGCCGGCGCTCGGCCTTGTCGAGCAGCACGCGGTTGAAGGCATCGCCCTCGGCGAGGTCGAACTCGCGGCGGATGACATATTCGCGGGTCCGGTCGTTGCCGCGGATGTTGATCCGCTCGATATAGACGCGCGGCCCTTCCTCGACGAAATAGGTCAGCGAGATCTTGCGGTTCTCGTAGTCGCGGGTGGCGCGAGGACGGATCTGCGCGAAGGCATAGCCCTGGCGCGACACGTCGAGGGTCATGTCCTCGAGCGTCTTCTCGACCTCGAGCGAGGAATAGGTGCGCCCTTCCGAGGTGCGGATCTTGCGGCGCAGGCCGTCCGGATCGACATCGCTCAGCGTGGTCTGCAGGTCGATCTCGCCATAGGTATACTGCTCGCCCTCTTCCACCGTGAAGGTGACGTAGAAGACGTTCTCCTCGCGGTCGAGGTCGGCGACCGCCGAGATGATGCGGAAGTCCGCATAGCCATGGCGATAGTAGAACTGGCGCAGCATCTCCTGATCCGCGTCCAGACGGTCGGGATCGAAGGAATCGGTGGTGCGCAGGAAGCTCAGCAGCCCGCTTTCGCGGGTGCGGATCACGTCGCGCAGGCGGCCGTCGCTGAACTTGCTGTTGCCGATGAAGGTGATGCGCTCGATGCCGGTGCGGTCGCCCTCGTTGATCTCGAAGACGAGGTCGACGCGGTTGTTGGAGCGGCTGATGATCTTGGGCTCGACGGTCGCGCGGTAGCGACCGGAGCGCCGATAGGCCTCCAGCACGTTCTGGACGTCGGACTGCACCTTGGCGCGGGTCAGCATCGACCGCTCCTCGGTCCGCACCACGCCGCTCAGCGTCTTGTCGTCGAGACGGCGATTGCCCTCGAAGGAGATGCGGTTGACCATCGGGTTCTCGGTCACCGTCACCACCAGCGAGCCGCCCTGCTGGTTGATCGACACATCCTCGAACAGGCCGGTCGCGTAGAGCGTCTTCAGCGACTCGTCCACCTCCGCCGGCCCGAAGGCGCGGCCGGGCCGGATCGTCAGGTAGCTCTCGACGGTCGAGGCCTCGATACGGGTGTTGCCGCGAACGACGATCCGATTGACCACCGCCGCGGCGGCTTCATCGACCCCGAGGCCGGCAAAGTTCCACGGCAGGATCGGGGCCACACCGCTCATCACGGCCGCCACCAGGATCGTTCTGGTCAGGTTCTGCACACGCTGCATAAGGACGCTTCGCCTTCGCTTTTCCGCCAAGCCCTTGATATGTCGCCGGAGGCGACAGGCAAGGCGGTCGAGATTCTCTATATCCGTCAGTCGTTTTACAGGCTTTTGGACCGGACGCAACCGCCCAGAGTCCGCAAATCCCGTTTCCCGCCGGATCGTTGCACCTGCGACACGCTCCCGTATCTGTCCCCGCCTAGAGGGAACTGAGATGGAGCACGTCGTTCCATGTCGCGAACACCATCAGGAACAGCACGATCGCGATACCGATGCGGAAACCGTATTCCTGCGCCCGCTCGCTGAGCGGCTTTCCGCGCAGCGCCTCGGCCGCGTAGAACAGCAGATGGCCGCCGTCGAGCATGGGGATCGGCAGGAGATTGAGCAGGCCGATGCTGACCGACAGCACCGCCGTCAGATTGAGCAGCGCGGCGAAGCCGAGCGTCGCCACCTGCCCGGAAATCTGCGCGACGCGGATCGGCCCGCCGAGCTGGTCGGCGGATTCGCGCCCCGTGACGATGCCGGCGAGATAGCCGGCGGTGCGCGTCACCACGAACCAGGTCTCGCGGCTGCCCTCGACGACGGCCTCCACCGGGCCGAAGCGGCGCACCACCACATCCTCCTGGCTGGCGCTGCGGCTGACGCCGAGCAGGCCGATCGACTGGACATTGCCGAAACGGTCGGTGATCTCGCGCCGCTGCGGCGTCACCTCGATGGCGACCTGCAGGCCGCCGCGATCCACCAGCATGGTGAGCTGCTCGCCGGCGCTGACGCTGACGATGCGCTGCATCTCGGCGAAGGTCTGGATCGGCTGCCCGTCGATGGCCAGGACCAGGTCGCCCTCGGCAAGGCCGGCCTCCTGCGCGGCGCTGTCCGGCTGGACGGCATCGACGCGCGGCGAGATCTCCGGCCGGCCGAACAGACCGAACAGCAGGGCGAAAATGGCGATGGCGAGAAGGAAATTGGCGATCGGACCGGCAGCGACGATGGCCGCGCGGCGCGACACCGGCTTGGTCTGGAAGGCGCCGGCGCGCTCTTCCGCGCTCATGCGGCCAAGCGCCTCCTGGTCGGGCACGCTCGCCTCGTTCTCATCGCCCGCGAACTTGACATAGCCGCCGAGCGGGATGACCGAGAGCTTCCAGCGGGTGCCGTGCCGGTCGGTGCGGCCGAACAGTTCCGGGCCGAAGCCGACCGAGAACGCCTGCACCCGCACCCCGCACCAGCGCGCCACCAGAAAGTGGCCGAGCTCGTGGAAGAACACCACCACGGTCAGCACGAACAGGAACGGCAGCGCGTAGCCCGCGAAAGACCCGAACAGCGATCCGATCAGTTCCATGTCATCTCCTTGCCGGGTCGGCAGTGTCGTCCCTGCGTGTTAACAACCCGTTCCCGGCCGCCGTCCATGACGGTTGACCGGTCCTTGCCGCAATCGCCTCGAGCGCCCGGCCGCGGGCGATCCCGTCGATCCCAAGTACGTCGTCGACGCAGGCCGGCTCGACGAGGTCGCCGGCGGCCGCCATGCGCTCCAGCACGGCCTCGACCGTCGCCGCGATGTCGAGGAACCCGATCCCGCGATCCAGGAAGGCCCTGACGGCGATTTCGTCGGCGGCGTTGAGAGCGGCCGTCGCGGCCGTCCCCGCGACCATCGCCTCGCGGGCGATCCGCAGGGCCGGAAACCGCAGCGGATCCGGCGCCTCGAAGCTGAGCGTTGCCAATGCGGCAAGATCAAGGCGCTGCGCCGGCGTCGCCATGCGGCGCGGCCAGGCGAGACAATGGGCGATGGGCGTGCGCATGTCCGGCGCGCCGAGCTGGGCGAGCAGCGAGCCGTCGCGATACTGCACCATGCCATGCACCACGGACTGCGGATGCACCAGGACCTCGAGCTGCTCCGGCCCGAGCGGAAACAGGTGCGACGCCTCGATGATCTCGAAGCCCTTGTTCATCATCGTGGCGCTGTCGATGGAAATGCGCGCGCCCATGCTCCAGTTGGGATGGCGCAGCGCCGCCTCCGGCGTGACGCCGCGCATCGCCTCCAGCGACAGGGTGCGGAACGGCCCGCCGGAGGCGGTCAGCGTCAGCTTCTCGACCTGGTCGAGATTGCCGCGCTCCAGCACCTGGAACACGGCATTGTGCTCGGAATCGACCGGCAGGATGGTGGCGGAGGCCCCGCGCGCGACCGCCATGAACAGATCGCCGGCGCAGACCAGGCACTCCTTGTTGGCAAGGGCGATGGTGGTGCCGCGAGCCGCCGCCGCAATCGTCGGCTCCAGCCCCGCCGCCCCGACAATGGCCGCGATCACCATGTCGGCCGGCCGCGCCGCCGCCTCGCGCACCGCCTGCGGCCCGGCCGCCGCGGTGATGCCGCTGCCGGCGAGTGCGTCCTTCAGCCGCTGATAGGCGGCGGGATCGGCAACCACCGCATGCTCGGCACCGACCGCGATGGCGGCGCGCGCCAGATCCTCGGCCCGGTCGTTGGCGGTGAGCGCGACGACATGGAAGCGCTCGCGATTGCGCGAGACGAGGTCGAGCGTCGAGCCGCCGATGGAGCCGGTCGCGCCGAGCACGGTGAGGCGCAGGGGCGGCAAACCCGCCTGCGGCCCGGCCCCGGTCGTCGCGATGCTATCCGCGCCTGTCTTCAAGACATCAATACCCCTGCAGCGCGATCACCGCGCCGACCGGATCGGCCAGCGAGCCGGCCACCGCCGCCGCCACCAGATAGCCGAGCACCCCGGCCCCGGTCAGGCCGTCGACCCGGTCCATCACCCCGCCATGGCCGGGAATGAGATGGCCGGAATCCTTCACGCCGAAATGCCGCTTCAGGGCGGATTCCAAGAGGTCGCCGGCTTGCGAGAACACCGAAAGGATGCCGGCCGAGACGATCCACAGCGCCGCCGGCGCCCGCCCGACCAGCGCCGCCGTCAGCGCCCCCACCACGAGGGCGGCGGCAAGCCCGCCGAGCGCCCCGCTCCAGGTCTTCTTCGGCGACACCCGCACCCAGAGCTTCGGCCCGCCGATCCGCCGTCCGGCGAAATAGGCGGCGATATCGGTCGACCATACGACGGCGAACAGGAAGAGGATCATGATCACCCCGTCCGTGCCGAGCCGGAAGGCGATCAGCACGACGCCGGTCAGCCCGGCATAGAGGACGCCGGTCCCCATCCAGCCGATCGCAGCGATGCCCGACACCTGCCCCCAGACCCAGAGCAGCGCGGCAACCGCGAAGGCAAGGCCGACGGCCAGCGGCACAAGACCGAGCGCCGCCGCCAGCAGCATGGCGCCGGTGCCGAGCGCTGCCAGCGCGACGGTGGCGCGCAGCCGGGTGGCGCCGACGATCACCGTCCATTCCTGCAGGAGGATCGCCGAACACAGCGCCGCGCCGGCGGCAAAGGCCCAGCCGCCGAACCAGGTGACCACCAGCACCGCCGGGGCCAGCAGCAGGGCCGAGACGACCCGCAGCTTCAATTCCGTCGGCCTGGGCCTGCCTCCCCCCGCGGCCCCCTTGGTCATCTGGCGACTTTCGCCGAGAGACCGCCGAACCGGCGGTCGCGGGCGGCATAGGCCTCGATCGCGCGGTCGAAGGCCGCCTCGTCGAAGTCCGGCCAATGCAGGTCGGGGAAGTAGAACTCGCTATAGGCGCACTGCCACAGCAGGAAGTTGGAGAGCCGCTGCTCGCCGCTGGTGCGGATGAGAAGGTCCGGGTCCGGCAGATCCGCCGTGTCGAGCCGCGCGGCGATTGCCGCCTCGTCGATGGCCTGCGGCGCGATACGGCCGGCAGCGACGTCCTCGGCAAGGGCGCGCATGGCGCGCACCATCTCGTTGCGGGCGCCGTAATTGAAGGCGACGACGAGGACCATGCCGGTGTTGTCGCGGGTCAGCGCCTCGCCCTCCTCGATCAGCGACAGGATCGAGGGCTCCAGACCGCTGCGCTCGCCGATCATCCGCACCCGCACGTTCTGGCGGTGGATCTCGGCAAGGTCGCGCCGCACGAAGCGCTCCAGCAGCGACATCAGGAAGCCGACCTCGGCCGCCGGACGGCTCCAGTTCTCCGAAGAAAAGGAAAAGATCGTCAGCACCTCGACGCCGCGCGCGGCGGCATGGCGGACGATCCGCCGCAGGGCGGAGACACCGGCCCGGTGCCCCTCGGTGCGCGGCAGGCCGCGCGCCACCGCCCAGCGGCCGTTGCCGTCCATGATCACGGCGACATGCCGAGGCACAGCGCTGCCGTCCCCGGGCTCGGCCGGGGCGGCCATGTCAAGGCCCGCCGTCACCGTCATGTCCTGCTCCCCGCCTCTTCGATCGGGCCGCGATCTTCGGATCAGATCTGGGAGATTTCTTGTTCCTTCTTGGCCAGCATCGAGTCGATCTCGGCGATCATCTCGTCGGTCATCTTCTGCACCTTGTCGGCGTGGACGCGGCTGTCGTCCTCGCTGATCGCGCCGTCCTTCTCCAGCTTCTTCAGCGTGTCCATGCCGTCGCGGCGCACATGGCGCACGGCGACCTTGGACTGCTCGGCGTATTTGTGGGCGATCTTGATGAGATCCTTGCGGCGCTCCTCGTTGAGCTCCGGGATCGGCAGGCGCAGCGTCGTGCCGTCGACCACCGGGTTGAGGCCGAGATTGGATTCGCGGATGGCGCGCTCCACGGCGCCGACCATCGACTTGTCCCACACCTGCACGGAAATCATGCGCGGCTCGGGCACGCTCACCGTCGCCACCTGGTTGATCGGCATTTCGGAGCCGTAGGCGTTCACCGTGATCGGATCCATCATGCTGGACGAGGCGCGGCCGGTGCGAAGGCCGGCGAGATCCGTCTTCAGCACGCCAAGCGCGCCGCTCATCCGCCGCTCGAGGTCGCCAAAATCGATACCCTGGTCCGCCATCTTGTCCTCACTTATTGAAGCGGCGCCCCGGAAGGATCCTCAGGGCGCGAAACCGTCGCGTCTTATTTCCATGACGGTGGCCGCAAAGGCAAGGCCTTACAGCCGCTTTTGCAGGGACGCCGCGCCGTCCGGCGGCTCTCCTAGTCGGAGATCACCGTATAGCGGCCGGAGCCGTTCATCACCTCGACCAGGGCGCCGGGGGTGCGAATCGAGAAGACGATGACCGGAATGGCATTGTCGCGCGCCAGCGCGATGGCGGTCGCGTCCATCACCTTGAGGTCGCGGCCCAGCACCTCGCCGGGGGTGAGCGTGTCGTAACGCTCGGCATCCGGCACCTTCTTCGGGTCGTCGGAATAGACGCCGTCGACGCTGGTGCCCTTCAGGAAGGCATCGCAGCGCATCTCCGCCGCGCGCAAGGCCGCGCCGCTGTCGGTGGTGAAGAACGGATTGCCCGTGCCGCCGGCAAAGACGATGACGTCGCCGTCCTCCATGTAGCGCTCGGCGCCGCGCTGGGTGAAGGTCTCGCAGATCGAGGGCACCGGCACGGCGGACAGGACGCGCGCGGGAACGCCGAGACGCCTGAGCGCGTCGGCCAGCGTCAGCGAGTTCATCACCGTCGCCAGCATGCCCATGTGGTCGCCGGTGACCCGGTTGCCGCCCTTGGCGGCGATGGCGACGCCGCGGAAGATATTGCCACCGCCGACGACGACGCCGACCTGGGCGCCGAGCGACACCGCCTCGGCGATTTCCTTCGCCACCCGGCCGACCGTCTCAGGATCGATGCCGAAGTCCTGCGAGCCCATCAGCGCCTCGCCCGAAAGCTTGACCAGCACGCGCCGCCAGCGGAGTTTTCCCGTCATTGTTCGTCTCGCCGTGATCTGGGCAGTGTGTCTTGACTGCACACGAAAACGCAAGCCGATCGGACGGACCGGCTTGCGCGCATAGAGGAAGGGCGCCGGAATGACCGGCGCCCCTTGAACTTAGCTGCCGACGGCCGCCGCGACTTCCGCGGCGAAATCGGTCTCTTCTTTCTCGATGCCCTCGCCGAGCGCATAGCGCACGAAGCCGACCAGCTTCACCGGCTTGCCCAGCTCCTTGGCGCAGGCCTCGACGGCCTGCTCGACGGTCTTGTCCGGATCGATCACGAAGGCCTGCTTCACGAGGGTGACTTCCTCGTAGAACTTGCGCAGGCGGCCCTCGACCATCTTCTCGATGATGTTCTCCGGCTTGCCCGACTCGCGCGCCTGCTCGGCAAAGATCTGGCGCTCGCGCTCCACGACCTCCGGATCGAGATCCTCGACGCTCAGCGACAGCGGATTGGTCGCCGCCACATGCATCGCGATCTTGCGGCCGAAGGCGTTGAGCTCGGCGGCATCGGCCTCGGACTCAAGCGCCACCAGCACGCCGATCTTGCCGAGGCTGTCGGCAATCGCGCTGTGGACATAGGTGGCGACGACGCCGGCCGGCACCGACAGCACGGCGACGCGGCGCAGCGACATGTTCTCGCCGATGGTCGCGATGGCGTCCTTGATCGAATCGGACACGGATACCGACGTCCCCGGGAAGGTCGCGCTGCCGAGCGCCTCGACATCGCCGCCGACCGCCAGCGCCGCCTTGGCGGTGCCGGAAACCAGCGCCTGGAACGCATCGTTGCGGGCGACGAAATCGGTCTCGGAATTCAGCTCGACGACGGCGGCCTTGGTGCCCTCGGCGGCGACGCCGACCAGGCCTTCGGCGGCAACGCGCCCGGCCTTCTTGGCGGCCTTCGCCAGGCCCTTGGTCCGCAGCCAGTCGATGGCCGCTTCCATGTCGCCGTTGGTCTCGGTGAGGGCTGCCTTGCAGTCCATCATGCCCGCGCCGGTCTTTTCGCGGAGCTCCTTCACCATCGCAGCGGAAATGCTCATAGATTGCCTCGTTGACGGGTTGTCACCCCGGCACCTGTAGCCGAGGCCATGCTTAAGAATGATGACAGATGCCGCCGAAAGGGCGGCAGCCGGCGGGACGGCCCCGCCGGGCACCGTGACGGCCGGCGGTCAATCGCCGCCGGCGCGCAACCTCTGTCAGGCCTGGGCTTCCTCGACCGCCTCGGCGGGCGCGGCGGCCTCGACAGCCTCGAGGACCGGCTCGACCGGAGCTTCCTCGGCGGCGCCGACATCAATGCCCATGCCACCCTGGGCGCGGGAGATGCCGTCGATGGCAGCGCGCGCGATCAGGTCGCAATAGAGGGTGATGGCGCGGCCGGCGTCGTCATTGCCCGGAACCGGGAAGTCGATGCCCTCCGGATCGCAGTTGCTGTCGATGATCGCGGCGACCGGAATGCCGAGGCGCTTGGCCTCCTGGATGGCAATCGCCTCGCGATTGGTGTCGATGACGAACAGCAGGTCCGGCAGGCCGCCCATGTCCTTGATGCCACCCAGGTTCCGCTCGAGCTTCTCGCGCTCGCGGTCCATGAACAGCCGCTCCTTCTTGGTCAGGCCGCTCGGATTGCCGAGGGTCTCCTCAAGCTTGCGCAGGCGCTGGATCGACTGGGAGATGGTCTTCCAGTTGGTCAGCATGCCGCCGAGCCAGCGGGCGTTGACATGGTACTGGGCCGAGCGGCGGGCAGCGTCGGCGACCGACTCCTGCGCCTGGCGCTTGGTGCCGACCAGCAGCACGCGGCCACCGGCGGCAACCGTGTCGGACACGGTCTTCAGCGCCTGGTGCAGCAGCGGCACGGTCTGGGCGAGATCCAGGATGTGGATGTTGTTGCGCACGCCGAAAATGTAGTTCCCCATCTTGGGGTTCCAGCGGTGCTTCTGGTGGCCGAAGTGGACACCGGCTTCCAAAAGCTGGCGCATCGTGAAATCGGGCAGGGCCATGGCCGTGCAACTCCTTGATTTTCCGGTTGTACCTCCGCAGGGTGTGACAGTGCTCACGCACCGACACCGGATGGACCCCGTCCGTGACGAAAACCGACCCTGCGTGTGGAATGCGCGCCTTATACTGGCCCGCGCGCCGCAACACAAGCCCCGCCGGCCGGCCTTTTGCCTCGCGTGCGGCGGGAAGATGCGGTTGGCGGGAGGCTGTTGCCCTGTTCCGGAGGCAGGTGAGTCGCGCCGGGTGGGGTCGGGAGAGGATGGGTGGGCGTGACCCTTTCTCAGGCGTCATCCCGGCCGCGCGTCAGCGCAGAGCCGGGATCCATTGGCACCCCCGGCAGGCATGAGGCGGGCGGGTAGCCCCCTCCCGGCTGTGGACCGACGATGGCTCCCTCCCCTCCTCGGCGTCTTCCCGGACGGCGCGTGAGCGCCGAGCCGGGACCGGGGAGGCAGGGCGCTTGTGGTGTCGTTCGGGAGCGCGGCCGAGAAGCTCTCGGCTCGCCGATCCCGGATCTCCGGCTGCGCTTCGTGCGGGATGACGCGGGGAGGAGTTGACGGGCTCCCGCAACCGCTCTGGCAGCCAATGGGCACCGGGTCGCGGCTGCGCCTTGCCCGGTGTGACGGCGGTGGGTGGGATGACGGCAGGGGACACTGTAGGGCCGCCCCCGAGGGTGGGGCGAGGTGGCGCCTCCCTCTCAGGAGTCAATCCCGGCCGCGCGTCAGCGCAGAGCCGGGATCCATTGGCAACCCCGGCAGGCATGAGGCGGGCGGGGAGCCTCCTCCCGGCTGTGGACCGACGATGGCTCCCTCCCCTCCTCGGCGTCTTCCCGGACGGCGCGAAGCGCCGAGCCGGGACCGGCGAGCCACGACGGTCGTGGCATTTTTCCGGAGCGCACCTCATACGCCCTCGGCTCGCCGATCCCGCATCTCCGCTGCGCTTCGTGCGGGATGACGAAGGAGGGGCTTGCGTGCGGGATGACGCGGGGAGGAGTTGACGGATCCCGCCGCCGCTCTGGCAGCCAATGGGCACCGGATCTCGCGATGCTCGTCCGGGGTTGTTCGTCTGAAGAGGTGGTAGAGTTTGGGCGGTCTCCCGGCCTGAACCGCCGGGAGACCAGTGGCAGGCGACCGGACCGGGGTTGGGCTTTCGCCCGTCGTCATCAGGGTCCCTGCCGCTTCCTTTTCCCGCTTGGAGAGTTGATGGGGCCTCTGGCCGACACCACGCCCGCGAACAATCCGAAGCACGATCAGGATACCACTGCCATGGCCTTTCTGGAACATGCCCCGTCCCACGTCGTCGGCATCGACGTGTCGAAGCTGACCCTT
>NZ_FYAV01000008.1:0-8110 GCF_900185745.1 Stappia sp. TSB10GB4 | reverse complement strand
CCCGATGGCGACGCCTCGTGCGCGACTATGAGCAGCGCATCGACGTCTCTCATGCCATGATCCTCGTCGCCATGGGCGGAAACCTGCTACGCAGAACAGCTCATCCCTGATTTTCCAAACGGACTCTAAGGCCAATGTATTTTGGAGACCAGTAAATTTGTTCCATTATGTCCCAGTATTTCGTATTCCATGTGCCGATGGATTTCATTTAACTCTCCTGAGAAGGAATTATTCGTTCGATTGCTAAAAACTGGAATAATATGAGTTTTTTGGATCGAGATGACAACTCATCGTCTGGCATGGTGGTGGTGAGCCATGGCTTTTCAGCGCTAGCGTCATCCCGCACGCAGCGCAGCGAAGATGCGGGATCGGAGAGCCGAGGGCGGTAGCGGAGGGCTTTGCCAAGAGAGGCAGCCTCTGTGGCTCGTCGATTCCGGGTTGCGGCTGCGCCTTGCCCGGAATGACGAAGAGAGAGGTCGTGCCGGGACGACACGCAGAGAGCGGCGCCGGTGTGCTCGAACGCGACCTTGCAATCATTCGCGCGCGCCTCTCCAGCGTCCTCCCGCACGCAGCGCAGCGGAGATGCGGGAGGACGAGGCGAGGGCGGCTGCGGAGGCGCTTCGCCAAGAGAGGCAGCCTCTGTGGTTCGCCGGTTACGGGTCGCGGCTGCGCCTTGCCCGGAATGACGAAAGGAGGGGTCGTGCCGGAGAGCCGAGGGCGATTGTGGAGGCGCTTCGGCAGGGACGGCAAGCGCCGTGGCTCGCCGGAGAGCCGGGGCGGCCACCGGAAGCGCCGGGCGAGCCGGCCCGGCAGCCGTGAGCCGCAGGCGGACGGCAAAACGGCTTCGCAGGGCGGGGCCCGGCGAAGCCGTGGGACGGGCGATCGGGATGTGATCGGGAAGGTGCCCCTCGGGCGGAGGAACGCCCGGCGATCAGCCGAAGGTGACGTTGATGATCTCATAGGCGCGGGCGCCGCCGGGCGCGGTGACCTCGACGCTGTCGCCGACGGCCTTGCCGATCAGCGCGCGGGCGATGGGCGAGGAGATCGAGATGCGGCCGAGCTTCACGTCCGCCTCGACATCGCCGACGATCATGTACTTCTTCTCTTCCTCGGTGTCCTCGTCGATGAGGGTGACCGTGGCGCCGAACTTGATCGTGTCGCCGGACAGCTTGGTGACGTCGATCACCTCGGCGCGGCCGAGCTTGTCCTCAAGCTCGCTGATGCGGCCCTCGTTGAGGCTCTGCTGTTCCTTGGCGGCGTGATACTCGGCGTTCTCCGACAGGTCGCCATGGGCGCGCGCCTCGGAGATCGCCTGGATGATGCGCGGCCGCTCTTCCGACATCCGCTGCTTCAGCTCCTTCTCGAGCATGGCATAGCCAGCGCTTGTCATCGGAACCTTTTCCATAGGTCTTCGACCCTTCTTCTTCGCGCCGCCCACAGACGTCGCGCGTCAAAAAAAATGACGCCCGGCAGGGCTTGGCCCGGCCGGAACGCTCACAAGACTCAGGTCCGGAGTCACTCGTGCCTGAACTCACTCAGACTCAGAGCCATTCAGACCCGGAGTTATACCCTCGTGATTTCAGGCCCTCGTGATTTCAGGCCTTCGTGAAGTAGGCCTGCAACGGAACCACTTCAAGGTTGCCCGAGGCATAGGCCTCGATCCCCTTTGCGGCCGCGATCGCACCAGCCAAGGTCGTGTAATACGGCACCTTGTGCAGCAGGGCCGCGCGGCGCAGCGACCTGCTGTCGGAGAGAGCCTGGGCGCCTTCGGTCGTGTTGAAGACGAGCTGGACTTCCCCGTTCTTGATAGCATCGACGATGTGCGGCCGGCCTTCAAGCACCTTGTTCACCTTGTCGCAGGAAATACCCTGCTTCTCCAGGAAGCTCTGGGTGCCGTGGGTGGCGATGATGCGGAAGCCGATGCGCGCCAGGCGGCGGATCGGATCGAGCACCCGCTCCTTGTCGGCATCGCGCACCGAGACGAAGACGGTGCCGCTGGTCGGCACGCGCGTGCCGGAGCCGAGCTGCGACTTGGCGAAGGCCACCTCGAACGTGCCGTTGAGGCCCATCACCTCGCCGGTGGAGCGCATCTCCGGGCCGAGTACCGTGTCGACGCCGGGGAAGCGGGCGAAGGGGAACACCGCCTCCTTCACCGCGACATGGTCGAGCTTTTCGGTCTTCAGGCCGAAGGAGGCGAGCGGCTCGCCGGCCATCACCCGCGCGGCGATCTTGGCGATCGGCACGCCGACGGTCTTGGCGACGAAGGGCACGGTGCGCGAGGCGCGCGGGTTGACCTCCAGCACGAAGATCTCGCCGTCCTTGATGGCGTACTGGACGTTCATCAGGCCGCCGACGGCCAGCGCCTTCGCCAGCACCTCGGTCTGGCGGGTGAGCTCGGCCACCATCTCCTCGGAGAGCGAATAGGGCGGCAGCGAGCAGGCGCTGTCGCCCGAGTGAATGCCGGCCTCCTCGATATGCTCCATGATGCCGCAGACGAAGACGTCCTTGCCGTCGGCGAGCGCGTCGACATCGACCTCGATGGCGCCGTCGAGATAGCGGTCGAACAGCAGCGGGTTCTTGCCGAGCACCGTGTTGATCTGACCGGTCTTGTCGTTCGGATACTTGGCGCGCACGTCGGCCGGCACCAGCTCGGGCAGGGTGCCGAGCAGGTAGGCGTTGAGCGCGTCCTCGTCGCGGATGATCTGCATGGCGCGGCCGCCGAGCACATAGGACGGGCGCACCACCAGCGGCAGGCCGAGTTCGGCGACGATCAGCCGGCTCTGCTCGACCGAATAGGCGATGCCGTTCTGCGGCTGCTTCAGGCCCTGGCGGTGCAGCAGCTTCTGGAAGCGGTCGCGGTCCTCGGCAAGGTCGATCATGTCCGGGGCGGTGCCGAGGATCGGCACGTCGGCCTCGACCAAGGCCTGGGCGAGCTTCAGCGGCGTCTGGCCGCCGAACTGGACGATGACGCCGTGCAGCGTGCCGTTGGTCTGCTCGGTGCGGATGATCTCCAGCACGTCCTCGGCGGTCAACGGCTCGAAATACAGCCGGTCCGAGGTGTCGTAGTCGGTGGAGACGGTCTCCGGGTTGCAGTTGACCATGATGGTCTCGAAGCCGGCATCCTGCAGCGCGAAGGCGGCATGGCAGCAGCAATAGTCGAACTCGATGCCCTGGCCGATCCGGTTCGGCCCGCCGCCGAGGATCACCACTTTTTTGGCATCGCTCGGGCGCGCCTCGTCGGCGAGCTTGCCTGCGAAGGGCGTCTCGTAGGTGGAGTACATATAGGCGGTCGGCGAGGCGAACTCGGCCGCGCAGGTGTCGATGCGCTTGTAGACCGGGTGCACGTCGAGCCTGCCGCGCAGCGCCTTCACGTCGGCCTCGTCGAGACCGGCGAGCGAGGCAAGGCGCGCATCGGAAAAGCCCATCGCCTTGAGGCCGCGCATGGCGACCGCATTGTCCGGCAGGCCGTGGGCGCGCACCTTCTCCTCGGTGTCGACGATGGCCTTGAGCTGGCGCAGGAACCACGGGTCGATGTGGCAGGAACGGTAGACCTGCTCAATGTCGGTGCCGAGGCGGAAGGCCTGGGCGCATTTGAGCAGGCGGTCCGGCGTCGGCGAGGCGAGCGCGGCACGGATGGCGTTCTTGTCGTCGTTCTGGCCAAGGCCGGGGATCTCGACCTCGTCGAGGCCGGTCAGGCCGGTCTCCAGGCCGCGCAGCGCCTTCTGCAGGCTCTCGGCGAAGGTGCGGCCGATGGCCATGACCTCGCCGACCGACTTCATGGCGGTGGTCAGGGTCGGCTCGGCGCCGGGGAACTTCTCGAAGGCGAAGCGCGGGATCTTGGTGACGACATAGTCGATCGACGGCTCGAACGAGGCCGGGGTGGCGCCGCCGGTGATGTCGTTCTCCAGCTCGTCCAGCGTGTAGCCGATGGCGAGCTTCGCCGCGACCTTGGCGATCGGGAAGCCGGTCGCCTTGGAGGCGAGCGCGGAGGAGCGCGACACGCGCGGGTTCATCTCGATGACGATGAGGCGGCCGTTCTGCGGATTGACCGCGAACTGGACGTTGGAGCCGCCGGTCTCGACGCCGATCTCGCGCAGCACCGCGAGGCTGGCGTCGCGCATGATCTGGTATTCCTTGTCGGTCAGCGTCAGCGCCGGCGCGACGGTGATGGAATCACCGGTATGCACGCCCATCGGGTCGATGTTCTCGATGGAGCAGATGATGATGCAGTTGTCCGCGCGGTCGCGGACCACCTCCATCTCGTATTCCTTCCAGCCGATCACCGATTCCTCGACCAGGACCTCGGTGGTCGGCGAGGCGTCGAGGCCGCGCTCGATGATGTCGAGATATTCCTCGCGGTTGTAGGCAATGCCGCCGCCGGTGCCGCCGAGGGTGAAGGAGGGACGGATGATCGCCGGCAGGCCGATGTCGTCGAGCGCGTCGAGCGCTTCGCCCAGCGAATGGGCGAGGCGCGAGCGCGGCGTCTCCAGGCCGATCTTCTCCATCGCCAGGCGGAACAGCTCGCGGTCCTCGGCCTTGTCGATGGCCTCGGCGGTGGCGCCGATCATCTCGACGCCGTATTTCTCCAGCACGCCCATCTTCTTCAGGGACAGGGCGCAGTTCAGCGCCGTCTGGCCGCCCATGGTCGGCAGCAGCGCGTCCGGGCGCTCCTTCTCGATGATCATGGCGACGATCTCGGGCGTGATCGGCTCGATATAGGTGGCATCGGCGAGATCCGGGTCGGTCATGATCGTCGCCGGATTGGAGTTCACCAGGATGACCCGATAGCCTTCCTCGCGCAGCGCCTTGCAGGCCTGGGTTCCCGAGTAATCGAACTCGCAGGCCTGGCCGATGATGATCGGCCCGGCGCCGATGATCAGGATCGAGGAGATGTCTGTGCGTCTGGGCATACTGGGCTCGCGGCTGGCCTTCGCCGGCTCCCCCGCACGGGCGGGATCCGGTCGCTGGCGACTTGATGGGTGAAATCTACGGCTGAGCGCGCCTTATAGGCAAAAAGCGCGGGAGGCGAAACCCCATCCGCGCGATGTTTCCAGCTCCTGGCGCGGGGGCGTGCGGTCACGCGCCGACGGCCGGCTCGGAGGCGGGAGACGCCGCGGTGGACGAGGCGGGCGGAAGGGCGGCGCGAAGGGGGGCGCCGAGCGGCGCCGGAACCGGCGCAAGGCCGTCGAAATCGGCGATGCCGGCGGAGAGTGCGAAGCAGGCAAGGCGCACCGCCTTGGGGATCTCGACGGGGCGGCCATTGCGATCGCCCTTCTCGTAATACTGGATCATCCGCTTCTTGAGGCCGAGCACCTCGGCGGCGTCCTTCTGCTTCAGCCCGAGCGACTTGCGCCACTTGCGGAACAGTTCGGGCGTCATCGAGGGAGCGGTCGGGGAGCGATCTTCGCGGGGGGGCGCCATGGGGCCGTCTCGTCGGGTTCGCGTTGGTCTTGCGCCGGGTGTTGCGTTTCGAGTGTGGCGTTTGCAGTGGAAAACGCCGCGCCTGAAGCGCAACCTTTGCGCCCGACTTGATCTTACGCGGGCACGCAAAAGTCAAACGGCAATCAGCGCGTTTACCCTGATCGGGACGCGTCCGACGCGAGCTTCCATAATCGCGATGGTTTCATATACTATCCGCGGCGGTCCGGCCCCCGGATCCTGCCCTACCGGCGCAGCCTGCCGGTCTCCCTGGACGGATCGTTGCCGAAATGCTGGTGAGATACGATGTGGCCGCCCCGGCGGATACGCTTCTCATTCATTCCCGCGCCCAGATCGGCCTTGCGGATTACTGCCGGCTGCGCGGCGTTCCCTTCGACGCGGTGCTGCGCGAGAGCGGATTGGACCGGGACCCCGTCAGCGCCTCGCTGGGCGGCTATATCAGCCTGCGCGCCCATAACAGCGCGCTGGAGACGGCGAGCCGGCTGGCCGGCGACGATACGTTCGGCCTCGGCTGGACCCGCTCGCTCGGCCCCGGACCGGAGGACACGGTGTCGCTGGCCCTGCGCCACGCCCCGGACTTCCGCACGGCGCTGGAGACCAGCGCCCGCTTCACGCGCATCGTCGTCGATGCCGCCGAGATCCGGGTCGAGTTCGACGGCGAGGAGGCGGAGGTCGCCTTCGGCTTCTCGCCGGAACTGGTGCGCTGCGACCAGTTGCACGACCGGGTGGCCAGCAAGGTGTTCACCCGGCTGATGCGCATCGGCGGCGGCACGGTGCAGCCGCTGGCGGTGCGCCTTGGGCGCGCGCGCCCGCTCAATGTCGGGCTGCACGACCTGTTCTACGGGGTGCCGGTGCGCTTCGGCGGGCCGCGCAACAGCCTGCGCTTCCGAATCGCCGGCGGACGCGGGGCCAATCCCTTGCGCGACGACGACCTGTTCGCCGCCCTGTGCGAATTGAACCGGCGCCGGCTCGACGACCGGCGGCGGGCGGAGGACTTCGTGGCGATGGTCAACGATGCCATTGCCGAGCGGATCGCCGATCCGCTGCTGACGATCGCGGAAGTCGCCCGCGACATGGCGATCAGCGTCAGGGCGCTGCAGCGCCGGCTGGCCGAACGGGACACGAGCTTCCAGGCCCTGCATGACGGGGTGCGCCGCCGCATGGCCGCCGATTACCTGGCCCAGACCGACCTGCCGATCTCCGAGATCGCCTTCCGGCTGGGCTTCTCGGCGGTGGGCAATTTCTCGCGGGCGGCGCGGCGCTGGTTCGGCCGGCCGCCGAGCGAGTGCCGGCGCGGCGCCCTGGTGGGCTGATCCGGCGGCATCTGCCGTAACGACACGGGTCAGGTCTTGGGAGAGGTCGCGGGGGCAGGCAGAACGCCCGCGGTGCGCGGGGCGAACCGCCCGCCGGCTCTGTCGTTTCACGTATATACTTTCGTCTCAAAGGATCTCTTCTGGAGAAACGATTTTCCTGAATTTCGGATGCCGGTTTGTTTTCTTATGTCCTTCATTTGTATGACTTTGCATAATACCTGTTGTTGTAAAGACCAGCCCGATTATTCACCGGGTATCAGATAGTGATATTACGTTTGTTGCCGTTGTGCCGGAGGGCAGGCTTTCTCGTGACCTCTTCGCCTGGAACAGGTGCCTGACGTTTTTTTCTCGAAACGAACGTAAGGATAAAAGATTGGCACGTAGGGAGAAGGTCGTGACGGAAAGGTGGTGGCATAGTTTGCGCCGTTGTGCGCGTTCCGGGCCGCGCCATTCGATCGGGACCTATGGAAAGTGAAATGACGGAACTCTCCAGAACTTCTGCGTTCGGACCGGACCTTGCAGGTCCGATCCAGATCGACGGCAAGAACGAGGCGCGGCTCTCCATCGCCGAGATGGCCGAAACCTTCGGCGTCACCCTGCGGGCGCTGCGCTTCTACGAGGAAAAGGCCTTGCTGCGCCCGGAGCGCAAGGGCGCGCGCCGCTTCTACGGCGCCCGCGAGATCGGGCGGATGAAGGTGATCCTGCAGGCCAAGCGGATCGGTCTGACCCTGGTCGAGATTCGCGAGGTGATCGCGCTTCTGGAAGGCAAGACCAGCCGCATGTCGCAGCTTCGCGCCTTGCGCGAGATGTGCGCGCGCCAGGAAGAGCTGCTGAACGAGCAACTCGCCCAGATCAGGGATCAGGCGAAGGAGACCACGGATGTCCTCGCCGCGCTCGACGGGCTGATCGAGGCCAATCCGCAGGCGTGACCAAGGGGCCGCGCGCCCTGCGATCGAGACAAGCAGCGCCGTCCGGGATGCCGGGCGGCGTTTTCGTGTGGGGGCGGGTGTTGCGGTCCGACGTCATCAACTCTGTTGTTGGATCTGGTCTCTGAGCCCGGCCGCTCCCCCTGTCCGCGGTCATCACGGGCTAGGCGAAGCCGCGACCCGTATGTGGACGGCCCCCTGAGGGCAAGCGATTAGTTGAGGCTCGCTCGGATCGACAGCGGTTCGTATGTCCGGCCTGTTTCGGCGGCATGGTGAACCGCCATGGCCCAAGATGGGTTGCGCGTGGGCGGCGCCTAACGGAACCACGGCCTCGACGGCCGGTCGGGTCGCACGGCGTGTCCGCCTCACGTGATCGATCGAACGCTCCATCTCCCTCTCGGCTTGCCGCTCCCTCAAGCCCGGCCGGCGTGG
>NZ_FYAV01000064.1:0-73240 GCF_900185745.1 Stappia sp. TSB10GB4 | reverse complement strand
AAGGAAGCGGCAGGGACCCTGATGACGACGGGCGAAAGCCCAACCCCGGTCCGGTCGCCTGCCACTGGTCTCCCGGCGGTTCAGGCCGGGAGACCGCCCAAACTCTACCACCTCTTCAGACGAACAATCCCGGTCAAGCGCAGCGCAGAACCGGGAACCAGAGGTACCCTCAGCAAGGGCGGGGCGGAAGGCGCTTGCTGCAGCATCGGCAAGTGCAATGCCGCGCCAACCTCTCCCGGCGTCTTCCCGGACGGCGCGCAGCGCCGAGCCGGGATCGGCGAGCCACCGCGGTCGCCCCCCTTGCCGGAGCGCCTCCGCCAGCGCTCTCGGCTGTGCGATCCCGCGCCTCCCCCTGCTTTGCGCTTGAAACTCCCGCGCAAAACATGAATAGTGATTCATAATTCATATTAAGGGTGGAAATGTCGTGAACGAGGTGAGGACGGGCAGAGGCGCGGGGCGGGCGAGGGACCGCGCACGCGCAACGGGCCGGCGCGTCGTCGAGACTGACGCGGCGACGGCCGATCCGGCAAGGGAAATCGTCGGCGATGCCGAGGCCGAGGCCACATCCGGCATGCCGAAGACCGCGCGCGGCGCGGCGACCCGGCGGGCGATCCTCGAGGCCGCCGAACGGGTGATCGGCCGCCAGGGCTTCAACGAGGCCTCCATCGGCTCCATCACCCGCGAGGCCGGCGTCGCGCAAGGCACCTTCTACATCTACTTCGCGAGCAAGGACGAGGTCTTCTCCGAGCTGGTCGCCGAAATGGGCCGCATGCTGCGCCATGCGATCAGCGAGGCGACCTCGGGCTACACCGACCGGCTGCAGGCCGAGCGCGAGGGCCTGCGCGCCTTCCTCGCCTTCGTCTCGGCCCATCCCGAGCTCTACCGCATCGTCCAGGAGGCGCAATTCGTCGATCGCGAGGCCTATCTCGCCTACTTCCGCACCTTCGCCGAAGGCTATCGCGAAGGGCTGGCGCGGGCGGCAAGCGCCGGCACCATCCGCCCCGGCGACGCCGAGATCCGCGCCTGGACGCTGATGGGCATCGCCCGCTCGCTCGGCGAGTTCCAGGTGGTGTTCGGCGGCACGGCGCCGGTCGACACCATGGTCGAGGTCGCTCACGACCTCATCGAGAACGGCCTCAAGGTCGGCGGCAGCAAAGGGACGGGCGAATGAGCGCCGCCGCCTGCGATCTCGGGCATCTCGACCTCATCCATCTCGACTGGCGCGAGGGTGCCGCCTGGCTGACGCTCGACCGCCCCGGTCGCGGCAACGCCCTGGTGCCGGAGCTGCTCGCCGCCTTGCGCGCGCGGATCGCCGAGGCGCGGCAGGCAGGGGCCGGTGCGCTGGTGCTGACCGGCCGCGGCCGTGCCTTTTCCGCCGGCGGCGATGTCGCCCGCTTCGCCGCGCTTGCCGACGACCGCGACGCCCTCGTCGACTGGTCGCGCGAGATCGTCGGCGCGCTCAATGCGGCGATCCTCGACCTTCTCGCGTTTCCCATGCCGGTGATCGCCGCGCTCAACGGTCCGGTCACCGGCGGCTCGGCCGGGCTGATGCTCGCCGCCGATATGGTGGTGATGAGCGAGGGCGCATTCCTCCAGCCCTATTATGCGCAGATGGGCTTTGCGCCCGATGGCGGCTGGACGGCGCTGCTGCCCGCGCGCATCGGCACAGCGCGGGCGCTGGAGGTGCAATATCTCAACCAGCGCCTGACCGCCGCCGACTGCCTGCGTCTCGGTCTGGCGAGCGAGACCTGCCCGCCGGCGGAGCTGGAGGCCCGCGTGCGTGCGCGGCTTTCGACCCTTGCCGGGATGGACCCCGGCACCCTCGCCGTGGCCCGCGCCAATGTCTGGAGCGAGGAACACCTAGCCGCCGTCGCGAAGGCGCTGCAGCGCGAGCTCGACGGCTTTCTGGCGCTGATCGCCCGGCCGCAAACCCGCGAGCGGATGCAGGCCTTTCTTGCCCCTCCCGCGGCCGGGGAGGGGCGGCGATGATGTCCTGGGTCACCGACATGGCGGCCAAGCGCGCCGAGCTGACGCCGGATCGCATCGCCTTCACCGATCACGAGACCGGCGCGCAACTCACCTTCGCCGAGGTCGAGGCGAAGGCGAGCCGCACCGCCCGCGCCCTGTTGGCGCAGGGCATCGACGCCGGCGAGCGTGTCGCCGTGCTGTGCCACAACCATCCGGACTTCTTCGTCCTGCTCTTTGCCGCCCAGAAGGCCGGCATCGTGCTGCTGCCGCTCAACTGGCGCCAGCCACCGGCCGAGCTCGCGCCGGTCGTCGCCGCCTCCGGCGCGCGGCTGCTGCTGCATGACGGCGCAACGGCCGCGACCGCACGCGCGCTCGCCGGCACCCTCGCGCTCGATCTCGTCGGCTTCGCCGATGCGCCCCTCGGCGGAGAGGCCCCCCATCTCGACACGCTCGCCGGCGACCTCTCGTCCGCCCCGCTCAGTGACACGCGGATCGAAGCCGGCCGGCCCTGGTATCTGCTCGCCACCTCCGGCACCACCGGCACGCCGAAACTGGTGATCCAGACGGCGGAAATGGCCTGGGCCAATGCAGTCAACTACACCCAGGCGACGGGAATTTCCGGCAAGGACCGCACGGTCAACTTCCTGCCGCTGTTCCACACCGCCGGCATCAACCTGATGACCCTGCCGCTGTTCCTTGCCGGCGGCGAGAGCATCGTCCTTCACAAGTTCGATGCCCCTGCGGTGCTGCATCTGATCGGCGCCGGCCGGCTCACCGCCTTCTTCGGCGTGCCGGCGATCTACCAGGCGATCGCGCTGGAGCCGGGCTTCTCGGCAACGGATTTCTCCGCCCTGCGCTCGCTCGGCTGCGGCGGCGCGCCGATGCCCGCCCCCCTGCTGGAGACCTATCTGTCACGCGGCGTCACCGTGTGCAACGGCATGGGCATGACCGAGACCGGCCCGACCGTGTTCCTCGCCGACCCGCAGGATGCGGCGCGCAAGATCGGCTCGGTCGGCAAGGCGCAGATCCTTGCCGAGGTGCGCCTCGTCGCGGTGACGGGCGAGGTGGTCGAGGGCGAAGGCGAGGGCGAGCTGCAGATCCGCGGCCCCGGGGTCACGCCCGGCTATTTCGGCAATCCGCAGGCGAGCCAAGCCGCCTTCGCGCCGGGCGGCTGGCTGCTGTCGGGCGATGTCGCCCGCCGCGATGCCGACGGCTGCTACTACATCGTCGATCGCATCAAGGACATGTACATCTCCGGCGGCGAGAACGTCTATCCGGCCGAGGTCGAGCGGGTGCTCATCGCCCATGAGGACGTGCTCGACGCGGTGGTGATCGGCGTTGCGGACGAGAAATGGGGCGAGGTCGGCGCCGCCTGGCTGATCCCCCGGCCCGGAGCCGAGATCGATGTCGCGGCGCTGACCCGTTGGTGCCGCGAGCGGCTCGCCGGCTACAAGGTGCCGCGTGCCTTCCATATCGTCGACGACCTGCCGCGCACCGCCGCCGGCAAGGTGCAGAAACACATTCTCAAGACCAGGCACGGGGAGAGCGGCCGGTGATGACGGCAACGGACGAATGGACGGCGCGCTGGGTGCCGACACAGGCGGATTTCGACGCCTTTGCGGAACTGTCGGGTGACGACAATCCGATCCATGTCGATGCGGAGTTTTCGGCGCGCACCCGTTTCGGGCGCACCGTCTCGCACGGCATGCTGCTCTACTCGCGCCTCTGGGCCCTGCTGCGCCAGCGCTATCCGGAGCACCGTCACGCGATGCAGGCGCTGATGTTCCCCAATCCCGCCTATGCGGAGGAGGAACTGGAGCTTGCCTTCTCGAAAGGCGATGAAGACGACGCCGGGCTGCTGGCGATCACCATTTCGCGGGTCGCCGACGGGGCGCCCGTGCTTGTCGGGCAGTGCCGGCTGGAGGCGGGACGATGAAGCTGAACGTGGGACAGAGCGCCGAGGTGAGCCGCCGCTTCCCGGCCTCGGATGCGGCGGTCTTCGCCGGGCTCGCCGGGCTGGACCACCTGCCGGAGGCGGTGCCGCAGCCGCTGATCGGCGGGCTGTTCTCCTATCTCCTCGGCGTCCGGCTGCCGGGCTTCGGCACCAACTACCTGAAGCAGGAAATGTCCTTCCTGTCCGAGGCGCGCTTCGGCGAGACGTTGACGGCGCGGGTGACGATCACCCGCCTGCGCCCGGAAAAGCACCTCGTCGACCTTGAGACCGTGTGTCTGGGCGAGGACGGCCGGCGCATCTGCGAAGGCCGGGCGCTGGTCTATGTCGAGGATGTCGCCGCCGCCTGAACGGTTTCCGCGACGAAAAACGCCGCCGGCGGGGCCGGCGGCGTCGGAAATTCGGTTCCTTGCGGAACGGCCCGATCTGCTCAGGCGAGCTCGAGCTGGGCGGCCTGCAGGCCACGACCGCGACGGTCTTCCTCGGTCACGAAGGTCAGCGTGGTGCCCTCGGCCGGAACGGCGAGGCCCGAACGCTCGAAAGCCGTGATGTGGACGAACACGTCCTTGCCGCCCTCGGCCGGGGTCACGAAGCCGAAGCCACGATCATGGTTGAAGAACTTCAGGGTGCCGGTCTGGCGCATGGGAAAACTCCTGTCCCGTGTCGATAGTTAAGCGCAAGTAAGCGCGCTTGCTTGCGCGAGCGTGGCATTCAGAAACGGGAAAGGCAGTTCTGTTCGACAGAACCGGTCACGGGGACCAGGAAGCGCCGCATACCGAAACTTTCTTAACCGGGTTCGAATTTTCAAGCCCGCTGGGGCCGGTCCGAAAACCGACGCGGCGAATTGTATGCGAAAACCCTGAGACCGGCAAGCGCCGCCGCAGCCTCCGCCCTGCGGTGTCATGGTCTCGGGAGCCCGCCCGGCGCGCTGCCCGCCCGCACGAAGCCGGCCAGCATCTCATTGAAGGCGCTCGCTTCCTCCAGATGCGGCGAGTGGCCCGACCGCGCGAAGACCTCGATGCGGGCGTCGGCGAGGCGGGCCGCCTGCCACGCGGCCGCGGCCGGGCTGTAGAGCTGGCTGAGGCCGCCGCGCGCCAGCACCACGGGCACCGTGATGCGCGGGATCAGCCCTCGGAAATCCTGCAAGGTGAGCGAGCGCCACATCGCAGCGAGCAGCTTCGGGCTTGCCCCGCGCATCTCCCGTTCGGCGAAGTCCACCAGCTCCTTGCGCGCGCTGGCGGCAAAGCTCCGCCGCGCGGTGGCCGGCGCCAGCAGCGGCCACTGGCTCTCGATCGCCTTCAGGAACACCGCGTTGCGCGGCCCGTCGAGGCCGTTCAGCGTGCCGAGCCGCCAATCCGGGTCGTTGAGGACGCGCGGCGCCATGTCCTCGACCACCAGCGCGGCGATCCGGTCGTTGCCATGGCGCGCGATCAGCGACCAGGCGACAAGCGCGCCCATCGACCAGCCGACCAGCACCGCGCCGGCGATCTCCTCCTCCCGCATCAGTTCGGCGAGCGCGTCGGCGCCGGCCTCGATGCTCGGCGTCACCGCGTCGCCGGTCTTGCCGTGGCCCGGCAGGTCCGGGGCGATCACCTCGGTAAGGTCCGCCAGCGCGTCCATTTGCGGGGCGAAGAAGCCGCCATGGCAGGACCAGCCGTGCAGCAGGATCAGGACGGGCGTTCCGGGCCGGCGGCGGCCGGCCCGGCGCAGATGCAGTCTGCTCATCTACGGTTCCTCAGCCGGCCGACGATGCCGTCCGGGAAGAAGTAGACCGACAGGATGAACAGCGTGCCGAGCCACAGCAGCCAGCGTTCCGGCGCCACCAGGTCGGGCAGCAGCGGCAGACCGCGCGTCGCTGTCTCAGCGCTCGCCATCAGGCTCTGCAGATAGGTCTGGGCGAGGATGAACAGGCTGGCGCCGATCACCGCCCCGTACATCGTCCCCATGCCGCCGATCACCACCATCAGGAGGATGTCGATCATGATCTCCATGGACAGCGTCGTCGCCGGTCCCGTGTAGCGGATCCAGATGGCCAGCAGCGCGCCGGCAAGGCTCGCCATGGCGGCGGAAAGCACCGTCGCCGTGGTGCGGTAGCGCACCACCCGGTAGCCGATCGCCTCGGCGCGGAAGGCATTGTCGCGCACCGCCTTCAGCGTCGTGCCGAAGGGCGAGTTGACGATGCGCAGCATCACGAGGAACAGCACCAGGGCGCTGAAGAAGATGAGGTAATAGGCGAGCAGCCGCCCGTCGATCCGCACGTCGAAAATCCGCAGGTCGGTGAGGCGGAAGGCCGGCGTCAGCTCGCGCGGGATGCGGTAAGTCAGCCCGTCCTCGCCGCCGGTGATCGAGGAGAGCTGCGAGACCAGGACGGCGAAGGCGCTCGCCACCGCCAGCGTCACCATGGCGAAGAAGATCGCCTTCACCCGCAAGGAGAACAGGCCGATGGCGAGCGCCAGCGCGCAGGACAGTGCCGTTCCGGCCAGCACGCCGACAAGGATCGCCAGGAACGAGGCGCCGAGACTGCCGAGCGCCAGCGCCACGCCATAGGCGCCGATGCCGAAGAACATCGTATGGGCGAAGGAGACGATGCCGGTATAGCCGAGCAGCAGGTCGTAGCTCGCCACCAGCACGATGAAGATGCAGATGCGCGCGGCCGTGTCGAGCGGCTTGGTGCCGGGAAACAGGAACGGCGCGAAGGCAAGGCAGAGGCCGATCGCGATCAGTAGCAGCGCAAGCATGCGGCTGTTCGGACGATCGCCGGAGAGCAGGGTGTTGATCATCTTGCGCCTATTTCGCCTTGACCACGGGATAGAGGCCCTGCGGCCGCCACATCAGGATGGCGACCATCAGCGCGATGGTGGAGACCAGCGCCACCTTGGGCGCCAGGAAGGCCATGTAGTTGGCGAGCAGCCCGACCAGCAGCGCGCCGATGAAGCAGCCCTCGATGGAGCCGAGCCCGCCGATGATCACCACGACGAAGACCAGCACCATGATCTCCGAGCCCATATGCGCGGTGATCGTCTCCTGATAGAGGCCCCACATGATGCCGCCGAGACCGGCGAGCGCCGAGCCGGCCATGAACACCAGCAGGAACAGCCGGTTGATCCGGTAGCCGAGCGCCTCGACCATCTCGCCGTTCTCCACCCCGGCGCGCACCAGCAGGCCGAGCTTGGTCGCCCGCAGCACGTGGCGCATGGCGAGGAACAGGACGAGGCCGATCGCCACCGCCAGCATGCGGTATTTCTCGATCGCCGCTTCGCCGACGATGAACGAGCCCTGCAGCGAGGGTGGGCGGGCGACATGGATCGCGTCCGGCCCCCAGATCACATGGATCAACTGCTGAGCGACGATCAGCCCGCCCATGGTGACGAGGATCTGCTTCAGGTGGTGGCCGTAGACCGGCTTGACGATCACCCGCTCGAAGGCGAGCCCGAGCGCCCCCGTCACCGCCATCGAGGCGAGGATCGCCAGGAACACGGCGGCAAGGTTGAGCACCACGGCCGGGTTCTGCGTCCAGCCGGACAGCCAGGCGAGCACGGTGAAGCCGACGAAAGCGCCGACCGACACGAAGGCGCCATGGCCGAAATTGATCACGTCCATCAGGCCGAAGATGACCGTGAGCCCCGAGGCCATGATGAAGATCATCAGCCCCATCGCGAGCCCGGCGACGGTCAGCGTCAGCCAGACGGACGGGTTGCCGATGGCGGCAAGCCCGGCGAGGGCCAGCACCGGCGCCAGCAGCAGCGGCGCCGCCTTGCCGAGCCGTTCCATCGCTGTCGGCCCCACCAGGCGGGGACGGATTGCGGTCTCGCTCACTGGTGTACCTCCAGGCTGAGGCCCATCAGCTTCTCCTGCAGCGACACGTCGGCGGCTAGCTCCGCCATCGCGCCCGCATGGACGATGCGCCCGTCATCCATCACCGCCACCGTGTCGCCGAGCGCCGAGGCCATGGCGAAGTTCTGCTCCACCAGCAGGATGGTGGTGTCGGTGTCCTTCAACTGCTTCAGCGCCGCCGTCATCGCGGCGATGATCGCCGGCGCCAGCCCCTTGCTCGGCTCGTCGATCAGGATCAGCCGGCGCGGCTCGATGATCGCGCGGGCGACCGAGAGCATCTGCTTCTGCCCGCCCGACAGGGTACCGGCGGCCTTGTCCCAGAACGTGCCGATCGGCGGGAACAGCTCCTTGATCCAGGCAAGGCGCCTTGCGTCGAACGGGCCGCCGGTGGCGGCAAGGCGCATGTTCTCCGCCACCGTCAGGTCGGCGAAGATGCCCATGTTCTCCGGCACATAGGCAATGCCCGCGCGGGCGATGTCCGGCGTTGCCAGGCCCTGGATCGGCCGGCCGTCGAAGGTGATGGTGCCGCGGCTTGCCGTCCACAGGCCCATGATGGTGCGCAGCGTCGTCGACTTGCCGGCGCCGTTGCGCCCCAGCAGCATGGTCACCCCGCCGCGCGGCACGGCAAAGCTCACCTCATGCAGGATGTGATAGGGGCCGATATGGGTGTGGACGCGCTCCAGCGTCAGCAGCGCGTCAGCCATGAGCTGTCTCCGTTGCGGCAGCGGCTTCCGTCGTCGCGGTATCTGGCGCCTTGCCGAGATAGGCTTCCTGGACGATGGCCGAGCGCATCACCTCGCCCGGCTCGCCGTCGGCGACCAGCGCGCCGTTGTGCAGCACGACGATGCGGTCGGCCAGCGTGCGGATCACGTCCATCTTGTGTTCGACGAGGAGGATCGTGCGGTCCTTGTCGGCCTTCAGTTCGCGGATCAGGTCGAGGATCACCGGCACCTCGTCGACGCTCATGCCGGCGGTCGGCTCGTCGAACATCATCACCTGCGCGCCGAGCGCGATCATCAGGGCGACTTCCAGCTTGCGCTGGTCGCCATGCGGCAGGGCGGAGACGGTGACGTTGCGCTTGTCGGCGAGCCGCACCTCGGCCAGCACATGCTCGGCCCGCTCGATCAGTTCCACATGCGAGGCGGCGCGCGAGAACAGGTCGAAGCCGCGATGGGCGCGCGACTGCACCACCAGGCGGACATTCTCGCGCACGCTCAGGCTCGGAAACAGGTTGGTGAGCTGGAACGCCCGGCCGATGCCGCGGTCGCAGCGGTCGGCGACGCCGAGCCGGGTGATGTCCTCGCCGTTGAGGCGGACCGTGCCGGCGCTGGCCTTGAGCTGGCCCGAGACGAGGTTGAAATAGGTGGTCTTGCCGGCGCCGTTCGGGCCGACGATGGCGGTCAGCGTGCCGCGGTCGAAGGCGCAACTGACGGCGTCGACGGCGACATGGCCGCCGAAGCGGATCGTCAGGTCCTCGGTTTCGAGAACGGGCGGTTCGCGCATGAGGGCTGGGCTCCGGGAAAGGGGGCTCCGGGTCGGGAGACGTTCGGGCGGCCCGGCCGCGGCGAGGGACCGGGCCGCCTCGCGTGGCGGACTTTGAAACACGCTTTGGGAGTGCCGCCGAGACGACGCGTCTTCCAAAGTCACCACACGAAAGCGTCAGCGCGTGTTGCGGATCGGGATGTTCATGTCCTCGATCTTCAATTCGCGCACCAGTTCCGGAATGCCCCACTCGACATCCGGGTCGACCCGGATCTTGAAGTGGTACATGGACTGCAACGCTTGGTGATCCTCCGCGCGGAAGACCATCGTGCCCTTCGGCGTCTCGAAGGACATGCCCTCCATCGCCGTGATCAGCTCGTCCGTGTCGGTCGAGCCGGCCTTGCGGATGCCCTCGACCACGGCGATGGCGGCCGACATGCCGCCGGCGGTGAAGAAGTCCGGCGGCGAGCCGTGGCGCTTCTCGTGCTCGGAGACCAGCCAGTCGTTCGCCGGGTTCTTCGGGATGTCGTGGTAGTAATAGGTGGCGCCTTCCATGCCCGGCAGCGCCTTGTAGGCCTGCATCGCGGCGAGGATGTTGCCGCCGGTGGCGATCTCGATGCCGAAGCGCTCCGGCTCCATCGCCTTGATCTTGCCGATCGGGTTGTTGGCGCCGGCCCAGATCACGAACAGGAACTTGCGGCCCTCGATGTCCTTCATCGCGTCGAAGATGCGCTGGGCGCTGGCGGTGAAGTCCTGGGTGTCGGTCGGGGCGTATTCCTCGAAGGCGAGGGTGGCGCCGGTGTCGGCCAGCGCCTCGCGGAAGGCGGCGACGCCGTCGCGGCCGAAGGCGTAGTCCTGCGCCAGCGTGGCGATGGTGACGCCGTCCTTGCCGAGCGCCACCGCATTGGCGATGGCGTCCTGCGAGGAGTTGCGCCCCGTGCGGAAGATGTAGCGGTTCCAGTTCTCGCCGGTGATCGAATCGGCCACCGCCGGCTCGACCAGCAGGATCTTGCCGTATTCCTCGGCGACCGGCAGCATCGCCAGAGCGACACCCGAGGACACCGGCCCGACGGCCAGATGCACGTCGTCGTCGCCATAGGCCTCGGCCAGGGCGGCGCGGCCGATATCCGGCTTGAGCTGGGTGTCCTTCTCGATGACGACGATCTTGCGGCCATCGATCTCCATCGTGCCGTCGGTGGCGTATTCCAGCCCCATCATGAAGCCGATATGGGACTGCTTGCCATAGGCCTCCAGCGCGCCGGTCTTGCCATAGACATGGGCGATGCGGATGTCCTCGGCCTGCGCCCCGGCGCCCAAGGGCGCGGCGGCAAACGCTGCGGCAAGCAGCGCGGCCGCGGTGGCATGTCTGATCATGGTGTCCTCCCTGTGGCGCAAGGCGCGGGCCGCTCCTCCGGCCCGCCGCTCCGTGGCGCCACATATATATGACGCATGATTCATGTTTCATGTCAATCGGCGCCCGCGCCGGACGCGGTTTCGCCGCTCCCGCCTGTCTTTGGACCTTCCGCAGCGGTTTTGCGGGGATGCGCAATCCCGTGATCGCGGTCACAGTCGTTTGTGGAAGAAGCGCCTATCTTCAGTTCATGGACGCAGGGAAAAGCGCCCCGACAAAGATCAGAGATCAGCATCTAGCAGAGGGAATGAAGTCATGTTCAAGAAGTTCGCAGTCACAAGTCTTGCAGTCGCCCTGACCGCCGGTGCGGTCCTGGCATCCGGCACCACCGACGCCGAGGCCAAGAAGGGCTGGCATCATCAGAACGGCTGGGCCGCCGCCGGCGGGTTCGTCGCCGGTGCCGTGATCGGCTCCGCCCTGTCGCAGCCGCGCTACTACGAGCCCGCTCCGTACTACGCGCCGGCGCCGGTCTACTACCGTCCCGCTCCGTGGAGCCCGGAATGGTACCGCTACTGCTCCTCGAAGTACCGCTCGTTCAATCCGGACACCGGCTATTTCCGCACCCGTTCGGGCAACTACCGGTTCTGCAACTGACCGCAAGACCCGGTTCCGCTTGAGAGACAAAGGCCGGCCCTCGCCGGCCTTTGTCTCGTTCGGGCGCTGGTGAGGCGCGCCCTTAGCGACCAGTGAGCGCCGCCGCGATGCCGTCCGCTGCCGCGACGCCGCTGGCGAAGGAGGCCTGCAGCAGATAGCCGCCGGTCGGCGCTTCCCAGTCGATCATCTCGCCGGCGACATGCACGCCCGGCAGCTTGCGCAGTCCGAAATCCGCGCCGATCTCCGACCAGGCGATGCCGCCGGCCGAGGAGATCGCCCGCTCCAGGCCGGAAAAGCCCGTTGCCGTCAGCGCCAGCCCCTTGATCCGGCGGGCAAGCTCCGGCGGCTCGCTGGTGCGCGGCCCCGGTTCCGACAGCAGCGCGATGGCGGCGGGCGACAGGCCGGCCGCCTTGCGCAGGTGATTGGACAGCGACTGCTTGCCGCGCGGCCGTGCCAGCCGCTCTGCGAGCTCCGCCTCGTCGAGATCCGGGCGCAGGTCGAGCAGCAGCTCCGCCGTCCCACCCGCCGCGAAGGCCGCGCGCAGTTCGGGCGAGAGCGCATAGACCGCGCCGCCCTCCAGCCCGCGCGCGGTGATCACCGCCTCGCCGGCAACGCGCCGGCCACCGGCGCTCACCGCGATTCGCTTCAGCGGCGTGCCGGCAAAGCGCTGCTTCAGCAGCTCCGACCAGTCGATGACAACGCCGGCATTGGCCGGCGTCAGCGGCGTCACCGTCACGCCGTGCCGTTCGAGCATCGGCACCCAGCCGCCGTCGCTGCCGAGCCGTGGCCAGCTTGCCCCGCCGAGCGCCAGCAGCACCGCGTCCGCCTCGATCTCCCGCGCCCCGTCCGGCGTCTCGAAGGAGAGGCGCCAGCGTGCCGGCGCTTTCACACTGTGCTCCAGCCCGCTCAAGCTCCAGCGGGTGTGGAGCTGGACGCCGCGCGTGGCAAGCCGCGCCAGCAGCGCCCGCACCAGCGGCGAGGCCTTCATCTGGACCGGAAACACCCGGCCGCTCGAGCCGATGAAGGTCTCGATGCCGAGCTCCGCGCACCAGGCCCTCAAGGCCGCAGGATCGAAGGCGGCAATGGCCGGCGCCAGATGCGCCTCCGCCTCCCGGTAGCGGGCAAGAAACGCCGGCATCGCCTCGCCATGGGTGAGGTTCAGCCCGCCGCGCCCGGCCATCAGCAGCTTGCGCGCCGGCGAGGGCATGCGCTCGGTGAGGGTTACGGCAAGGCCCGCTGCCGACAGCCTGTCGGCGGCGATCAGCCCGGCCGGCCCGGCGCCGACGACGACCACCTGCGGGACCGCCCGCGCGTCGTTCTCGCTCATCCTTGCATGTCCCGTTTGTGCCCGCGCGCTCAGCGCAGCGGCGCCCGGCCCCTGGAGAACAGGAAGCCGCGCTTGGCCTCGAACAGCCACAGGCCGAGCTTTGCCAGCAAGGCGACGTCGCCGGCCGGCAGCAGCGACTTGCGCCCGACGCGGGTGAGATTGAAGCCGCGGAAGGTCTTAAACACCCGGCGCGTCATGCCGAAGGTCTTGTGGAAGCGTGGATGCCCGCCGGCGGCAAAGCGCGGATGAAAGGAGATGTAGCAGTCGACCCGCTCGCGCTGCAGCAGCGGCGCCAGCAGCGGCGCCACCTCATATTCCGCCCCCTCGATGTCCATCTTGATGAACAGCTTGTCGCTCGGGGCGATCATCGCCGCGATCTCCTCTACGCTGATGCAGTCGACGTCGAAGGTCACGCTGGCGTCCTTGTGCACGAAGGAGGACATCGAATCGCCCGGCGCGGTCTTGGCGGCCATCTTGCGGCTGCCGCTTTGCGTCCACACCGCCTTGCGGATCACCGTGACCTTGTCCTTGAAGGCCGGGTTGAGCGCGAGATTGGCCTCCAGCTCGTCGGCCGCCGCCGGATCCGGTTCGAAGGCGATGACCTTGCGCCCGCGCTGTGCCTCGTAGAGCACGGTCGGGCCGACCCAGGCGCCGAAGTCGAGGCAGACCGTCTCCGCGTCGATACAGGCATCGAGAATGTCATAGGTCGGCTTTTCCCAGGTGCCGTTCTCCGCCTGCCGCCAGAAGCCGGGGCGCGCGTCGTTCACCTCGAAGGATATGTCGCGGATGGTCACTGTCTGCATGGACTGTCGGCTTTCGTGGGTCGGGCCTGGATCGGGCGTGTTGCGGCAAACCGGCCGGCTCAGCGCCGGTCGGGTGTCGCCGCCGCCTCGCAGAGCTCGCGCTCATAGGCCTTGGAGACGCGCAGGAACCTCGTATAGGCGAAATTCACGGAGATCACGATCCCCCACCAGCCATAGAGCGCATAGCGCCGGATCACATAGGCCTTGAGAAAGGCGAGGGGAAACTCGGTGACCAGCCGCCAGCGGGCGAAGCGCCGCCCGCGCGCCGCCATGTCCCCCACCTGCGCCGTGGAATAGCGGTTCATCTTCTCCACCTGGAAGGCGATGGAGCGGATCGAGCGGTGTTCCATCGGCTGGCGCAGGCGCGCCGGCCGCGCTCCCTTCGGCGGGCGCACCGTGTCGTGGACGGTCGAATCGGAAAAGCGGCCCACGCGCCGGTCGTAGAGGCGGATCTGGATATAGCCATAGGCCCAGGGGGCGGGGGCGGTCTCATGGGCGAAGACGTCGCGGATCGCCACCTCCCAGAACGGCGAGCGGGCGAGGGCGCCGGAGCGGGCCAGCCCCGCGATTTCCGCGGCCAGCGCCGGGGTCGCCGCCTCGTCGGCGTCGAGGTTGAAGATCCAGTCGTTGCGGCACTGGTCCTCGCCGAAGCGCTTCTGCGGCCCGTAGCCCGGCCAGGCATTCTCCACGACGCGCGCGCCATGTGCGCGCGCGATCTCCTGCGTGCCGTCGGTGGAGCCGCTGTCGATGACGACGACCTCGTCGGCGAATGCCGCGACGCTGTCGATGGCGCGGCCGATTCGGTCGGCCTCGTCATGGGCGATGATGAAGACCGATACGGCGATGGCCTCTTCGCCGGCTGTCGTCTGCATCTTCTGGCTCCTGTCAATATGGACAAGTGTGTCGGTCAGGCGCGCCCGGCGGCCGGATGAAGGGAATCGCCCGTCCGCGCCGCCCGCGAATCCCGGTGACGGCCGGCCCGGAAGGGGCGCGCGGGCTGCGCCGAGCTTCTGTTTACGGCCCCGGACAGGCCGCTTCAAGCGGCGCGCGCGCCGCAGGGCGGCGGTGGGGGCAAAACCGGCCTTCGGGACGGAAATCGCGGAAATCGCAGGAAACCTTGGGCATTTGCTAACAGAGGTTTAACGGGGTGTCACCACAAAGACACAGTGTGTCCTCGGCGTGCCCCACAGGGGTATTTGCCGGTTGCCGGCAGCCGTCGGCCTCGCTTAGAACAAGGTCGAGCTCGCGGGGAAGCTTGCTCAACTCTCATCTCCCGTTGGCCGCACGGTCACATAGGGAATAACGACGAGGTCAGGAAATGAACATCAAGAGCATCCTGCTCGGCGCTTCCGCTGCCGCAATGGCGGCCACGGGCGCTCAGGCCGCCGATCTGCCGGTGGCTCCGGAGCCGGTCGACTACGTTCGCGTTTGCGACGCTTTCGGCCGTGGCTTCTTCTACATCCCGGGCACCGAGACCTGCCTGAAGATCGGCGGCGGTGTCCGCGTCGAGTTCCGCGTCAACGACGTGCTCGACAAGGGCGGCAGCAACTGGGATTCGCGGACCGACGAGTCCGTCCGTATCCGTGCTCGTGGCTACATGAACTTCGACAGCCGCACCAACACCGAGTACGGCCTGCTGCGCACCTACGTCGCCGCCTGGTCGACCGCCGACAACGCCGGCGCCTCGGACTTCTACCTGGATGAAGCCTTCATCCAGCTCGGTGGCTTCGTTGCTGGTCGTACGTCCTCGTACTTCGACTTCTACACCGGCAGCAACTACGGCGCGATCCTCGACCAGGGCTTCTCGGACAACGGCGAGACCAACCTGTTCGCGTACACCGCCCAGTTCGGCAACGGCCTGTCGGCTTCGCTCTCGGTCGAAGCTCCGAACAAGCGCGGCGTCATCACCGGCCCGGTCCTCGCCAACTACTACGGCGGCATCAAGGTTCCGGACTTCGTCGCCAACGTCCGCGTCGACCAGGGTTGGGGTTCCGCTCAGCTCATGGGTGCCCTGCACCATGCTTACGGCATCAACGTGCCGGGCGTGACCTCGGGCAAGGGCAAGATCGGCTGGGCCATCGGCGCCGGCGCCACGATCAACCTGCCGATGATCGCTCCGGGCGACAACTTCAACATCCAGGCTTCCTACTCGCAGGGCGCCATCGGTTATGTCAGCTCGGCCTGGAAGGGCGCGTTCGCTGACGCCGGTTACAACGCTGCTGGCGCTCTGAAGATGTCGTCGGCTTGGGGCATCGGTGCGGGCTTCACGCACTTCTGGACCCCGGCTGTCTCGACCGCTCTGACCGTGTCGTACAACAGCCTCGACCAGGCTGCTGGTGGCACCAACATCCGCGACCTCAACGTTCAGGGTAACCTGGTGTGGCGTCCGGTGTCCGGCCTCAGCACCGGTATCGAGCTCGAGTACCGCAACCGGAACCGCAAGGGCCTGGCCAACGACGACGCTCTGGTTGGCATCTTCCGCGTCCAGCGCACGTTCTAATCTGATCCTTTAGGATCGGATTGAGGGCCCGGCGGGAAACCGCCGGGCCTTTTTCTTTGGATCGTGACCTCGATCCCTGGCTGGCGACCACAGGTTGTCGACGCTTCGCGCGCTTCGCGTGTGTCACTGGAAAGACACACTCGGATCGAAGCGTGCAAGGCGAGATGATTTGCCGGTTGCGGGTCTGCGATGGCCTCGCTTACAAAAATATGAGCTAGGGGGGAATGTTTGTTCACCCGTTCCGTTGGCGGCTAGGCCGCGCACGGACAAAGGACGAGGTCAGGAAATGAACATCAGGAGCATTCTACTCGGCGCTTCCGCCGCCGCGATGGCGGCCACGGGCGCTCAGGCCGCCGATCTTCCGGTGGCTCCGGAGCCGGTCGATTATGTTCGTGTTTGCGATGCCTTCGGTTCCGGTTTCTTCTATATCCCCGGCACCGAGACCTGCCTGAAGATCGGCGGCGGTGTCCGCGTCGAGTTCCGCGTCAACGACGTGCTCAACAAGGGCGGCAGCAACTGGGATGCCCGGACCGACGAATCCGTCCGGATCCGTGCTCGTGGCTATCTGAACTTCGACAGCCGCACCAACACCGAATACGGCCTGCTGCGCACTTATGTCGCCGCCTGGTCGACCGCGGACAACGCCGGCGGCTCCGACTTCTACCTGGATGAAGCCTTCATCCAGCTCGGCGGCTTCGTTGCCGGTCGTACGGCGTCGTATTTCGACTTCTACACCGGCGACAACTGGGGTGCGATCCTCGACCAGGGCTTCTCCGATTACGGCGAGACCAACCTGTTCGCGTACACCGCCCAGTTCGGCAACGGCCTGTCGGCCTCGCTCTCGGTCGAGGCTCCGAACAAGCGCGGCGTCATCACCGGGCCGGGCATTCTCGACTACTACGGCGGCGTGAAGGTTCCGGACTTCGTCGCCAATGTCCGCATCGACCAGGGCTGGGGCTCCGCTCAGCTCATGGGCGCCCTGCACCATGCCTATGGCATCAACGTGCCGGGCCTGACCTCGGGCAAGGGCAAGCTCGGCTGGGCCATCGGCGCCGGCGCCACGTTCAACCTGCCGATGATCGCTCCGGGCGACAGCGTGTCGATCCAGGCGTCCTACGCCCAGGGCGCGATCGGCTATGTCAGCTCGGCTTGGGCGGACACCTTCTCCGATGCGGCCTACACGGCGGCCGGCGGCCTGCGCCTGTCGACGGCATGGGGCATCGGCGGTGGCTTCACCCACTTCTGGACCCCGGCTGTCTCGACCTCCATTACCGCGTCGTACAACAGCCTCGACCAGGCTGCCGGCCTTCCGAATATCCGCGACGTCAACGTGCAGGGCAACCTGGTGTGGCGTCCGGTCTCCGGCCTCAGCACCGGTGTCGAGCTCGAGTACCGCAACCGCAACGTCAAGGGTGCGCCGAACGACGATGTCCTGGTTGGCGTCTTCCGCGTCCAGCGCACGTTCTGATCTGATCCTTTAGGATCGGATTGAGGGCCCGGCGGGAAACCGCCGGGCCTTTGCGTTTGCAGAGCGTCCTTCGATGGATCGGCCAGGCGCGAGAGAATAATACTATCATACTGAAGTTATTTATTTAAATCATCGTGATTGACGTTCCCGTAAACAAGGCGCTTGCAAGGCCGCCTGCGAAATGGAATCTTCGCCGGCATTGGAGGAACGGTCCCGCCGAACCGGCGCGGGCGGCCGCGCGGGCGGCACCCGATCCACGTCCGGTCGACTATGGGCGTTATCGCGGAGGTAGTCATGACTGCAGCAATCGTCGGCTGGGCGCATACCCCCTTTGGCCGGCATTCCGACGAGACGGTGGAAAGCCTGATCGTCCGCGTCGCGCGCGATGCCATCGCCGATGCGGGCTTCGAACCGGCGGATATCGACGAGATCGTTCTCGGCCATTTCAACGCCGGCTTCTCGGCACAGGACTTCACCGCCTCGCTGGTGCTGCAGGCCGATCCGGCTCTGCGCTTCAAGCGCGCGACCCGCGTCGAGAATGCCTGCGCCACCGGTTCGGCGGCCGTGCATCAGGGCGTGCGCGCCATCGCCGCGCGCGAGGCGCGGGTGGTGCTGGTCGTCGGCGTCGAGCAGATGACGACGACGCCGGGGCCGGAGATCGGCCGCAACCTGCTCAAGGCCTCCTATCTGCCTGAGGACGGCGACACGCCGGCCGGCTTTGCCGGTGTCTTCGGCAAGATCGCGCAGGCCTATTTCCAGAAATACGGCGACCGCTCCGACGCGCTCGCCGCCATCGCCGCCAAGAATCACAAGAACGGCGTCGGCAACCCTTACGCCCAGATGCGCAAGGACCTCGGCTTCGACTTCTGCCGCGCCGAGAGCGAGAAGAACCCCTTCGTCGCCGGCCCGCTCAAGCGCACCGACTGCTCGCTCGTCTCCGACGGCGCGGCGGCCCTCGTGCTGACCGATATCGAGACGGCGCTCGGCCGCAAGAAGGCCGTCGCCTTCCGCGGCCTTGCCCATGCGCAGGACTTCCTGCCGATGTCGAAGCGCGACATCCTCGCTTTCGAGGGCTGCGGCGAGGCCTGGCGCCGGGCGCTCGCGGCCGCCGGTCTTTCCCTCGACGACCTCTCCTTCGTCGAGACCCATGACTGCTTCACCATCGCCGAACTGATCGAATACGAGGCGATGGGCCTGACCGCGCCGGGCGAGGGGCATCGCGCCATCCTCGAGGGCTGGACCCAGATGGACGGCCGCCTGCCGGTCAACCCGTCGGGCGGGCTCAAGGCCAAGGGCCACCCGATCGGCGCCACCGGCGTCTCCATGCATGTGCTGACGGCGATGCAGCTCACCGGCACCGCCGGCGACATCCAGGTGAAGAATGCCGAACTCGGCGGCGTCTTCAATATGGGCGGGGCGGCGGTCGCCAATTACGTGTCGCTGCTGCAGCCGCTGCGCTGAGGCCGCCGGGACCTGGCAGGCCGCGACCAGACCATATGCAACGAAGGCGCGGGGGTGACCCGCGCCGCTCCTCAGATGACGGCCGACTCCATGTAGCGGGCAAGGTCCAGCATGTCGAAGGCGACGATGTCCCAATTGTCGGTTGGGGCGAGGTCGCTGCGCTGGTCGGCGCCGAATTCCTTCGGCCGGGCGAAGAAGGCGGTCTTGAGGCCGGCAGCGCGGGCGGCCGCCAGATCCGCATTGTGGGCCGAGGCATACATCACCTCGCCGGGGCCGAGGCCCAGCGTTGCGGCGGCCTTGTGAAACAGGCTGCCATCCGCGATCCGGCCCTCCAGCAGATCCGCCCCGAACACCAGGTCCCAGGGCAGCGCGGCGTGTTTGGCGAGCCAGGTCATCGTTGCCGTCGGCGCCTCGGTACAGGACACGATGACATATTCGCGCCGCAGCGCGCGCAGGCCCGGCACGCTGTCCGGCCAGGCGGGAAAGCGCTGCCAGCAGGCGAGTAGGGCCTCCCTGTCCTTGCCGCCGACCTGCCCGTGAAGCTTCGCCTCCTCCAGCACATCGGAGAGGCTTTCGGCAAGCACCGTCACGGCCGTGCTGCCGCCGGCCACCGCCGGCAGGCGTGCCCGATAGGTCTGGTACCAGGCGCTCGCCAGCGCCTCGGGCGAAAGATCTTGGCCGGCTTTTGCCAGAGCGCGCTCGAATCCGCTGGAGAGACCTCTGTGCCAATCGACAACCGTGCCCAATACATCAAAAAAAATAGCTTTTACCACGGGTTTACACTCGGTACTGATCTCACTGAAACGCGTGCGGTATGTCCAGTATTGGTTGCTTGCAACGAGGAATCAACCAAGAGTCTGCTTTCGCGCGCGACAGTAACATCCTTGATCGTGATTTGTGAAAGAAACCTCAGTTATGGATAAGATGTAAAGTTAAGAAAGGTGGCTTGATAATTCGGACGATATCCGAACAAAATCGTGCGACATTTTGAAATGAATGTGATGCGGTTGTAAAGAGCCAACACGGCACGCGGAAGGCTGCAACCCGGCACCGCACACTGCGCCCCGTCGCAGGCTGCCGGGCGCGCGCCTTGCGTTTCGGGGGGCATGCCGCGCCGCAAAACCGCCGAAAGGCCGATCTGTAGCATGATTTTTCCCTGCCGCTTCCCTCCATTGAAATCCCATGCCCGGCGGAACCGCGCCTGACGCTTTATCTCTAGGGGGTGTTTCAGGCTGCCCAGAGATCACGCGGAGATCACGTAGAGATCGCGCAGAGATCGCGCCGGGCAGATCGCGTCAGGGAGATCGCGCCGGATGTCTCGCCAAGCAAGGGCTACGGATCGCAAGCTTGCCGTCTTCCCGGCCTTTCACAAGGTCGAGGGGCAGCGCGTCGTCGTGGTGGGCTGCGGCGAGGAGGCCGCCGCCAAGGTCCGGCTGCTCGCCGAAACGCTGGCCGATATCGTCGTCGTCGCGCCGCGGGCCGAGGAGGTCCTGCTGGACGCGGTCGCCCGCGCCAGCGGCGCCATCGTCGCGGATCCCTTCGCTCCGGCGCATCTTGCGGGTGCCGTGCTGGTCTTTGCCGCCAGCGGCGAGGAAGCGCAGGACACCGCCGTGGTCAGCGCGGCGAAGCGCCTCGGCATCCCGGCCAACGCGGTCGACCGGCCGGAGATCTGCGACTTCTATGTCGGCGCCCTGGTCAACCGCGCGCCGGTCGCCGTCGCCATCACCTCCACCGGTGTCGGCCCCGTGCTGGCCCGCCATATCCGCGCGCGCATCGAGGCGATGCTGCCGCGCGAGACCGGCGATCTCGCCCGCCTTGCCGAGAGCTTCCGCGACACGGTCGCCCGCGTCATCGCCGGCGGCGTCGAGCGCCGCCGCTTCTGGGCGCGCTTCTTCTCCGGTCCGATTGCCGGCCACCTGCAGGCCGGCCGCCCCGATGCGGCGCGCAATGAGGCACAGCGTCTGCTCAACACCCGCAGCGGCGAGGGCGGTTTCGTCTGGCTCGTCGGCGCCGGTCCCGGTGCGGAGGATCTTCTCACCCTGCGCGCGCAGCGCCTGCTGCAGGAAGCCGACGTCATCGTCCATGACGCGCTGGTTCCCGAGGCGGTCGTCGCCATGGGCCGGCGCGATGCCGAGCGGATTTCCGTCGGCAAACGCAAGGGCCGCCATTCGGTCTCGCAAGGAGAGATCAACGCGATCCTGGTGCGCGAGGCCTCGCATGGTCGCCGCGTCGTGCGGCTGAAGGCGGGCGATCCGCTGGTGTTCGGCCGCGCCGGCGAGGAGATTGCCGCCCTGCGCGCCGCCGGCATCGCCCATGACGTGGTGCCGGGCGTCACCGCCGCGCTCGCCGCCGCCGCCAGCACCCGCATCCCGCTCACCCTGCGCGGCGTCGCCTCCGACCTCGTCTTCGCCACCGGTCACGACCGCGACGGCGAGACGCTGCCGTCCTGGGGGGCGATGGCGCTGCGGGGCGCCACCGTCGCCGTCTATATGGGCCGCACGGTCGCCGCCCGCGTCGCCGACCGGCTGCTGGGCGCCGGCCTGTCGCCGGCCACCCCGGTCGCGGTGGTGGAGAACGCGGCGCAGCGCGACGAGCGGTTCTTTGCGGGCATCCTCGCCGATTTGCCGCATCTTCAGGACCGCCACGAGATCGCCGGCCCGACCCTGATCATCATCGGCGAGGCCGTCGGCCATGCCGATCTCGCCAACAGCCAGCCCTTGCGCCCGGTCGCGGCCGAACGGGCCGGCGTTGCCGCATAGCCCCCTGAAGGAGCGATTGCATGAAGGCTTTGACAGCCAACCGACTGATCGATGGCGAAGTGGTGTGGCTCGGCCGCTCCGGCACCTGGGTCGAGACCCTGGCCGGCGCCCGGCTGCTGGAAACGCCGGAGGCGGTGGCCGAGGCGGAAGCGGCCGGTGCCGAGGCCGAGGCCGCCCGGCTGGTCGTCGAGCCCTATCTGATCGACCTCGCCCGCGAGGAGGGCGAGATCGTACCCGTCCGCTTCCGCGAGAAGATCCGCGCCAAGGGGCCGACCGTGCGCCGGGATCTCGGCAAGCAGGCTAGGCGCGAGGTGTCGGCGGCCTGAGCGCCGCCGCGATGAACCGAAGACCCAGAACCCGGAGACGCGCGCGGCGCGGGGTCCGTCGTTCCAGGAGTTGTCAGCATGTACCGCTATGACGAGTTCGATGCCCATTTCGTCTCCGCCCGCGTGGATCAGTTCCGCGACCAGGTGCGGCGGCGTCTGGCCGGAGACCTGACGGAAGACCAGTTCAAGCCGCTGCGGCTGATGAACGGCGTCTATCTGCAGCTCCATGCCTACATGCTGCGCGTCGCCATTCCCTATGGCACGCTGAATGCCCGGCAGATGCGGCGCCTCGCCCATATCGCGCGGACCTATGACCGCGGCTACGGCCATTTCACCACGCGGCAGAACATCCAGTTCAACTGGCCGCGGCTGAAGGACGTTCCCGACATCCTGGCCCAACTCGCCGAGGTCGAGATGCACGCCATCCAGACCTCGGGCAACTGCATCCGCAATGTCACCGCCGACCATTTCTCGGGCGCGGCCGCCGACGAGATCCTCGATCCCCGGCCCTATGCCGAGATCCTGCGCCAGTGGTCCTCGCTGCATCCGGAGTTCTCGTATCTGCCGCGCAAGTTCAAGATCGCGGTCACCGGCGCCCCGCATGACCGGGCGGCGGTGCAGGTGCATGACATCGGCCTGCAGGCGGTGCGCGACGCCGAAGGCAATGTCGGCTTCCGCGTCTTTGTCGGCGGCGGTCTCGGCCGCACGCCGATGGTCGGTCGGCTGGTGCGCGAGTTCCTGCCCGAGGCGGACCTGCTCGCCTATAGCGAGGCGATCCTGCGCGTCTACAACCGCTATGGCCGGCGCGACAACAAGTACAAGGCCCGCATCAAGATCCTCGTCCACGAGACCGGGCTGGAGGAGCTGAAGGCCGATATCGAGGCCGAGTTCGCCGAGATCCGCGACGGCGTCCTGAGGCTGCCGTCCTCGGAGATCGACCGCATCGCCGCCTATTTCGCCCCGCCCGCCTTCGCGGCGGCCAACGGCGACGAGGCGGTGCTGGAGGCGGCGATTGCCGCCGATCCGGCGCTTGCCGCCTTTGCCGCGCGCAATGTCCATCCGCACCGCGCCCCCGGCTACGCCAGCCTCACCATCTCGCTGAAGCCGATCGGCAAGGCGCCGGGCGATGCCACGGCCGAGCAGATGGAGGTCGTCGCCGACCTTGCCGAGCGCTACGGCCATGACGAGATCCGCGTCAGCCACGAGCAGAACCTGGTGCTGCCGCATGTGCGTCGCCGCGACATTCCGGCGATCCATGCAGCGCTCGCCGAGGCAGGTTTGGCCGAGGCCAATGCCGGACTGGTGACGGATATCATCGCCTGTCCGGGGCTCGACTATTGCGCCCTCGCCACCGCCCGCTCGATCCCGGTCGCGCAGCGCATTTCCGAGCGCTTCGCCGCGCCCGAGCGCCAGCGCGAGATCGGCGATCTGAAGATCAAGATCTCGGGCTGCATCAATGCCTGCGGCCATCACCATGTCGGCCATATCGGCATTCTCGGCGTCGAGAAGAAGGGCGAGGAATACTACCAGATCACCCTTGGCGGCTCGGCCGACGAGAACACCTCGATCGGCGAGATCATCGGTCGCGGCTTCTCCTATGACGAGGTCGTCGATGCGATCGAAAAGGTCGTCGACACCTATGTCGGCCTGCGCGAAACCCCGCAGGAAGACTTCCTCGCCGCCTATCGCCGGGTCGGCGACCAGCCGTTCAAGGAGGCCCTCTATGGCACTGCGTGAGGCCTATGCGGTCCGCGACGACCTGCCGCCTCCGGCCCTTGATGCGGCCTGGCTCGCGGAGCGGTTCGTCTCGGCCTCGGCGGAAGCGGTGATCGCGGCGGCGCGCGGGCGCTTCGGCGACCGGCTGGCGATGGTCTCGTCCTTCGGCGCGGAAGCCGCGGTGCTGCTGCACCTCGTCTCGCGGGTCGACCGGACGATTCCCGTCCTGTTCATCGACACCGGCAAGCTGTTCCCGGACACGCTGCGCTACCGCGACCTCCTGGTCGAGCGGTTCGGCCTGACCGACGTGCGCACCCTTGCCCCCGATCCGGCGGACCTTGAGGCGAACGATCCGGCCGGCATGCTGTGGATGAGCGACACCGACGCCTGCTGCGCCATCCGCAAGGTCCGACCGCTGGCGCGCGCGCTGAAGGGCTTCGATGCCTGGATTTCCGGGCGCAAGCGCTTCCAGGCCAGCAGCCGCTCGAACATTCCGGTGTTCGAGGTCGACGGCGAGCGCATCAAGGTCAACCCGCTGGCCGACTGGGACCCGTCGGACCTGCGCGCCTATGCGCAGGCGCAGGACCTGCCGGACCACCCGCTGGTGGCCAGGGGCTATCCTTCCATCGGCTGCATGCCCTGCACCAGCCCGGTGGCCGAGGGCGAGGATCCGCGCGCCGGTCGCTGGCGCGGACGCGACAAGACCGAATGCGGCATCCATCTGGCCTTGCCGATGGAGAACGAACAGGGAGCCGGGATCTGACCATGGCGGCACGACTTTACCGGGCCGGCGGCTTCGTCGCCGACGAATGGACCCATCTGGACGACGCGGCGGCGCTGCCCGCGGAAGGGGCGGTGATCGTCTCGCTCGCCCGCTTCCTCGCGGCCGCGTCGGATGTGCCGCAGGGCGTCAGGCTTGCGCCTTTGGTCAAGGCAGGCGATGATCCGGCGCAACTCGCCGGCCATCTTTCCGCTCTGGATCTGGTGGTGGTGGATTTCGCCAAGTTCTCCGACGGGCGTGGGTATTCGACCGCGCGCCTGTTGCGCCAGCGCTACGGCTTTGCCGGCGAAATCCGGGCGAGCGGCGATGTCCTGCTCGACCAGATCCCGTTGATGCGGCGGGTCGGGTTCGATGCCTTCGCGGTTCTCAACGAGCCGACGCTGCGGGCGCTGGAGGCGGGGCACGATGTCGACGTGCCGCTCTACCTGCAGCCGGCCGAACGCGCGGGAGAGGTGCCGGCGGGCGCGCGGTCCTGGGCCCGGCGTCCGGCGGATGCGCAGCTTTCCTGATGCCGGCGGCGCGCCGCTTGGCTTTGCTCGCGGCGGATCCTTCGGCTATACGCGGTGGTCAGGCATACGCATTGTTCAAGACGGATTGGGGATAGACGGATGAATGTGGTCAATCTTGCCGGCGATCTCGCCGATGCGATACCGGCCGGCGCCACCGCCGAGACGGTGACCGAGGTTCAGCACTATACGGACGATCTGTTCCGCTTCCGCATGACCCGGCCGGCGAGCTTCCGCTTCCGCTCCGGCGAATTCGTCATGATCGGCCTGATGGTTGAGGGCAAGCCGGTGTTCCGCGCCTATTCCATCGCCTCGCCGTCCTGGGACGAGGAGCTGGAATTCTTCTCGATCAAGGTTGCCGACGGCCCGCTGACCCAGCATCTGCAGAAGATCCAGGCCGGCGACAAGGTGTTGATGAAGAAGAAGCCGACCGGCACGCTGGTCAACGACGCGCTGACCCCCGGCAAGCGGCTCTACATGTTCTCCACCGGCACCGGCTTTGCGCCCTTCGCCAGCCTGATTCGCGACCCGGAGACCTACGAGAAGTTCGAGGAGGTGATCGTCACCCACTCGTGCCGCTTCGTCGCCGAGCTCGCCTATTCGCAGCAGACGGTCGCCGCCACCCGCGAGGACCCGCTGATCGGCGAACTCGCCGCCAGCCAGTTGCGTCTGTTCACCTCGACCACCCGCGAGCCGCACGAGCATGTCGGCCGCATCACCACCCTGATCGAGACCGGCGATCTGTTCCGCGCCCTCGGCGTGCCGCCGCTCGATCCGGCGACCGACCGGGCGATGATCTGCGGCTCGATGGCGATGCTGAAGGACACCAAGGCGCTGCTGGAGGCCGCCGGCCTCACCGAGGGCGCCAACAACCGTCCGGCCGAGTTCGTCATCGAGCGGGCCTTCGTCGGCTGACGACTTTCGCCCCTCTTGCGCCCATCGCTCGCGGCTGACATGAGTGTGGTGCCGTGTTGGGGTATCGGGGGTGTTGATGGATCGGCGGAAATTGCAGGACCCGGCGGGCCGGGAAGAGGAAGAGGCTGTGCGCGTCGTCTCCGAGCGCAGCCTCTATGAAGGCTTCGGCAGCTATCGCGAGATGGTTGTCGACCAGCCGCTGGCGTCCGGCGGCACGGTCGAGATTTCAAGAGAATTCCAGGCCCGGCGCGATGTCGTCGCCGTCCTTCCGTATGATCCGGTGCGCCGGGTCGCGCTGCTCGCCCGCCAGCTTCGCGTGCCGCTGTTCGCCCGCGGCGATCACGACGGCTATCTGGAGGAAGTGCCGGCCGGCTATATCGATGAGGGCGAGAGCGCCGTCGAGGCCGCCCGCCGCGAGGCGGCGGAAGAGGTCGGCGTCAAGGTCGGCGAACTGGTGCATGTCGCCGACGTCTTTCCCTCGCCCGGTTCCCTCACCGAGCGCCTCAGCCTCTATCTCGCCCGCTACGGCGCCGGCGATGTCGTCTCCGGCGGCGGCGGCCTTGCCGAGGAGGGCGAGGAGATCGAGGTGCTGGAATGGCCGCTGGCCCGGCTCGGCGAAGCCGTCCAGGAGGGCGGCCTCTCCGACGCCAAGACGCTGATCCTCGTCCAGGCCCTGATGCTACGCGCGCCCGATCTCTTCTCCTGACGCGCGCCATTCTCCGCCATCCTCCGCCATTGTGCTGACACGATGTCGCGGCCTGATGGACCGTGATGGCGGATTGGCGGGAGCGGCGCATGCGGCAGGCTGGGGCTGGGCGGTTTTGCATGGGGGAACGGTTTTTTGCGGGGCTTGCGGCCGCGCTGGCGCTGGTCGCCGTTGGCACGGCGCCGGCCGCCGCCTCGCTGGAGGCCTGCCTGCCGCAACTGCGCGCGGCGGCGCTGAAGGCCGGCGTCAGCCAGCGCACCGTCGATGCCGCGCTCGCCAATGTCGCCTATGACGAGAAGGCGGTGCGCTTTTCCACCAGCCAGCCGGAATACCAGACGCCGATCTGGGACTATCTCGCCTTCCTCGTCGACAAGGAGCGCATCGCCGACGGGCGCAAGATGCTCGAGCGCCATGCCCGCGTGCTGGAGCGGGTGGAGAAGACCTACGGCATCGACCGGCATATCGTCGTCGCGGTCTGGGGCGTCGAAAGCGATTACGGCCAGTTCCGCGGCGATTTCCATGTGCCGCACGCGCTCGCCAATGTCGCCTGCACCGGCCGGCGGGCCAACTACTTCCGCTCCGAGCTGATCGAGATCCTGAAGATCGTCGATCGCGGCGACGTCCGTCTTGCCGACCTGCACGGCTCCTGGGCCGGCGCCTTCGGCCAGACCCAGTTCATGCCCTCGACCTATCGCCGCCTTGCGGTCGACTTCGATGGCGACGGCCGCAAGGACCTGGTCAACTCGGTGCCGGACGCGCTCGCCTCCACCGCCAATTACCTGAAGAATGCCGGCTGGGTCACCGGCATGCCCTGGGGCTACGAGGTCAAGCTGCCGGCCGGCTATCGCGGCCCCTCCGGCCGCAAGGCCAAGGTCGCGGTCAGCGAATGGGGCAAGCGCGGCATCCGCCATCTCGACGGCGGCGAGCTGACGGGGACGGCGCAGGCGGGCCTGCTGCTGCCCGCCGGGGCGCAAGGCCCGGCCTTCCTGGTCTTCAGCAATTTCGATGCGATCTACACCTACAATGTCGCCGAGAGCTACGCGCTGGCGATCTCCCATCTCGCCGACCGGCTGATGGGGGGAGGGCCGTTCCATGTGGCCTGGCCGACCAGCGATCCCGGCCTGTCGCGCAAGGAGCGGCTGGAGCTGCAGAAGCTGCTGCTGCGCGCCGGCTACGACATCGGCGAGGCGGACGGGCGGGTGGGCGCGGCGACCCGCGCCGGCATCAGCCAGGCCGAGGCGCGGCTCGGCCTGCCGGTCACCGGGCGTCCGGGCCAGCGCATCTACCGGGCGCTCGGCGGGCGCTGAGCGTCCCCTCCCGCCCGGTGCGGGGCGGCATCGCGACGCAAGCCGGGCGATTGTCGGCTCGCGTGTCATCCGCTAGGCTCTGATGGCGGTATTCATATGACAAATCAAAGGGGCACGGCATGGACCTGCGTCACTTCGAGGCGGTGATCGACGGCAGGCTGACGGCGGCGGTCGCCGGCGGGCGCATCGAGATGCTCTGTCCCAGCGACGGCAAGGCCTTCGCGACGATCCCGCGCTGCGATGCCGCCGATGTCGGCCGCGCGGTGGTCGCCGCCCGCCGTGCCTTCGCGGAAGGCGGCTGGGCGGTGCGCCCGTCGGTGGAGCGCGGCCGCATCCTGTCGCGCATCGCCGAGCTGATCCGCGCGCATGAGGACGAACTGGCCGCGCTGGAATCGCGCGACACCGGCAAGCCGCTGCGCCAGGGGCGCGCCGACATCGTCGCGGCCGCCCGCTATTTCGAATTCTATGGCGGGGCTGCCGACAAGATCACCGGCGAGACCCTGCCGGTCCAGACCGGCTTTGCCGCGATGACCTTCCGCGAGCCGCATGGGGTGGTCGGCTCGATCGTGCCGTGGAACTACCCGGCGCAGATCATGGCGCGGGTGGCCGGCGCGGCGCTCGCCATGGGCAACACGGTGGTGATGAAACCGGCGGAGGATGCCTGCCTGTCGGTGCTCAGGATCGCCGAACTGGCGCTGGAGGCCGGGTTGCCGGCCGGTGCCTGGAATGTCGTCACCGGCCATGGCGAGGAGGCGGGCGCGGCGCTGGCCAACCATCCCGGCCTCGATTTCCTGACCTTCACCGGCTCGCCCGAGGTCGGCACGCTGATCCAGATGGCGGCGGCGCGCAACCATATCGGCTGCACGCTGGAGCTTGGCGGCAAGTCGCCGCAGATCCTGTTCGCCGACGCGGATCTCGACGCGGCGCTGCCGGTCATCGTCAACGCGATCATCCAGAATTGCGGCCAGACCTGCTCCGCCGGCAGCCGGCTGCTCGTCGAGGCGAGCCATCTCGACAAGGTCACCGAGCGGCTGCGGCACGGGTTCCGCGCGCTGGTCAGCGGCCCGCACGATCAGGACCTCGACCTCGGTCCGCTGATCAATGCCGGCCAGGCCCGTCGCGTCGCCGGCTTTGCCGAGGAGGCGGAGCGGGCCGGCGTGCCGCTGATCGCGCAAGGCACCATCGCCCCGGCCAGCGCCCCCGGCGGATATTACGTTCCCGCCCGCGTCTTCGGGCCGGTGCCGCTGGAGGCGCGCCTTGCCCGCGAGGAGGTGTTCGGGCCGGTGCTGGCGGTGATCCCGTTCCGGGACGAAGCCGAGGCGGTGAGGATCGCCAATGCCACCGACTACGGGCTGGTCGCCGGCGTGTGGACGCGCGACGGCGCGCGGGCGATGCGGGTGGCGCGGGCGGTGCGCTCGGGTCAGGTCTTCGTGAATGGCTACGGGGCCGGTGGCGGTGTCGAACTGCCGTTCGGCGGGTTCAAGAAATCGGGCCACGGACGGGAAAAGGGCTTCGAGGCCTTGCGGGAATTCTCGGCACTGAAAACGATTGTCATCAACCACGGCTGAGCGTGATTGACCCGGTCAGGAAGCGACCGTGCGGTTGCGGCCGCCATGCTTGGCTTCGTAGAGGCGCATATCGGCCAACCGCAGGGCCGCGCGCAGGTTGGCTTCCGTTCCGCCCGACAGGCCGACGCTGATCGTCACGGGGCCGAGGGACTGCAACGGACCGGCCTCTCCGGTCAGCTCCGCCAGCTCTTCGCGGACCTTGTCGATGAAGTCGAGGCAGGCGGGCGCCGCAAGACCGGGCAGCAGCACGCAGAACTCGTCGCCGCCGAGCCGCGCCGGGAAGGCGCGGGGCGGGCGGTGTTCCTCCACGATCTGGCCGAACAGGCGGATCAGCTCGTCGCCCTGTTCGTGGCCGAACCGGTCGTTGACGGATTTGAACGTGTCGATGTCGATGGCCGCCACCGCCACTTCCTCGCCGCTGCGGCGGGCGCGGTCGAACAGTGCAGTGCCTTCGGAGAACAGATGATGGCGGTTGGACAGGCCGCTCAGCGCATCGCGATGCGCCATGCTCGACAGGGTCTGGATCCGGTCGAGCATGTCGAGATTCTGCGAGATGCGCAGCATGAACTCTTCCGGCGTGCAGGACTTCGACAGGAAGTCGTTGGCGCCCGACTTCAGGAACCGGGCGATCACTTCCGGGCCGGCCTTGCCGGACAGGCCGATCACCGCCAGCTCGTTCATGCTGAAGCGGCCGCGCACCGCGCGCAGCACCTCGAACCCGTCGACCCGCGGCATCACATAGTCGAGCACCACCAGCCGCAGGTTCTCGAACGTGCCGAGCATCTCGATGGCGGCCTCGTGACTTGAGGCGGTGTGGACGCGCAATTGATAGAGCGACAGGCGGCGGGAGATCACTTCGGTGTCGACCCGGCTGTCGTCGACGACCAGCGCGTCGATCTCGCGGTTGGCGCAGACCCGCTGCACCAGCGCCGTCAGATAGGTCAGGCTCGCCGGACTGTCCTTCAGGATGTAGTCGACCACGCCCTTGTTGAGCAGCGTATGGCGCAGGGCCTCGTCGAAGCGGCCGGAAAAGACGATGGTGGGCAGCTTGGCGTTCAGCGTCACGTCGACGATTTCGCCGTCCGGCGCGTCCGGCAGGGTCAGGTCGACCAGCGCCACCAGCGGTCTGAAACCGGGTTGGGCCAGCAGCGCCTCGGCCTCGGCGCGGTTGGTCGCGGAGACGACCTTCAGCCCGTGGATGGAGCTCAGTTGACGACGAATGACGCGTTCGAAGAACGAGGCGTCCTCTACAAGCAGAACTTGTCCCATATCGACTGATCCAAATCACTTCCAGGTGGCGGATCATTGATTGGCGGGGGTAAACGAAGCGTTTACCGAATCGATGTTTGGGCGCGCCTGCCCATGGTGCGTCCAAATGTCAGGTGTCGCGACGCGCGTCGAGGCGGCAGGACCGGAAAACCGGACTTGCTGCGACGAACGCAAATTTTCGCCGATTTGGAGCGATTTTTTGCAAAATTCCGCGCAATTTTCGAGAGCGGCGCGCGATCTTCCGCAGCGTCGATATCCCCGCGCGCCGGCCTGGGTGCCGGAGGGGAAAGGCGAACGGGTCACCCCGTTCGCCGTCAGGTTGTATGTTTAGCCGGGCCGTCAGGCCGGAACGGTCAGCTTGGCCGTCGTGCTCGCCTTGACCTCGTCCACGGTCACGTCCTTGGCCAGCTCAACCAGAACGAGCCCATCCCCGGTCACGTCGAAGACGCCGAGATTGGTGATGATCCGGTGCACGCAGTGGACGCCGGTCAGCGGCAGGGTGCATTCGGGCAGCAGCTTCGGTTCGCCGGCCTTGGACGTGTGGTCCATGATCACCACGACGCGCTTGACGCCGGCGACCAGGTCCATGGCGCCGCCCATGCCCTTGACCATCTTGCCCGGGATCATCCAGTTGGCGAGGTCGCCCTTCTCGGAAACCTCCATCGCGCCAAGGATCGACAGGTCGATATGGCCGCCGCGGATCATGCCGAAACTGTCGGCGGACGAGAAATAGCTCGTCTGCGGCAGTTCGGTGATGGTCTGCTTGCCGGCGTTGATCAGGTCGGGATCGACCTCGTTCTCGGTCGGGAACGGGCCCATGCCGAGCATGCCGTTTTCCGACTGCAGCGTCACGTGGACACCCTCGGGGATGTAGTTGGAGACCAGCGTCGGGATGCCGATCCCGAGATTGACGTAGAAACCATCCTCCAGTTCCTGCGCCGCCCGCTGGGCCATTTCGTCGCGAGTCCAGGCCATCTTGTTCTCCCTTGTCCTCAGGCGGCGCGGGTGGTGCGCTTCTCGATCCGCTTCTCGTGCTGGCCGAGAATGATGCGGTCGACGAAGATGCCCGGCGTGTGGATAGCGTCCGGATCGAGATCGCCGATCTCGACGATTTCCTCCACCTCGACCAGGGTGACCTTGCCGGCGGTCGCCATCATCGGATTGAAGTTCCGTGCGGTCTTCCGGTAGATCAGGTTGCCTTCCTTATCCGCCTTCCAGGCCTTCACCAGCGACACGTCGGCGACCAGTCCGGTCTCCAGGATATACGTCTCGCCGTTGAACTCCTTATGCTCCTTGCCCTCCGCGATCAGCGTGCCGACGCCGGTCTTGGTGTAGAAGCCGGGAATGCCGGCGCCGCCGGCGCGGATGCGCTCGGCGAGAGTCCCTTGCGGGTTGAATTCCAGCGCGAGTTCGCCGTTCAGGTACTGGCGCTCGAACGTGGCGTTCTCGCCGACATAGGAGGAGATCATCTTGCTGATCTGGCGGGTCTGCAGCAGCAGGCCGAGCCCGAAATCGTCGACGCCGGCATTGTTGGAGATCGCCGTGATGTTCTTCGCGCCGCTGTCGCGCAGCGCGGTGATCAGGTTCTCGGGGATGCCGCAGAGGCCGAACCCGCCGGCCATCACGGTCATGCCGTCAAACGTCAGTCCCGCAAGCGCGGCGTCCGCGCTGGGGTATACCTTATTCATGGGCGTCTCCTCGCATCCGCGTCTCCTCGCAACAGGCCATGCGGGACGGCCCGGTAACCGTGGGCCGGCAGCCAACATGAACCGTTCGTCAGGCGACCTGTGATACCGTCCTTGCCCTGTTATCTCAAGCATCATCCATCTTGTCCGGGATTTGTGCCGGTTTCGTCTTGAACCGCTCGCGCCGACCCCCTATCCCGGTTGTCGGGGCGGCGCGATGCAGCGCCGCGAGAAGGCAACACGGCGCGATGCAGCGCCGCGAGAAGGCAACACGGCGCAGTCGGGGCGCCGGTCGGATCTGGTCATGAAGCGCCTGCTGGCGATCCTCACTGCGGCATTTGTCCTCGTCTCGGCGGCCGGCTTGTCCGCCTATCTGCTGATCGCCCGCGAGGTGTCGCGCGAGCGCGTCGAGGCGATGTTGTCCTCGCATTTCGGCGGAACGGTCCATCTGGCCGCCGCGCCGAGGATTTCCTTGCTCCAGGGCCCCTCTCTGGTGATCGAGGGCTTGCGCCTGGAAGGCCGGGACGGCCGGTGGACCGTGGAGGCGGATCGGCTGGTGTCAAACATCGAGCCGGCACGCCTGTTCTTCGGCGAAGTCCTTCTGTCATCTCATCTTTTGGAAGGCGCGCGGCTTCATTTCGATGGCCTGGACCTCGCGCCGGCAAGCCTTGCCGGGCTTGGCGAGGACCTGACGCGGCTGATCGAGGCGCAGGTCGCGATCGCCGGGGGAGAGGTCAGTTGGGGCGACACGCGGCAGCCCCGGCTGGTCGATCTCTCCCTGCGCCTTAATCCCACTGTCGACGGCGGCTCTATCCGCGGGTCGCTGATGGCCGGCGACCAGAAGGTCGAGTTCAGCGCCAGCCTTGGAAACCGCGGAACCCTGACCGGCCGCGCCAGCGGGCCGGTGGCGGTGTCGATCGCCTCGCCCCTTGCCGCGTTCCGGATGAACGGCGCCCTGCGCAATCCGGACGCGGCGCGCCTGGAGGGGACCTTCGAATTCAGCACCAGCGATTTCAGGGGGTTGTCGATCCGTTTCGGCCGGGCACTGGTCGGCGAGGCGAGTTTCGGCGCGTTGCGGATCGGCGGCCAGGGGGCGGTCGATCTGTCGCGCCTCGTGCTCGATACGGCGAGGCTCGAACTCGACGGCAATGTCGGCGAAGGGCGCCTCGGCTTCGAACTCGGCGAGAAGCGGCCGCGCCTTGAGGGAACTCTTGCCTTCGAGAGCTTCGATTTATCCGCCTATCTCGGCGAGCTGCAGGGCATTGCCGGTCTCGCCGTCGCGTCCGGGGACAAGGGGGCCAACAGCCTGCGGCAGCGGCCGCTCGCCGGGTTTCTGCGGGCCGGCGATATCGATCTTCGCCTGTCGACGGCGAAATTCGTCACGGCGGGCCTGTCCGGCGGGCCGAGCGCGATCTCGCTGTTGCTGCGCGACGGGGATTTGACGGTCGACCTCAGCGAAACCATGGTTGCCGGCGGTGTGCTCGACGGCGCGGCCCGGCTGAAACCGGTCGGCGGCGGCGGCGAGGATTTCGACTTCTCGGCAAATGTCGTCGTGGAGGCGGTCGATACCCGACAACTGACTGGTTTTGCAAGGGTTTCCCTGCCTGATACGGGCCGGTTGAGCCTGCGTATCGATCGCTCGGGGCGGGGAGAAACCCTGGCCGCGATCCTCGCCTCCGCCGGGGGCGAGGTCGAGCTGGCACTGGAGAAGGCGAGCTTCCCCGCCGGGGGAGAGGTGCTGGGCCGGCTGCTTTCGGACGGTCAGGCGGCGAGCGGCTCCAGCTCCGGGTCGGGCCCTGGTTCCGGCGCCACGCCGCTGGTGGTCGAGCGGCTGTCGGCGAAGGCCAGGGTCGAGGAGGGAGACCTGCGGCTGGCGGAGGTCGAGGTGCTGACCGGGCAGCAGGTGCTCCAGGCCGGCGGCCGCATGTCCTTGACGGATCTGGCCCTTTCGCTGCGCGGCCGGCTGGCGCCGCGCCTGGCCGGCACGCAGCCGGATGCGGCGGCGATTGCCGAGGCTGGCATGCCCGTGCTGGTGCGCGGCACGCTGGCGCAGCCGAGCCTGCTGCCCGATCTCACCGGCGTCGGCTCGCCGTCGCAGCGCTGAAGTCGTTGCGATACTTGCGTTTTCGGAGGCCGGCCGCGCTCAGCCCTGGGCTTCGGCCCGGCGCATGTCCTGCTGGCGCTGCATCTCCCGCCGCTTGGTGATCAGCGAGGTGAAGATCACCACCACCGTCACCACGCCGACCAGGATCGTGCAGACCGCGTTGATCTCCGGCGTCACCCCGAGACGCACCTGCGAATAGATCTTCATCGGCAGGGTGGTGGCCTCCGGACCCGTGGTGAAGCTGGCGATGACGAGGTCGTCCAGCGACAGGGTGAAGGCCAGCATCCAGCCGGCGACGACGCCCGGCAGGATGATCGGCAGGGTGATCGAGAAGAAGGTGCGCACCGGCGGGCAGCCGAGATCCTGCGCGGCTTCCTCGAGCGAGGTGTCGAAGCCGGCGAGCCGCGACTGCACGACGACGGCGACGTAGCACATTGCGAAAGTGGTATGGGCGATGATGATCGTCCAGAAGCCGCGGGCCTGGTCGATGGCGACGAAGAGCAGCAGCAAGGACAGGCCCAGGATCACCTCCGGCATCACCAGCGGCGCATAGACCATGCCGGAGAACAGGCTCCTGCCGGCGAAGCGTCCCGAGCGCACCAGCACCAACGCGGCGAGGGTCCCCAGCACGGTCGCGATGCTCGCCGAGGCGAAGGCGACCCGCACGGTCACCCAGGCGGCGTCGAGGAGCTGCTGGTTGTTGAACAGCGACACATACCACTGCGTCGAGAATCCGCCCCAGACGGTGACCAGCCGCGAGGCGTTGAAGGAGTAGATCACCAGCAGCACGATCGGCAGGTACAGGAACGAGAATCCCAGCACCAGCGATGTGATGTTGAACCAGCTCGGTCCCTGTCTCATCGTGCTCCCCCGCGCTTTCCGGTCCCGTCCGGTCCTGTCGGTCGGGCGCTCACAGGCCCTTCTCCGCGGCTTTCTGCTGCTGGTTCTGGAAGAGCACGATCGGCACCACCAAGATCAGCAGCAGAATGACGGCAACGGCCGAGGAGACCGGCCAGTCGCGATTGGTGAAGAACTCCGTCCACAGGGTCTTGCCGATCATCAGGGTCTCCGATCCGCCGAGCAGGTCGGGGATGACGAACTCGCCGACAGCCGGAATGAAGACCAGGAAGCAGCCGGCGATGACGCCGGGGATCGCCAGCGGCACGGTGATCGTCCAGAAGCTGCGCCAGGGCGGGCAGCCGAGGTCGGCCGCCGCCTCCAGCAGGCTGGCATCCATCTTCTCCAGGTTGGCATAAAGCGGCAGCACCAGGAAGGGCAGGTACGAGTAGACGATGCCGATATAGACGGCGATGTTGGTGTTGAGGATCGTCATCGGCTGGTCGATCAGCCCGAGCCACATGAGAAACTGGTTGAGCAGGCCCTCGTTCTTCAGGATGCCGATCCAGGCATAGACGCGGATCAGGAAGCTGGTCCAGAACGGCAGGATGACGAGCATCAGCAAGGTGGTGCGCCACTCGGTCGGCGCACGGGCCATGCCATAGGCGATCGGAAAGCCGACCACCAGGGTGATCAGGGTCGACACCGCGGCGATCGACACGCTCGACAGATAGGACTTCCAGTAGAGGGAGTCGCGAGTCAGCCAGACATAGTTCTCGAAGGACAGGTCCCCGAGCATCTTCACCAACCCGCTCCAGCCGGTGGCCGGGTCGAAGGTCGGCGTATAGGGCGGTATCGCCACGGCGATCTCCGACAGGGAGATCTTGAAGACGATGAAGAAGGGCGCGAGGAAGAAGAACAGCAGCCAGGAATAGGGCAGGGCGATCAGCAGCCATCCGCCGATGCTGCGCCTGGGTTTCGCGCTTACCTGATCTGGCATCGCCTTGCCTCCCCGTTGGTCGCGGACATGCGGCCCGCCTCGCTCGTTACCTGGTCAGGATGACGCCCGCATCCCGGTCCCAGGACAGCCACACCTTGTCGTCCCAGCCGACCGGCCGCTCGACCACGCGCGAGCGGTTGGCGACGGTCGCGCGCACGGTCTGCTCGTTGGCGATATGGGTGTGATAGATCGACACGTCGCCGAGATAGGCGATGTCCCAGACTTCGCCCGTCACCGCGTTGACGCGGCTTTCCGGCTCGTCGAAGGAGATGCGCACCTTTTCCGGGCGGATCGCGAACCACACCGTGTCGCCGACCGCCGCGTCCACCGCCTGGGCGGTGTCGATCTCGCAGCCGAACTCGACCGACTGCAGCCGGCAGGTGTCGCCGTTCCTGGCGGTCACCTTGCATTCCATCAGGTTGATGTCGCCGATGAAATCCGCGACGAACCGCGAGTTCGGAACCTCGTAGATCTCGGCCGGCGAGGCGATCTGGATGATCCGCCCCCGGTCCATCACCGCGATCCGGTCGGCCATGGTCATCGCCTCTTCCTGGTCGTGGGTGACGATCAGGAATGTCATGCCGAGTTCGTATTGCAGGTCGGTCAGCTCGAACTGGGTTTCCTCGCGCAGCTTGCGGTCGAGCGCGCCGAGCGGCTCGTCGAGCAGCAGCACCTTCGGCTTCTTGGCGAGCGAACGGGCGAGCGCGACGCGCTGCCTTTGGCCGCCGGAAAGCTGATGCGGCTTGCGCTTGGCGAAGTCCTGCAGCTTCACCAGCTTCAGCATTTCCGCCACACGCTCGGCGATCTCGTCCTTCGGCATGCCTTCCTGCTTGAGGCCGAAGGCGATGTTGGCCTCCACGCTCATATGCGGAAACAGCGCGTAGGACTGGAACATCATGTTGACCGGGCGCTTGTAGGGCGGCACGCCGGCCAGGTTCTGCCCGTCGAGATAGATCTCGCCCGCGTTCGGCGTCTCGAAACCGGCGAGCATGCGCATCATCGTCGTCTTGCCGCAGCCGGAGCCGCCAAGCAGGGCGAAGAACTCGCGCTCGTAGATTTTCAGGGACAGGTCGTCGACGGCGGTGAAATCGCCGAACTTCTTGGTAACGTTGCGAAACTCGATATATGGCCGGGCTTGCGGGTCATCCCAGGGTGCAAAGTCGCGGCGCACCGGTCCGATTGGTTTCTTTGCCAAGGCAGCCCCCTCATCGACGCGGGAAAGGGCCCGGCCGCCGCCAGCGGCGGCCGGGGGGCGAACCGGGTTACCGGCCGGTCTTGACCTTGGTCCACTCGCGCGTCATGGCGCGCAGCGCCGCCGGCGGCTTGGTCGTGGTGGTGAAGAGCTTGGCCACCGTCTCCTCGCTGGGATAGATCGCCGTGTCGTCGAGGATTTCCTGATCGACGAATTCCTTGCTGGCGATGTTGCCGTTTGCATAGAAGACGTAGTTGGTCGCCTTGGCGATCACCTCCGGCCGCATGATGTAGTCGATGAAGGCATGCGCTTCCTCCACATGCGGGGCATCGGCCGGGATCGCCATGTTGTCGAACCACATCATCGCCCCCTCCTTGGGGATCGAATATTCGACGGTGACGTCCTTGCCGGCTTCCGCGGCGCGGTCGCGCGCCTGCAGCACGTCGCCCGACCAGCCGACCGCCATGCAGATGTCGCCATTGGCGAGCGCGTTGATATATTCCGAGGAGTGGAATTTCTGGATATAGGGGCGGATCGACATCAGCAATTCGCCCGCCTTGGCGAAGTCGTCCGGATTGCTGCTGTCCGGCTCGAGACCCAGATAGTTCAGCGCCGCCGGGAAAAGCTCCTCGGCCGTGTCGAGCAGATGCACGCCGCAATCGGCGAATTTCGAGATGATCTCCGGCTTGAACACCATGTCCCAACTGTCGACCGGAGAGTCGGGCATGCGCTCCTTGATCTTCTCGACATTGTAGCCGATGCCGGTGGTGCCCCACATGTAGTTGACGGCATACTCGTTGCCCGGATCGTATTTCTCGATGCGGGCCGCGATGTCCGGCCACACGTTGGACAGGTTCGGCAGCTTCGACTTGTCGAGCTTCTGGAACACGCCGGCCTGGATCTGGCGACCGAGGAAGGTGCCCGTCGGCACCACGACGTCATAGCCGGTGCCGCCGGCCAGCAGCTTGGTCTCCAGCATCTCGTTGCTGTCGAACACGTCATAGACGACGCGGATCCCGGTCTCCTTGGTGAAGTCCGCCAGGATCGATTCGTCGATATAGTCCGACCAGTTATAGACGCGGACCTGCCGCTCCTGGGCGGACAGCGTGCTCGCGGCGAGCACGCCTAGCATCGCGACGCTGGTGAAAAGCAGCTTGTTCATCAGTCCCTCCGTCTGCCCTGGCCGGTGCGGCTTGCGATCCGGCGCCCTGTCGTTCCGGTTGCGGATGCTCTCCGCTCCGGGGTGTGTTGTTGTCCGGCCGGTGACCGGCCGCATCTGTTCCAGCCTAGAAGCGATGGCCTCCGGCCTCAAGTGACCTCGACCGGCAATCGCAACGATCTGCTTCTGCCGACAGGCATTTCCCCAAGCCTGGCGCGATCGCCGCTCACAGATAGGTCTGCCGTTCCAGCGACGAAATTTCGCGTCCGAATGCGAAGAGTTCGTGACGCTTGATGTCGACCAGCACCTTGTGCATTTCCGCGCCGACCGCCTCTTTCATCCGCTGCGAGGCGGCGAAGGCGTCGATCGCCTCGTCCATCCACGGCGTCAGGCGCGGGGCGGTCTTCTCATAGGCATTGCCGTCGACGGCCGGCGGCGGCGGCAATTCGCCGAGCACGCCCTGCATCATCCCCGCCAGCACACCGGTCAGCACCAGATAGGGGTTGGCGTCGGCGCCGGCGATGCGGTGCTCGATGCGCGCCGAGGCCGGCGTTCCGGCCGGCACGCGCAAGGCGACCGAGCGGTTGTCGTAGCCCCAGCAGATCGAGGTCGGCGCACAGGAGCCAGGCTGCATGCGGCGGAAGCCGTTGAAGGTGGAGACGAACAGCAGATGCGCCTCCGGCATCGTGTCGAGCAGCCCGCGGATCGCGTAGCCGAGCCGCGTCTCGCCGGTTTCGGGGTCGGCGAAGATATTGCCGGTGCCGTCCTCCATCGAGACATGCACATGCATGCCGTTGCCCGGCCACTCGACGAAGGGTTTGGCCATGAACGAGGCCTTGAGATTGTGCTTGCGGGCGACACCCGCGACCAGCCGGCGCAGCAGCACCGCATCGTCGGCGGCGCGCAGGGGATCGCGCTGGTAGTGCAGGTTGAGCTCGAACTGCCCGGGCGCGGCCTCGGAGACGGCGGCATCGGCGGGAATATCCTGCGCGTCGGCCGAGCGGCGGATCTCGTCGACCAGCGGCATCAACGCCTCCAGGTCCGAGAGCGCATACATGTTCTGCCGTGCCGGGCCGAGATGGGTGGAGAAGACCGGCGTCGGCGGGCTGCTCCAGTCGCCGTCGTCCTTGTCTTCGAACAGGTAGAATTCCAGCTCGAAGGCGGCCGTCGCGGTCAGCCCGTGCTCGCCCAGCCGGCCGGCCTTGCGCGCCAGCACGTGGCGCGGGTCGCACATGAAGGCGCTGCCGTCCCGGTCATGCATCGACAGCAGCACCTGCGCGGTCGGGCGCTCGGCCCAGGGCACGGCGCGCAGCGAGCCGGGCACCGGCCAGCACACGCCGTCCTTGTCGCCGGTCTCGATATGCATGCCGGTTTCCTCGACCTCGCGGCCCCAGACATCGAGGCCGAACAGCGAGAAGGGCAGGGCGACGCCGTTTTCGAACACCTTGCGCAATGCGCTGCCGGGCAGCCACTTGCCGCGCAGGACCCCGTTGCTTTCGGGCAGGATCACCTCCAGCGTGTCGAGGTCGGGATAGTCCGCCTCGAACCGCGCCACTTCCTCCTGCCAGTCGACGCCGCCGGCCGGGCGCTGCCAGGCCGTGCGATGGGTCTGCAACATAGGTCCTCCAGGGCGCGAACCCGTCGTTCGCGCGAATTGCCGTTAACGCAAAAATGTGATCACGTAGCGGCAAGGCTGTCAAGCAAGCCGGACAAGGGGAGGCAAGGACATGGCTGACCGGAGCCGCCCGCGACAGGCGGGGGACGCGCAGGCGCCGTCCGCCGCCGTCCGCCATTCGCTGCGCGACCGGGTGGAGGCGAGCGTGCGCGAGGCGCTGCTGACCGGCCGCTTCGTGCCCGGCCGCGCCGTCACGCTGCGCGGTCTTGCGGAGGAACTCAAGGTCAGCCCGATGCCGGTGCGCGAGGCGGTGCGGGCGCTGTCGGCGGGGCATGCGCTGGAAATCCGCGCCAACGGCCGGATCCAGGTGCCGACCATGACGCCGTCGCGCCTGGCCGAACTCGTCCGGGCGCGCGTGCTGCTGGAGCCGGAACTGGCGGAGGCCGCGGCGGCGCATCTCGGCCCGCGCGAGGCTGCCGCGCTCGCGGCGATCGACGACCGGATCGATGCCAGCCTCGATGGCGGGGATGCCGAGACCTATATGCGTCTCAACCATTCCTTTCACTTCACCATCTATCGTGCGGCCGGATCCGAGGTGCTGCTGCCGCTCGTCGAAAGTCTCTGGTTGCAGTTCGCCCCGTTCATGCGCACCGTCTACGGGCGGGTGGGAACCTCCGCCCTGATCGATCACCACAAGGAGGCGATCGAGGCGGTGCGGGCCCGCGATGCCGCGGCCCTGCGCAAGGCGGTGGCGGCGGACATCCGCTGCGGCATGGATCTGCTCGACATCGGCCTTCCCGATGCGGTGCCGTCCGGCCCTGGATGATTGTCGATGATTGACTTGATGAAAATGTGATCACAAAATGTGGGCCGTGTGCAGGGAAGGCGGATCGTGACCGGCCGTCCCGCGCGCCCCGCGCCCGAAAGGCGAGACCCGTGAGCAAGAAGAAGAAATCCGCACCCAAGATCGTCAGCCGCCGCGGCGTCGCCTCCTTCGAGGAGGCGCAACTGTGGCTGGCCGAGCGCGGGATCGAGGACATCGAGTGCATCGTCCCGGATCTTGCCGGCGTGGCGCGCGGCAAGATGATGCCGGCGGAGAAGTTCTTCTCCGGCCCGGTGATGACCATGCCCGCCTCGATCTTCGCCCAGACCATCTCCGGCGACTATCCGCCGGACGACGACCGCTTCCAGCACAATTCTACCGACAGCGACCTGTTCTTCCGGGCCGACTACTCGACCTTGACGACGGTGCCCTGGGAGAGCGACCCGACCGCGCAGCTCATCCACGATGCCTATACCCGCGAGGGCATTCCGGTGGAGACGGCGCCGCGCAATGTCCTGAAGCGCGTGCTGCAGCTTTACGAGGACGAGGGCTGGGCACCGCTGGTCGCCCCGGAAATGGAGTTCTACCTGGTCCGCCCGAACACCGACCCGGACTATCCGCTGGAGCCGCCGACCGGGCGTTCCGGCCGGCCGGAGGTGGGCCGCCAGTCCTATTCGATCTCCGCGCTCAACGAGTTCGACGACCTGATCGACGACATCTACGACCTGTCGGAGGCGCAGGGCCTGGCGATCGACACCCTGATCCACGAGGAAGGCGCCGCGCAGATGGAGATCAATCTCCGGCACGGCCATCCGCTGGAGCTTGCCGACCAGGTGTTCCTGTTCAAGCGGACGATCCGCGAGGCGGCGCTGCGCCATGACATGTATGCCACCTTCATGGCCAAGCCGATGTCCAACCAGCCCGGCTCGTCCATGCACATCCACCAGTCGGTGATGGACGTGGAGACCGGCACCAACATCTTCTCGCGCGACGACGGCGAGCCCAGCGGCGCGTTCCTGTCCTTCATCGCCGGCCATCAGGCCTATCTGCCGGCCGTCACCTGCATCCTGGCGCCTTACGTGAACTCCTATCGCCGCTTCACCCGCGGCACCACGGCGCCGGTCAACGTCCATTGGGGCTACGACAACCGGACGGTCGGCCTGCGCGTGCCGAATTCCAAGCCGGCCGCCCGCCGGCTGGAGAACCGCGTGCCCTCGTCGGACGCCAATCCGTATCTCGCCATCGCCGCCTCGCTCGCCTGCGGCTATCTCGGCATCAAGCAGCGCCTGACGCCGGACGAGCCGCGCAGCGTCAACTCCAGCGAGGACATGCATGCCCTGCCGCGCGGACTGCTGGAGGCCGTTGCCCTGTTCGACGAATGCGAGGAGCTGATCGACGTCTTCGGCGAGAAGTTCGTCGCCACCTACCGCGCCATCAAGCAGGAAGAGTTCGAGACCTTCATGAAGGTCATCAGCCCCTGGGAGCGGGAATACCTGCTGCTCAACGTCTGACCCGCGTCAGGCGCGGTTCAGGCGGGGCGAAGAGATCGACAACCAGAAAAGACCGGGAGACGCCACCATGGCCGGTGCCTCGAACCTTTACCCGACCGCCGACCTGCGCGCCCGCGACGCCGCGCACCATTTTCATCCCTTCACCGACACCGGGGCGCTGAACCGCGAGGGCGTGCGCGTCATCACCTCGGCCGAGGGCGTGTGGCTGACCGACAGCGACGGCAACCGCTATCTCGACGGCATGGCCGGCCTGTGGTGCAGCCAGGTCGGTCATGGCCGCGGCGAGATCGTCGACGCGGTCGAGAAGCAGATGCGTGAGCTCGACTATTACAACACCTTCTTCAAGACCAGCCATCCGCCGGTCATCGCCCTGTCGGAGCGGCTGGCGCAGCTCAGTCCGCCGCAGTTCAACCGGGTCTTCTTCACCTCCTCCGGCTCGGAGGCGAATGACACGGTGTTCCGCATGGTCCGCACCTATTGGGACCTGATGGGCAAGCCGGAGAAGAAGACGATCATCGGCCGCTGGAACGGCTATCACGGCTCGACGCTGGCCGGCACCAGCCTCGGCGGCATGGCGGCAATGCACGCGCAGGGCGACCTGCCGGTGCCCGGCGTCCACCACATCGCCCAGCCCTACTGGTTCGGCGAGGGCGGCGAGATGTCGCCGGACGAGTTCGGCATCTGGGCGGCGCGCGAGCTGGAGCGCGCCATCGAGGCGATCGGCGAGGACAAGGTCGCCGCCTTCATCGCCGAGCCGATCCAGGGCGCCGGCGGCGTCGTCATTCCGCCGGACACCTATTGGCCGGAAGTCTCCCGCATCTGCCGCGAGCGCGAGATCCTGCTGGTCGCCGACGAGGTGATCTGCGGCTTCGGGCGGCTCGGCACCTGGTTCGGCTCGCAGCACTACGGCATCGAGCCGGACCTGATGCCGATCGCCAAGGGCCTGTCCTCCGGATACCTGCCGATCGGCGGCGTGATGATCGCCGACCGGGTCGCCGACGCTTTCATCGACAAGGGTGGCGAGTTCTTCCACGGCTACACCTATTCCGGCCATCCGGCCTGCTGCGCGGCGGCGCTCGCCAATCTCGACATCATGCAGCGCGAGCGGCTGGTCGAGCGGGTGGCGGACGACATCGGCCCCTATCTGCAGCAGCGCTGGAAGGCTCTTGGCGATCATCCGCTGGTTGGCGAGGCGCGCATGGTCGGGCTCGTCGGCGCGCTGGAGCTGGTGCCGGCCAAGGGCGACCGCTCGCGCAAGTTCGCGCCGACCGGCGAGGTCGGCACGCTCTGCCGCGACATCTCCTTCGGCAACGGCCTGGTCATGCGTGCGGTGCGCGACAGCATGATCATCTCGCCGCCGCTGGTGCTGACCCATGAGGAGGCCGACGAACTCGTCGCGCGTGCCGCCCGCACGCTCGACGACACCTATGCGGCGCTCAAGAAGGACGGCCGCCTGGCCGCCTGAAACCAGCCTGAAACGAGTGGGAAACGAGCCCGACACCAGCCCAAGGGAGGGGATGTGACCGAAATCGCCAGCGCCCATGCCCCGTCCTACTATGCGGCGAGCGTCGAGGATCGTCCCGTGCGGCCGGCGCTGGCGGGCGCGGTGCGGGCGGATGTCGCCATTGTGGGCGGCGGCTTCACCGGGCTCAACGCGGCGATCACCCTGGCTGAGGCTGGCCGCTCCGTCGTCCTGATCGAGCAGAACCGCATCGGCTGGGGCGCCAGCGGGCGCAATGGCGGACAACTCCACAGCGGCCAGCGGCGCGACCAGGATTACCTGGAACGGCAGTATGGCCGCGACACCGCTCGCCGGCTGTGGAGCTTCGCCGAGGAGGCGAAGGCCCTGCTGCACGAGCGGGTGCGGCGCTTCGGCATCGACTGCGACTGGACGCAAGGCCTGATCCATGCCGCCCACAAGGAGCGTCTCGTCGCCGAGGATTGGGCCTATGCCGAGAAGCTCGCCCGCGACTATGGCTATGACGCGGTCACCCCGCTCGACCGCCAGCAGCTCGCCGCCGCCATCGGCACGGATCGCTATTTCGGCGGCAGCCGCGACGGCGGGGCGGGGCACCTGCATCCGCTGAAGCTGGCGCAGGGGCTGGCCGATGCGGCTGAGGCGGCCGGGGCGGCCCTGCATGAGGCGACCCATGCCCTCGCCCTGCGGCATGTCGACGGGCGCGTGCGGATCGAGACCGGCCAGGGCGAGATCGGGCAGGGCGAGATCGACGCGGGCGCCGTGCTGCTGGCCGGCAACGGCTATCTCGCCGGGCTCGATCCCGACAGCGAGGCCCGCGTCATGCCGATCAACAATTACATCCTGACCACCGAACCGCTGTCGCGCGAGGCGGCGGATCATCTCATTCCCGGCCGCGAGGCCGTCTCCGACAGCCGCTTCGTCGTCTATTACTGGCGCCTGACCCAGGACCTGCGTCTGCTGTTCGGCGGCGGCGAGTCCTATCGGCGCGGCTTTCCGCCGAACCTGCGCAGCTTCGTGCGCGCGCATCTGAACAATGTCTATCCGCAGCTTGCGACAGCCCCCGTCTCCCATGTCTGGGGCGGCACGCTCGGCGTCACGGCCTCGCGCATGCCCTGCCTGCGGCGCACCGCGCCGGGGGTCTATGTGGCGGCGGGGTTCTCGGGCCACGGCGTCGCGATGGCCGGCTTCTGCGGTCATGCGGCCGCCTGCGCCATGCTGGGCGATGCGGACCGTTTCGATGTGTTCGAGAAGCTCGCACCGCCGAAATTCCCCGGCGGGCGGGCCTTCCGCTGGCCGATCCTGGTGCTGGCGATGAGCTGGTTCGCCCTGCGCGACCGGCTCTGGTAGCCGCGGCCGCCGGCCGCTTCAAAGGCGGCGGGTGCTGGCCTTGTCGCGGAAGCTGACGGCGGAGGTGCGCGCCAGCAGGATCGACGGCACCAGCCCCACCAGCACGATCAGCAGCGCCGGCAGGGCGCCTTCGCCGAAGGCCTCGCGCGAGGCGGCGTTGTAGACCGTCGTCGCCAGCGTCTCGAAATTGAACGGGCGCAGCAGGATCGTCGCGGGGAGTTCCTTCATGCAGTCGACGAAGGCGAGCAGCAGCGCCGTCAGCAGCACCGGCCGCAGGATCGGCAGATGCACCTCGAACAGGATGCGCCCGGAACTGCGCCCCAGCGTGCGCGCCGCCATATCGAGATGCGGCGTCACCTTGCCGAAGCCGCTTTCGATCTGGCCGTAGGAGACGGCGAGGAAGCGGATCATATAGGCATAGACCAGGGCGGTGCCGGAGCCGATCAGCAGCAACCCCGTCGAGATGCCGAAGGTGGAGCGGGCGACGCCGTCGACGAAATTGTCGAAATTGGCGACGGGAATGAGGATCCCCACCGCCAGCACCGTGCCGGGGATCGCATAGCCGATTGAGGCGATCCGGCCGGAGAGCTGCGTCAGGCGGCTGGCCTGGACCCGGTGCGCGTAGGTGAGCACCACGCCGATCACCACGGTCAGCAGCGCCGCCGAGACGGACAGGGTCAGCGTGTTCTTGATCGCTGAGATCAGCCGGGGATCGGACAGGGCGTCGAGGCGCCGGCTGGCATAGTCGGTCAGCAGCGCGGCCGGGAAGACGAAGCCGATCAGGATCGGCAGGGCGCAGGCGGCGGTCGCCAGCCACGCCCGCCCGCCGGTCAGCCGGTAGCTCGGCAGGGTCCGGTAATGGGTTGAGGGCGTGTGGAAATTCTGCCCCTTGCGGGCGCGCCGTTCCATCCACAACAGGGCGAAGACCAGCGCCAGCATGGCACAGGCGATCTGCGCCGCTCCGGCCAGGCTCGAGCGATGCACCCAGGTGTCGTAGACCGAGAAGCTGAGCGTGTGGACGCCGAAGAAGGTGACCGCGCCGATGTCGTTGAGGCACTCCATCAGGGCGAGCGAGATGCCGACGACGATCGCCGGACGGGCGAGCGGCAGCGCCACGCGAAAGAACAGGCGCATGGGACCTGCGCCGAGCGTGCGTGACACGTCGAGCGTCGATGCCGATTGCAGCAGCAGGGCGGCGCGGGTCGTCAGGTAGACATATGGATAGAGCACGAAGCCCATCACGAAGATCGCCCCGCCCAGCGAGCGGATTTCCGGAAACCAGTACTCCCGCGAGGTGCGGAAGCCGAAGAGATCGCGGACGAGGCTCTGCACCGGCCCGGTGAAGGTGAGGATCTCCACATAGGTATAGGCGATGATGTAGGTCGGCACCGCCAGCGGCAGCAAGAGCGCCCAGTCGAACAGGCGCCGGCCGGGGAAGCGGCACATGGTGACGAGCCAGGCCGTGCCGGTGCCGATCACGAAGGTGATCAGGCCGACGCCCAGCAGAAGCAGGAAGGTGGTGCGGAGCGACCGGGGCAGGACGGTCGTCATCAGATGGTTCCAGACATCGCCTGTCGGTTGCGCCGCCAGCACCACCAGCGCGCCGACCGGCAGCAGCGTCAGGGCGGCGACCAGGAGGCCGGCGACGAGCCAGGCCCTGTCGGCAAGACTGCGCGAGGCGCGCGGCGCGACCGGGGTGGCGGCAAGATCGTCGAGGCGGGCGGTCTGGTTCATGGGCGCGTGCGGCGATTCGGATCTTCTGGAAACGGAGAACGGCGCCCGGTCACCAGGACCGGACGCCGTGCGGTTTTACACCTGTTTGCGAGGACGGGCCTCAGCTCTGCGGGCCGTCGTTGAAGCCGACCTTGTCGACCAGCTCGCTGGCGGCCTTGCGGTTCTTGGCGATGTCGTCGAGCGACAGGGGATCGGCCTTGAGCTCGCCCCAAGAGGCGACCAGTTCGGAGATCGCGACGCCCGCCTTCACCGGATACTCGTTGTTGGCCTCGGCATAGATCCGCTGGGCCTCGTCCGAGGACAGGAACTCGATGAGCTTGACGGCGGCTTCCGGGTTCGGCGCGTTCTTCGCCATCACCACGCCGGAAATGTTGACGTGGGTGCCACGGTCATCGGCGTTCGGGAACAGGATCTTGACCGAGTTGGCCCAGTCCTTCTGCTCCGGCTCCTTCTCGTTGGTCAGCATCGCACCCATGTAATAGGTGTTGCCGAGCGAGAGGTCGCACTCGCCAGCGAAGATCGACTGGACCTGGCTGCGGTCGTTGCCGGTGGGCTTGGTGGCGAGGTTGTCGCGCAGGCCGGTGAGCCAGGCCTCGGCTTCCTCGGCGCCCTTGTGGGCGATGATCGAGGCGAACAGGGCGACGTTGTAGACGTGCTGGCCGGAGCGGGTGCAGATCTTGCCCTTCCACTTCGGATCGACCAGTTCCTCATAGGTGATGCTGTCCTGCTCCACGCGCTCCTTGGAGGCGTAGATGATGCGGGCGCGGGTGGTCAGGCCGATCCAGTGACCCTCCGGATCGCGATACATGGCCGGAACGTTCTCGTTGACGATCTCGGACGACACCGGCTGGGTGATGCCGAGTTCCTTGGCGCCGTCGAGACGGCCGATGTCCACGGTCAGCAGCACGTCGGCGGGCGAGTTCGCGCCTTCCGCCTGGATGCGCTCGGCCAGGCCGTCGGCGGCGAAGATCACGTTCGCCTTGATCCCGGTCTCATTGGTGAAGGCCTCGAGCAGCGGCTCGATCAGGAACGGCTGGCGATAGGAATAGATGTTGACCTCACCCTCGGCGAAGGCCGGCGTTGCGATCGCGGCGGATGCGAGCAGCGCGGCGGACAGGACGCCGGTGCGCAGAAGGGGAACCTTGTGGAACATGAATCTCTCCCAGCGATCAGGGGACAAGGCCCTGATGTCGGTTGCGTTGGCCACGCGACCCTGCCGTTACGGCAGTTTCTTGCGAGGCGTCTGCATCATAAAAACAGGAGTTTGTGTGTCAAGAATAATCGCCTGAAAAATCAATAGTTTAGAATTGTTCTAAGTTAACATGAGCGTTTTTGGTAACTTTTCCCGAAAGCCGCGGCAGACCCGGTCACGGCGCCGGCGTGTGGCCGGCCAGGATCGTGGCCATCCAGTCGGTGTCGATGTTCTGCCCGCTCAAGACGATACCGGCGGTCTCTCCGCGATTGCGGTCCTGCAGCAGCGCCGCCAGGGCGGCGGCGCCGGCGCCTTCGGCCAGATTGTGCGTGGCGCGATAGAGCTGCCGCACCGCATCGGCGATGGCCTCGTCGCTGACGCGCAGGATGTCGTCCACCCCGGCGCGGATCACCGCGAGGGCGGTTTCGTCCGGCCCGCGCACCGCCATGCCGTCGGCGAAGGTCGCGGCGCTCGCCGTCTCCACCCGCTGCCCGCTTTCCAGCGACCGCGCATAGGCATCGGCCTTGTCGGAGACGACGCCGACGATCTTCGTCCGCCGCCCGAGCAGGTCGCGCGCCGAGATCATGCCGCAGATGCCGGAGCCGAGACCGATCGGCACATAGACCACATCGAGATCGGCAACGGCCCGGAAGAACTCCATCGCATAGGTGGCGACGCCACGCACCAGGTCGGAATGGAAGCTCGGCACCATCACCAGCCCGCGCTCGTCCGCCAGTTCCATCGCGTGCTGCTTGGCCTCGTCAAAATCGCTGCCGGCCTCCACCAGTTCGGCGCCGAAGGCCCGCATCGCGGCGTTCTTCTCGCGGGAATTGCCGCGCGGCGCGACGATGGTGCAGGTGAGCCCGTTGCGGGCCGCCGCAAAGGCGAGGCTCTGGCCGTGGTTGCCGCGGGTGGCGGAGATGATGCCGGTGCCGCTCGGATGGTGGCGGGCGATGCCGCCTGCCATCACCAACCCGCCGCGCACTTTGAAGGCGCCGGTCGGCGTGTGGTTCTCGTGCTTGACCCAGACCGGGCGGCCGACGGCCTCGGCCAGCAGCGGCCAGGCATATTGCGGGGTCGGTGCCATCGACCGGTAGACGGTCTCGGCGGCATCCTCGATGGTGGCAAGGGTCAGCATGGCGGATCCGGAAAATGATGGCGGACCCGCGCGGCAGACCCGCCCGATGGCGAGGCCGGTACAGTGGCGCCTGGGGCAGGGCGGGTCAATCCCCGCCCGCGCCTGCCGTACCTGTCCGTTATTCCGCCAGCACGCGCTGCGGCGGGAAGGTGACTTCCACCAGGGTGCCGTGATTGACCTCCGAATCGATCCGGAAGCTCGCCCGGTTCGCCTCCACCAGCGCCTTGGTCAGCGGCAGGCCGAGCCCGGTGCCGCCGCCATGGCGGGCGGTGTGGAGCTGGCGGAACGGCTCCATCGCCGCGGCGAGGTCCTGGTGGCTCATGCCCATGCCCGTGTCGCGCACCCGCAGGATCACCTCGCCCGTGTCCTCCAGCGCCGTCGAGACGATGACCTGGCCGCCCGGCTGGTTGAACTTGATGGCATTGGACAGGAGGTTCAGCACGATCTGGCGCACCGAGCGGCCGTCGGCGACGATCTTCGGCACCGAGGTCGGCAGGCTGGCGCGGATGATCACCCGCTCGCGGTTGGCCTGCGGCTGCATCAGGGCGACGCATTCGCGGATGATGTCGTTGGCCGACACCGCCTCGAAGGTCAGGTCCAGCTTGCCCGCCTCGATCTTCGACAGGTCGAGCAGGTCGTTGATCAGGCTCATGATATGCGAGCCGGAATTGTGGATGTCGCGCAGGTAGCCCTTGTAGCGGTCGTTGCCGACCGGGCCGAAGCGCTCCTCCATCATCACTTCCGAAAAGCCGATGATGGCGTTGAGCGGCGTGCGGATCTCGTGGCTGATCTTGGCGAGGAAGTCCGACTTCTGCGAGCTGGCGTTCTCCGCCTGGCGCTTGGCGTCGGTCAGTTCCTCCTCGGCGGTCTTCCACTGGGTGATGTCGCGCAGCACCGTGCAGAAGCGCGGGCCTTCCGAGCCGTGGCCGACCCGGCCGATGGTCATGAACAGCGGGATCAGCCCGCCGGAGCGCAACTGGCCGATCACCTCGCGCCCGTCGTTCAGCACGCTGGCGACGCCGTTGCGGGCGAGCCCGTCGAGATAGTCGTTGGCGTCGCGGTGGCTTTCGGGGGCGAGGAATTCGGTCAGCAGCGCGCCGACCATGTCCTCGCGGGCGGCATCGAACAGCGCCTCCGCCGAGCGGTTGACCTTCACGATGCGGCCGGTCTCGTCGAGGATCAGCACCCCGTCCGTCGCGGTTTCCAGCACGGCGTCCATTTCGGCCAGGTGCTCTTCCGCCAGCGCCAGCGACGACTGCGCCTCGTGCAGGCGGTCGAGCGCGGCCTCCTGTGCCGGGTCGTGCCGGTCGAGCAGCGACATCATCAGCGCCGTGCCCTCCTTCCAGGGCACGGTGTGCAGCCGCGCCTTCACCGGCTTGGTGCCGCCGTCGGCGAGCCGGATCCGCATGGTCCGCTCGGTCATCGCGCCGGGCAGGGTGCTCGGCCAGTCCTCCGGTTCGGCAAAGACCGCGTCGAGCCCGCCGACGGACTTCAGCGTCTCAAGGTCCGCATAGCCGAGCAGGTCGAGCAGCGTCGCATTGGCATAGTCGACATCGTCCTCGGCAATGATCGCGACGCCGACCGGCAGCTTGTCGAGCAGGCTGGTGCGGGCCGCGCGCGGGGCCGGTGCCTGCACACGCGGGATGATGCCGAGGCTGGAGATATTGGAGGGCTCCGGCGCGCTCGGCGCGGAGCTTGCGGGGATCTCGGCCGCCTGCTCTCCCGGAGCCTCAGCATCGGCGTCAGGTGCCGCGGCCATCCGGTCCTGTGCGGGCGGCGCGGTGTCGGGGGTGACCGGTTCGCGCGGGGCGTGCCCGGTGGCCTGTGTCTCCTCGTCCGACGCACTGCGCGCGCCAAGCGCCTCGGCGATCTTGCGGAACGCCTCGCGCTCGGGCTTCGACAGGCGCGAGGTGTCGATATCGGCATCGTGCGCCGTGATGCGGGCTTCCCGTTCGGGGAAGAGGGACGGGGCCGGTTCTTCAGGCGGCTGCAGGCCAGTGAGCGGGATCCCGGCGGGAGGCGTCTCGGCGGGAGGCGTCTCGGCGGGAAGTGTCTGGGCGGGAGCGGCCTCGGCAACGGCCGCCGGGCCGGCCGCGTCATCTTCGGCCGTAGCGTCCTTCGCCGTGTCCTCCTCGTCGGCGAAGAGCCCATCGTCGTCGTCGAAGAGCTTGGGCGTGTCTTCGGCGGGCGCGCCGATATCCTCGGCCTGCGGTGTTTCGACCGGCGCGCTCCCGGCCGGCGTCTGCCCCGGCTGGTCGGGCAACTCCCCGGTCGACAGGGTTTCGTCAGGCAGGGTCTCATCGGGCAGGGCGATGATGTCGTCGATCTCCCGCGCGCCGGGCAGGTCGATCAGGTCGGCAAGATCGGTGGCCGCGTCCGGGGTGACCGCCGTGGCGGGCGCCAGGTCCGCAGGCTCGTGCGAGGGCGTTTCCGCGAACTCTTCGGCCTTCTCTTCGGCCGCCTCGGTTCTGGCTTCTGTGCCGGCGTGAGTGACAGGCTCGTCGGCCGGCGCTTCCGGCAACCCGGCATCTGTTTCGGCCTCAGTCGGGGCGGCGTCGCCGGGCCTCTCCGAAAGGTCGGCCTCCTCCTCCGCAGCGCTGTCGGCAGGGGACGGCCGCAGAGGTGTCCGCAAGGCGAGCCCGAGCCCGGTCGCCTCCGGATCCGCGAGCGCCTCGCCGATCCGGCACACGCCGAAGCCACGGAAGCCCTCGAACACCCGCTGGCGGTCGAAGGCCGGCAGCGCCGCCATGTCGACCGGCACGCGCAGGGCCGCACCGCTGACCGGCCAGTCGACCGTGCGTCCGCTCCAGGTGTCGCGCCGGCGCAGCGCCGCCGCCACCCGCCCGTCGGGATCGAGGCCGAAGCGCTCCGCCACCTCTTCCCAGGTCAGGCCCACCACGTCGGCGGCCTGCGGGCCGAGCGCTTCCGCGAACTCGGGCGAGATGAAGGTGAAGCGCCGGTCGATATCCATCTTCCAGGCGAAGCGCACGGGGCGCTCGCGCGTCTCGAAGGCAAAGCCCGTCGCACCCGCGACGGGCAGGTCCCCATTTTCGTTTTCGGTTGCGGCTTCGGTTTCGTCCTCTGCCTCTGCCTCTGCCTCAGTCTCCGATGCTTCCGCCTCGGGCACCTCTACCTCGGCCGCCGCTGCCTCGTCCGGCTCCGCCGGGCTGGCCGGCTCGCCAGCCTCCAGATCGTCGCCAGTCTCCAGGTCGTCGTCGGCCTCCGCCGCGTCGGTCGTCTCGGCGTGCTCCCGCGCCTCGGCAAGCGGCTGGTCCACCGTCTCCGGCTCAGGGCTCTCCGGCTCAGGGCTCTCCGGCTCGGTGATCTGCTGCTCGGCGCTCTCGGGGTCCGCGCCCTGTGGCCCGGCAGGCGCCTCCGCCACGTCCCGGTTCACCGGCTCGTCATGCGTCTCGTCCACCGGGACGGCCGCCTCGAGCGGCGGAACCAAGACCTCGGCGACAGCCTCGTCCTGCCGCGGCGCGCTGTCCTCGGCGTCTGGTGCTTCCGTATCAAGATCAGCGCCGGCGCTCGCAGCCACGGGCGCGGCCGCCGCCGGTGTTTCAGGCAGGAAGCGGGTGCCGCTGGCGAAGGCGAAGAGACCGCCCCGGCTCGCGCGCAGGACAACCGGCGCGGCGGGCGCCGCCGGCAGTTCGATGGCCTCAGCCTCCACCGGCGTTTCGGCCTCAGCCTCGCTCTCGCTCCAGCTCCAGCTCTCGCTTTCGGGGGCAATGCCGGTGCCGCCCGCCGCCGCCGTATCGGCGGTGGCCGGCGCCTCGGCCGCGTCCTCTGCCGGCGCGGGAAGGCTCTCGGCCTCGGCCGCAGCGGCGGGGCTGTCGGCGATCGGCCGGCCCTCGCTCGCGGCGACCATCAGGATCGCGCCGCTGTCCAGGGTCAGCGCGGCAGCCTCGTGCAGGTGGTCGCCGAAGACGAAGGCGCGGCGCAGCGGCGCGTGCTTGGCCTCGCGCAGGGCCGCGCGCACGGTGGCGCCGTCGGGCGGCGAGGCCAGATCGCCGCTGCTTTGCAGGCGGCCGTCGCGCCCGTAGAGCAGGGCGACATGCCCCTCGCCCTGGAGGAAGTCGACAAGGGCGCCCTCGTCGCCGTCGCCTGCATTGGCCGGGGCATCGAGCGCCACGATCAGTGCGCCGCTGGAGCCGTCGGGCAGGTCGAGCCGGCGGCAGGCGCAGGTCAGCAGCATCACCCTGAGGCCGCGATAGAAGCGCAGCCGGTCGGTGGTGTCCCGGTCGGTCGGGCCGCTGATCGCCACCCGCGCGATATGCGGGCGGGCCGGCGCCCGGCCGAGGCCGGACAGTTCGGACAGTTCGGCAAGGCTGCGGACGCCGAAGAAGGCCGCGCCCGCCGGGTTCGCCCATAGCAGCGTCTTGCCGTCCTCGGCCCAGATCCAGGCCGGACGCGCATCCGTCAGATGGCTGCTGGCGGCCGCAAGACCGCTCAACGCCATGAAGGTGCTCAACTGGCTGTTCATGGGCATGCTCACTCCGCCATTTCAGCCTTGTCGGCGTCTTCGAGGCCGCCACCGGGCCACCGGTGGCAGTGGGTGTCGGCAACGGCCTGTTTGGTCAAGGCTTTGCCGCAGGCACCCGGGAAGACGCCGGGCGTGCGATGTCCGACGCGGTAAACAAACAGTAAATATCGTTTCGCATTCGAGTCGTCCACGCCAGGGGCCGTGAATGACCGGTTTCTCTTGCACTGTGGTTAATCGAGGTCTGGGGCGACGATGTGACGGCGGCCGGTTGGTTTCGCGCATGGGGCTCCCATCGGGCGGGTTTTCCGCTAAGGTCGGCGGAGGTTGCGGCGGCCAGGGCCTGACCGCCAGGGCCATCCCGCGGGTCATCTCGCCGGGTCATCTCGCAGGGGACATTCACTTGGGTCAAGGAGAGCCATCGTGACGAAAAGCGGCAAGACAGGTTTCGAAATTCCCGAACAGATGCGCGACTTCGCCGACCAGAGCGTCGATCAGGCCCGCAAGGCCTTCGACGAGTACATGTCGGCGACCCGCAAGGCGGTGGGCAGCGCCGAGCAGACCGCGCAGACGGTCAAGGCCGGGGCCGGCGACATGGGCCGTGCGGCGCTCGAATTCACCGAGGAGCATGTCTCTGCGGCCTTCGATCTCGCCCAGAAGATGGTCCGGGCCAAGGACCCGCAGGAGATGATGCAGTTGCAGAGCGAGTATCTGAAGAAGCAGATGGAAGCGCTCGGCGAGCAGGTGCGCGAACTCGGCGACAAGGCCGCGAAGACGGCGCAGGACGTGGCGCGCAAGGTCAAGGACTGAGCGGGAGCCGCCGCGGCCTGTTCCGGCCGGAACAGGCCTTTTCGGATCCGGGCATTGTGCGATGCAATATTAATGTTGCAATGCACAATGCCTTTTGCTATATAGAGACCTGTAGAGGGCGACCAGCGCATCCGGCGTTCAGGTCGCAGGCATTCCCGCAAGGCAGACCGCTCCAGGGCGATGTCTCTGCCAAAGGAGCATACCATGACCGAGACCGAGACCAAGACCGTTGCCGCCGCGCCGAAGACGACGCGCGCCAAGACCGCCAAGGCCGCTGATGCGACCGTGACCGCTTTCCCGACATTCGAGGCTTTCACCATGCCCAAGATGGAAATCCCCGCCGTGACCCGCGAGCTGGCCGAGAAGAGCATCGAGCAGGCCCGTGAGGCCTATGCCAAGCTCAAGACCGCTGCCGAGGACGCGACCGACCTCCTCGAGGACGGTTTCGAGACCACCCGCCGCAGCGTGCTGGACTTCAACCACAAGGCTGTCGACGCGGCTCGCGCCAACACCGACGCCACGTTCCAGTTCGTCAAGGACCTGTTCGAGGTGAAGACGCTGGCCGAGGCGATCGAGCTGCAGACCTCCTTCGCCCGCGCCCAGTTCGACGCTCTCGGCGCCCAGGCCAAGGACATGCAGGAGCTGACCACCAAGCTGGCCGGCGAGATGAACGAGACGTTCAAGGGTGCCGTCGAGAAGGCGTCCAAGGACTTCAAGGCGGCCTGATCCGCCTCCGGTCGACGACCGGACCGACATCGAGCCCGGGCCGCAAGGTCCGGGCTCTTTGCGTCGCGGCCAGGCATCGTCCGGCGCGGCGCCAGCTTGTGGACGAACGGGCCGAAAGGCGGTTTGCGCCTCTTGCAATCACCGCCGTTTCAAACTAGGTTCCGCCACCGAATTGACGTGCAGACGTAGCTCAGTTGGTTAGAGCGTCGGATTGTGGCTCCGAAGGTCGTTGGTTCAACTCCAACCGTCTGTACCATTCGCTCTCCCTGACAGTTTCTCCCCCCCCTGTCGTTTCCCCCTGTCGTTTCCTTCCATGTTCCGATGGCCGTGTCCCGTTGGGCTCCGGCACCCGCTTGCCGTCTGCGACGCTTTGCCGGCGGCCTGTGATCCGGTTCGCCTTGCCTCGCGCCCGTGTCTTGGGGCAGGCTGGAGACGGACCGCCGCACACAACAACAACGGGCGGGTGGGGGACATGACGCAGGACAACGGATCCGCCGGCGATGCCGGCGGCGCGACCGGCTACCGGACGCGTCGGCTGCTCGAAACCTATTATGACCTGACGCTGCAGATCGGCGAGCGCCTCGACGCGCGCGACATCTCCGATGTGCTGTTGCTCGTCCTCATCGCCATTGCCGACCTGCGCGGCGCGCCGATGGACGCCGAACTGCTTGCCGAAAAGCTCGGATCGTCGCGCTCGACCATCGAGCGACGTCTCAAGCCCTATCTGGACGATGGCCGCGTTCTCAAGGAACGGCGCGGAAAGTCAGTAGTTTACCTGGTGTCCCCGCCGGCTTGCGCCAACGGCGAGACGGCGACGGACATGAGCGTCGACATGGTGAAGGCGGTCATGGCGATGGTTTACGACATTGCCAACGATTGAGCCGGCGCAACCTCGATATCCTTAAAATTTGTGGAAAATCTGAAAAGAGACCCAAAATACTCAGGGGATTACGCAACGTCCGGGCGCCTTGCGGCTTGCATGGTCGGGAATCGCCCCGGGAAATGGTGAAACATCGTCAAAATGACGAAGGTGGAGCCGAGGGAGGATCGCGATGTCGCTGCAGGACGACGAACTTCCGACTCAGGCTCATCGGATCCTCCGCCTTTATGAGATGTTCTTCAGTCTCATGTTCCGTTTCATGGAGGAATACGAGGTAAATGACCTTGGTCAGCTTATGATCCTGACGACGATAGCCATTGCGAATGCGAACAAGATCGATGCGGATATTGAAACTATCTCTGAGGAAACCGACATTCCCTACTCGACCGTGCGCAGAAAGGTGGAGAAAATGTGCGCGGACGGGATCCTTGAAATGAGGAAAGAGAGGCAGAAGCTTGTCTTTTCTATATCTGACCGTATGGACTTTGCGCACCCCGCTCAGCAGCAAGAAGATATAAGAAGAAAATTCCAGAAAGACGTCGTCGACATTGTCGTTAAATCTATAAACTCAATAATACTTGAGAAAAAGAAGTAGAATTCACATTGAAAACCCCAATCAATTGACGAATTAAGTTTTTGTTAACTATACAATACGCATAGTCGATGGCACGTTCATCGGGTAACGCAAGGGCGTCGGGCGACAAGGCCCGGAACCTGGAAACGGCGATCGAGATCGCTACCGAACACGACAGAATATTGGCAACCGCCAGTGCCCGACAGGGCTCTGGCGGAACGGGAAACCTTCGCCTCGGGCAAGGCTTCCTCTCGGTCAGGAAAGCGGGGCTGAACATGGCTTGGACTCAGGAACGCGAAGATCTGCTCAGGAAGCTGTGGCTGCAGGGGCTCAGCGCCAGCCAGATCGCCTATGTGATGGCGGGCATCACGCGCAATGCGGTGATCGGCAAGGCCCATCGCATGGGGCTTCCCAAGCGGTCTCCGGCCACCAGCCACCGCCCCAAGCCGCGGGTCCAGCGCGGCAAGCCGTCGCTCGCCCTGGTCGGTGCCCGGCCGGCGCCGCGCGAGAGCATCATGGAGAAGCAGTTTCAGCGCGGCCTCGGCCTTGCGCTCGAGACCGGCTTTCAGGCGGAGCAGGGCGACCGCGTCACGCTGATGACGCTGACCAGCCGCACCTGCAAGTGGCCGATCGGCGATCCGGCGGATGCCGACTTCCACTTCTGCAGCCACGAGGCCGAGAACGGCCGCTCTTACTGCGAGTTTCATCACGGCCTCGCCTATCAGGGCGTCCGCCGCCGCCGTCCTGCCGCCGAGCGCGCGGCCGCGCCGATCCAGGCTCTGCCGCTGCGCGCCATTGCCGTCTGACAGCAACGGTTCGGGTTCGACGCGGCCCGCTTTCCCCCTCCCAGGCGGCAGCGTTTGACCCCCGGGGCGGGGCCGGTTTCCGGCCCCGCCCCCTTTTCGTCTTGGGCTGCGGGGCCGGTTTCCGGCCCCGCCCCCTTTTCGTCTTGGGCTGCGGGGCCGGTTTCCGGCCCCGCCCCCTTTTTGTCCAGGGCTGCGGGCCGGTTTCCGGCTGCCATTGTGTTGCCGGCTTGATTTTGCTCATTGTCGGCAGCCCGTGCGGGCGCACACTGGCGGGACAATGTCGGCAACACGGGAGTATCCGATCCGATGACAGCCCAGTCCCCCTTGCGCAAGATCCGCCTCAACCTTGCCCGCACCCGCGAGTTTCCGGCCGGCTCGGCGCGGCATGGCTACGAGTTCGTCGCCCCGCTCGGCGAGGACGGGCATATCGATGCAGCGCTGTGGAAGCAGCATCGCGAGGCGTGCCGCGTGCGGCGGTTCTGGGCGGACGAGGAGCACGACATCGGCCATCTGGTGCGCCGGCCGGGCGGCTCCTGGGCGTTTCACTACGACATCGGTGGCGACGAGGACGACGAGGCCGGCTACCGCTTCGGCGCCCATGCCTTCGTGCCGGGCGAATATGTCTCCATCCGCGACGAGGACGGCGAATTGCATACGTTCCAGGTGGTGACGGTGCAGGAGCTCTGACGGCCCTGCCGGCGCGAGGGTCATTCCGGTTCGGAATGAGATGCCGACACTCGTGCCTTTGCGCGGGGGGGCGCCGGCGGCTATACCGGCAGGCAACGACACTTTCGAGCGGGATGGAGCCACATGCACGGGAACGAGGCGCGCCGGATCTCCGGTACGGGCGGATTTTTGCTGGTCAAGGCGCTGGAGCAGCTTGGCGCGGGCCGCGTCTTCTGCGTGCCGGGGGAGAGCTACCTGCCGGTGCTCGACGCCCTGCATGATGCCTCGATTCCGGTGACGGTGTGCCGCCAGGAAGGCGGCGCGGCGATGATGGCGGAGGCCTTCGGCAAGCTCACCGGCCGGCCCGGCATCTGCATGGTCACCCGCGGCCCCGGCGCCACCAATGCCGCTGCCGGCCTGCATGTCGCGCAGCAGGATTCCACGCCGATGATCCTCTTCGTCGGCCAGATCGAGACCGGCATGCGCGGCCGCGACGCCTTCCAGGAGGTCGACTACCGGCAGATGTTCGGCGGCATCGCCAAATGGGTCGCCGAGATCGAGGACCCGGCGCGCATCCCCGAGATGCTGTCGCGCGCCTATCATGTGGCGACCTCCGGCCGGCCCGGCCCGGTGGTCCTCGCCCTGCCCGAGGACACGCTCGCCCGAACCGCCGAGGTGATGGAGCTGCCGCCGTTCCGCCCGGTCGAGACGCATCCCTCGCTCGCCCAGATGGCGGAGCTGCAGAAGCGCCTGTGGGCGGCGCGCAGGCCGCTGGTGATCCTCGGCGGCAGCCGCTGGAGCGAGGCGGCGCGCGCCGCGCTGGTGCGCTTCGCCGAGCGCTTCCGCCTGCCGGTCGCCTGCTCGTTCCGCCGGCAGATGCTGTTCGACAACCTGCATCCCAACTATGCCGGCGATGTCGGCATCGGCATCAACCCGGCGCTGGCCGAGCGGGTGAAGGAGGCGGACCTGCTGCTTCTCGTCGGCGGCCGCATGTCGGAGATGCCGAGCCAGTCCTACACGCTGCTCGACATTCCCGCGCCGCGCCAGACCCTGGTGCATGTTCATGCCGGCGCGGAGGAACTCGGCCGCGTCTACCTGCCGGATCTGGCGATCCACGCGACCCCGATCGGCTTTGCCGCCGCGCTGGAGGGCCTGCAGCCACCGAACGAGATCGCCTGGTCGGGCCTCGCCGAGGCGGCCCATGCCGACTATCTCGCCTGGTCGGGCGCGCGGCCCCAGGTGCCGGGCGCCCTGCAGATGGCGCAGGTGATGGACTGGCTGGAGGAAAACCTGCCGGAAGACGCGGTGCTGACCAACGGCGCGGGCAACTACGCCACCTGGGTGCACCGCTTCCACCGCTTCCGCCGCAACAACACCCAGCTTGCCCCGACCAGCGGCTCGATGGGCTACGGCCTTCCCGCCGCCATTGCCGCGGCGCTGCATTCGCCCGGCCGCCGCGTCGTCTGTTTCGCCGGCGACGGCTGCCTGCAGATGACCCTGCAGGAATTCGGCACCGCCTGCCAGGACAAGGCCAACCTCATCCTCGTCGTCGTCGACAACGGCATGTACGGCACCATCCGCATGCATCAGGAGCGCGAGTTCCCCGGCCGCGTCTCGGCGACCAGCCTCGTCAATCCGGACTTCGCAGCGCTTGCCCGCGCCTATGGCGCCCATGCGGAAACGGTGCTGACGGCGGACGAGTTCGGCCCGGCCTTCGAGCGGGCGGCAGCCTCCGGCGGGCCGGCGCTGCTGCATCTCAAGCTCGATCCGGAGGCGATCACCCCGGTGCGCACCCTCAGCCAGATCCGCGCCGGCTGAGCCGGCAGGGCCCGCCGTTCGGGCGGGCCCTTCAGGTGGGCTCTTCAGGCGGTCTGTTCAGGCGGTTCGCTGCCGCCCAAGTGCGCCGCCGCCACCGGCAGCGTCACCTTGGCGATGGCGTCGTCGTCGGCGGAGGGGCGCACGGTGAAGCCGAGCGCCTCGCACATCGCCAGCATGGTGGAGTTTTCCTTCAGGACCTCGCCGGTGATCGTCTCGATGCCGTCCGAGCGGGCATAGTCGATGATCAACTGCATCAAGGCCCAGCCGAGGCCGCGGCCCTTCAGGTCCGACTGGACGATAATCGCATATTCGCCGGTGCGGTGGTCCGGATCGGCATGCAGGCGCACGACGCCGAGGATCTCGTCCGTTCCCGGCGTCAGCGCGGCAAAGGCCATGGCGCGCGAATAGTCGAGCTGCACCAGCCGCTGCATGAAGGCGTGGTTGAACTCTTTGACCGGCGCGAAGAAGCGCAGCCGCAGGTCGTCCGGCGACACTTTCTCGAAGAAGCGGCGATAGCGGTCCTCGTCCTCCGGGCGCACCGGGCGGATATCGACCAGGCTGCCGTCCTTGAGCCGAAGCTGCTGCTCCCACTCCTTCGGATAGGGCGTGATCGCCAGCCGCGAGGTCGCGTGGCGGCCGCGATGCACCTGCGGCTCGCCGAGGGCGATGCGGGCATCGAGCGCGGTGACGCCGGCCGCGTCGGCGACCAGCGGATTGAGGTCGAGCTCGCGCACCTCCGGCAGGTCGACGGCGATCTGCGCCACCTTGACCAGCGTCAGGGCGATGGCGTCGAGATCGGCCGCCGGCCGGTTGCGGAAGCCCGCCAGCAGCTTGCTGACCCGTGTCTGGCGGATCAGGGCCTGGGCAAGGTTGAGATCGAGCGGCGGCAGGGCGAGCGCCACATCGCCCATCACCTCGACGCCGGTGCCGCCATGGCCGAACAGCAGCACCGGGCCGAAGCTCGGATCGTCGGCAAGGCCGATGAAAATCTCCGTTCCGCTCGGCGAGCGCACCATCGGTTGCAGCAGGATGCCGGTGATCTCGGCCGTGGGATGCGCCGCGCCGATCCGCTGGAGCAGGGATGCGGCGGCGGTCCGTGCCGCTTCGGGCGTAGCAAGGTCCAGCACGACGCCGCCGACATCCGACTTGAACGGCAATTGCGGCGAGACCAGCTTCAGCGCCAGCCGCTCATGGTGCATCAGCAACTCGCGCGCCAGGATCTCGGCCTCGTCCGGCGTGGCGGCGAGGCGGCTGGGCACCTGATGGATGCCGTAGCAGGCAAGCAGGTCGGAGATCTCGCCGGGGTGCAGCCATGTGCGCCCCTCGTCGAGGGCCTGGCGCACCAGGTGCTGCGCCCGCTCGCTGTCGGTGGTGAAGCCGGCCGGCAGGCTGGGCGGCGCCGCCATCAGCATCTCGCGGGCATCTGCATAGCGCACCAGATGCATGAACGAGCGCACCGCCTCGGAGGCGCTGGCATGGCAAGGAATGCGCGCCGCGTCGAGCGGCTGGCGCGGCAGCGGGGCGCCGGCGGTCAGCGCCACCAGCAGCGGTTTGCGCCGCCCGTAGCCGGACTGGCTCGCGGCATGGGCCTTGGCCAGTTCGCTGGCGACGTCCTCCAGCCGGGTGAAAGCGGACGGGGCGGCCACCGCCAGCACCGCGTCGACATTGCGGTCCTTCAGTAGGATCCGCGCCGCCTCGCCATAGCGTTCGGGCGACGAGGTCTCATGCAGGGTCAGCGGGTTGGCGCGGGTCTCGCCCTGCCGCATGACCGGCTGCAGATGCGCGGTCGTCTCCGCGTCCAGCTCGGCGATCTGCCCGCCCTGGCGCTCCAACTGGTCGCCGGCAAGCGTGGCCAGGCTGCCGCCGGTCGCCAGGATGGCAAGGCGCCGTCCGGCCACCGGCTTCACCCGGCTCACCGTTTCCACCGCCTCGAACATCTCGTCGATGTCCTCGACGCGCAGCACGCCGGCACGGGCCAGCGCCGCGTCATAGACCGCATCCTGCGCCGCGATCCGCCCGGCATGGGTGACGCGCTCGCCGATGCGCTCGCGGCTGGCGCCGGAGCGCAGCACCACGACCGGCTTGGAACGGGCGGCGACGCGGGCGGCCGACAGGAACTTGCGCGGATTGGCGATGGTCTCCAGATGCACCAGGATCGCCCGTGTCCGGTAGTCGAGCGCGAACCAGTCGAGCAGGTCCGACACGTCGACATCGGTGCGCTGGCCGAGCGAGGCGATGGCGGAAAAGCCGATGCCGTTGGCCTTGGCCCAGGACAGGGTCGCGTTCACCACCGTGCCGGAACGGGCGATGAAGGCAAGGTCGCCCGTACCGGCCTCGCACACGCCCAGATGCGCGGCGAGTCCGGCGGCCGGCGCCGCGATGCCGAGGCTGCCGGGGCCGAGCAGGCGCAGGGTGTGGGGGCGCGCCGCCTGCAGCGTCGCGGTCACGGTGGCATCGTCCCAGCGGTCGTAGCCCGGCGACAGGGCGGCAACGGCCCGCGTGCCCGCTCCGCCGAGCGCGGCGACGGCGGCCGGCGCATCCTTGGGGGCGCCGAGATAGAGCGCAAGGTCGGGCGCCTTGTCGAGATCGGCGAGGGATCGCATGGCCCGTGCCGGCGCCGCGTCCGCCTGGCCGGGACAGGCAATGGTGAGGATCTGCCCGCGAAAGCCGGCGCCGGCGATGCGCGCCAGCAGCAGGTCGGCGGCCTCGGCGCCGAACCGGTTGGGCCCGACCACGGCGAGCGAGGCGGGGCGGAAGAGCGCATCGAGATTGCGGATCGTCATCGGCACTCATCCTGTCTGTCAGGCGCGAGCGTCAGGGTGGGAGAGTGGGGCGCCGGGCCCGGAAAGTCAAAGGCGCCGCCACTCCCCCGATGTGGCGGCGCCTCGCTTCCGGGCGAACGGCCTGGGCCGCCGCCTGGAAGAAGCCTTGTCTGCGACCGGCGGTGTCAATGCGCCATCAGCACCGGCACCGTCATCGAGGCGAGGATGTCCCGCGTCGCGCCGCCGAACAGGAACTCCCGCATGCGCGAGTGGCCGTAGCCGCCCATCGCGATCATGTCGATGCCGTGGTCCGAGACGTAGTTGAGGATCGCATCGGCAACGCCGGAGCCGGGCCGGGGCACCACGTCGACGGTGACCGAAAGCCCGTGCCGGGCCAGATAGGTGGCGATGTCGGAGCCCGGCTCGCCGTCGGTGATGCGGCGCCCGGTGTCGACGATCATCACGGTGACCTTCTTGGCCATCTGCAGCATCGGCAGCGCGGCATGCACCGCGCGGCTGGCGGTCGGGCTGCCGTCCCAGGCAACCATCACGTTCTTCATTTCCATGGTGCCGCCGATATAGGGCACGATCAGCACGGGCACGCCCGCCTCGAACAGCACCGTCTCGATCAGCAGCTCGCGCATCGGCTCCGGCGTGTCCGGATTGTCCTGGCCGATCACCACCAGATCGGTAAGGCGGCAATGGGTGAGCACGCTCTCGGCGGAGCCGCCGGTGATCACCTCAGCGGTCCGCACTTCGGCGGCAACGCCGGCCTTGCGGGCCATTTCGCGGAAAGTGTCGCCGGCTTCCTGCGCCGCCTTCAGCGCCTGGTTGCGGGCGATCTCGATATAGTCGGCCGGCATCGGCCCGGCGATGAAGCCGGGAACCACCGGCTCGAAGGCGATCGTCAGGCCCGTGGCATGCGCGCCGGTGCGGGTCGAAAGGTCGAGCGCCACGCCCGCGGCGTGCTGTTTGCCGGCCAGGTCGACCAGCGTGAGAATGTCCTTGATAGCCATGGATCGCGTCCCTCCATTTGAGACCATGCCGCGGCAGCCGCCGAGGCTGCGACGGAAGATGTGCCGAAACTAGGGTGTCCGGGGGCCCCGGTCCTTGACCGGGATCAATCTTTGATCGGGATCAGTCGGTTGGTGCCGGCCGGACACGTGGGCGGCCCGCAGCGAATGCGCGGGTACGCATCGTCGCACAGGCCGGATCAGATTTAAATCGATGAAGATTTTGGCCGCGGAGTATTTCATCCGGCCGGCCTCGGCTGCGTAAGAAGGTCTGGAATGCATCGTGCCGCAGGCGCGGTGATATCCCGAGAAATGACAATCTGGATGGAGGCAAACATGCGCAAGTACTTGATGGGAGCTGCCCTTGCCACGGTTCTGGCCGGGGCCGGGGCCGCGAATGCGGCGAACATTGTCGAGACGGCCCAGCAGGCCGGCACGTTCAACACGCTGATCGCCGCCGTCGAGGCCGCCGGCCTTGTCGAGGCGCTGTCCGGCCCCGGACCGCTGACGGTCTTCGCCCCGACCGCCGGCCTTACTGGCCGCGCAGCGCCTCGCGGGCGATGATCAGCCGCTGGATCTCCGAGGTGCCCTCGTAGATCGTGGTGATGCGGGCATCGCGCACCAGCCGCTCCAGCGGATAGTCGCGGATATAGCCGGCCCCGCCATGCAGTTGCAGCGCCGTATAGGTGGCGCGCTGCGCCGCCTCGGAGGCGAAGAGCTTGGCCATCGAGGCCTCGCGGGCGAAGGGCTTGCCCGCGTCCTTCAGCGCCGCTGCCTGCAGGATCAGCAGCCGCGCCGCCTCCAGCTCGGTCTCCCGGTCGGCGATCATCCATTGCACGCCCTGCATGTCGGAGATCGCCTGGCCGAACTGCCGGCGCTCCTTCACATAGGCCTTGCCCCGCTCCATCGCCGCCCGGGCGATGCCCAGCGACAGCGCGGCGATGCCGATGCGCCCGCCGGCGAGCTCGCCGACCGCGATGCGGAAGCCGTCGTTCTCGCGGCCGAGCATCGCGCTTGCCGGCACCCGGCAGTTCTCGAAATGCACCTCGTTGGTCGCCGAGCCGGTCTGGCCCATCTTCTTCTCGGCCTTGCCGATGACGAGGCCCGGCGTGCCGGCCTCCACCAGGAAGCAGGAGATGCCCTTGCCCTTCGGCGCGTCCTTGTCGGTCACGGCCCACACCACGAAGACGCCGGCATATTCGGCCGAGGTGATGTAGAGCTTGGAGCCGTTCAGCACATAATCGTCGCCGTCGCGCTCGGCGCGCGTGCGCATCGCCGCCGGGTCGGAGCCCGCGCCGCTTTCGGTCAGGCAGAAGCCGCCGGCCGCATAGGTGCCGTCCGTCAGCCGCGGCAGATAGCGGGCGCGCTGCTCGTCGTTGCCCACCGCCTGGATCACTTCCGCCACCATGTTGGAGACGGAAACGGTGACGCCGGTGGAGGCGCAGGCCCTGCCGATCTCCTCCACCGCGATGGCGAAGGCGACGCTGCCGGCGCCGGTGCCGCCGTGGTCGGGCGAGATGTTGAGGCCCATGAAGCCGTTTTCGGCGAGCAGTTTCAGATTGGCGAGGAAAGCCTGACGCCCGCCGCCCTGGTCCAGTTCCTCGGCCAGCGGCGCGATCTTGTCCTCGGCGAGCTTTCGCGCCGTGTCCTGGATGAGATACTCTTCCTCGCTCAACGAAAACTGCATCGGCGTTCCTCCCAGAACAATGATGTCCCCGACGGGGTGGATCAGGACCGCAAGACCCGGCCATGACAGGTGCAAAGACATACGGCCCGGCGACGGCGCTGTCCACGGCCAGGGCTCAGGGGGCCAGCGATCAGGGGGCCGGGGATGAGCCGACCGGGGATGAGCCGACTGGGGATCGGGCGCGCTCCTGGCGCGGCTGCGCCGGCGCCGTCCTGTCGCGGCGCCTGCCGCCGCGCCTGCGGCGGTCGCTGTTGTTCTTGCCGCCGCGCCTGCGGCGGTCGCTGTTGTTCTTGCCGCCGCTGCTCGTGCTGCTACTGGCCGTCTTCGCCGCCGACTGGGCGGAGGTGCAGTCGGGCCTGCGCAGCGATGCGGTGGCGCGCGAGCGGCTGACCCTTTACCGCGAAACCATCCTGCGCGAGCTCGAGAAGTACCGCCATCTGCCCTATATCGTCGCCCGCGATCCGCGCGCGGTCGGCGTTCTGTCCGATCCGGGACAGGCGCCCTCGGCCAACCGCTTCCTCAAGGAACTCGCGGCGACGACCGGCGCCGCCGCGCTCTATGTGATGAACGAGGACGGGCTCACGGTCGCCGCCAGCAATTTCGACACGGCCGGCTCCTTCGTCGGCCGCAACTATTCCTTCCGCCCCTATTTCCAGGAGGCGCGGGACGGGGAGGAGGGGCGATTCTTCGCCGTCGGCGCGACCACCGGTGAGCCGGGCTTCTTCTTCGCCCGTTCGACGCCGGCCGGGGCGCCGGCGCGCGGCGTCGTGGTGGTCAAGGTCGACATGGAGCGGCTGGAGACCAATTGGCGCCATGGCGGCGAGACGGTCATCGTCACCGACGTGCACGGCGTCGTCTTCCTCGGCACCCGTGACGACTGGCGCTATTCCTCGCTCGCCCCGCTGCAGGACATGGTGGTGGCGGCGATCCGCTCCGACCGGCAATATGGCAACGCCCGTCTCGCCAGCCTGCAACAGGGGCCGCTGGCCCAGACGCGCCTGGTCATCGGCGGCACCGCCTGGCGCCAGGCCCGGCTGAAGGTCGGCATCCTCGACTGGACCATCCATTATTTCACGCCGATGAGCGAGGTGCGCGCGCCGCGCGGCGTGGTCTGGGCCGGCGCCGGCGCCCTCGTACTCCTCTATGCGATCTGGCTGCTGGTGCTGCGCAGCCGCAGGCTCGGCCGCGTCACCGCGGGCCTGCGCCAGGACGCGGCGACCCTGCGCGATCTCAACCGCCGCCTCGTCGAGGAGATCGACGAACGGCGCCGGGTCGAGCGGGAGCTGCGCGACACCCAGGCCGACCTTGCCCGCGCCAGCCGCCTTGCCGCCGTCGGCGAAATGTCGGCCGCCGTGGCCCATGAGCTCAACCAGCCGCTCGCCGCGCTCGGCATGTTCGTCTCCGGCGCAAGGCTCTACCAGCAGCGCGGCGAGACCGCCGCCGTCACCGAGAATCTCGACGAGATCGACGCCCTGCGCCACCGCATGGCGACGCTGACCCAGGAGCTGAAGCGCTTCGCCCGCCCCGGCGAATCGCGCATCGAGACGGTGGACCTGCGCGACTGCCTGAAGACCAGCGCCAAGCTGGTGCGCCCGCGCGTCGAGGAAACCGGCGTCGCCCTGCAACTGCACCTGCCGTCGCGGCCGATGACCGCCAACACCGCGCCGCTGCGCGTCGAGCAGGTCCTCGTCAACCTGCTGCGCAACGCCATCGACGCCTGCCAGGGGGTGGCGGCGCCCGTCGTCGAGGCCCGCGCCCGGATCGAAGAGGGGCGCGCCGTCATCGAGATCCTCGACAATGGCGAGGGCATTCCCGACACCTTGCGCGAGCGGATCTTCGAGCCCTTCTTCACCACCAAGCCGGCGGCGACCGGCCTCGGCCTCGGGCTTGCGATCTCGGCGCGGATCGTGGAAGACCTCGGCGGGTCCCTTGCAACGCGCGCGCGCCGTGCGGGCGGGGCCTGCTTCGTGCTGTCCCTGCCGCTTGCGGCGCAGGGCGGGGATGAGGGCAGCGAGGAGGACGCGCGCCGGCTCGACGCGGTTGATGCGCAATGAGGCAATGCGCGGGGAGGGCCGGGTGAGCGCAACGCGGGAGCAGGACAGCATGACCATCGACAGCGATGCCCGGCCGGGCGAGGGCGCGCGCACGCCGGTCCTCGTCGTCGACGACGATCCGTCGATGCGCGCCGGCCTGCGGCAATGGATGCGGCTTGCCGGCTTCGAGCCGGTCGAGGCGGTGGATGCGGAAGCCGCCCTCTCGCGGCTTGGCGCCGACTTTCCCGGCTGTGTCATCTCCGACGTATTGCTGCCGGGCGCCAGCGGTCTCGACCTGTTGCGGCAGGCCCGGCGGATCGATCCCGACCTGCCGGTGATCCTGATGACCGGCCATGGCGACGTGCCGATGGCGGTGGAGGCGATGCGCGAGGGCGCGGCCGATTTCATCGAAAAGCCCTTCGACCCGGACATGCTGGCGGCGATGGTGCGCCGCGCCGCCGATCACCGCCGGCTGGTGCTGGAGAACCGGGCGCTCAGCCGCCGGCTCAGCGACATGAGCGGCCTTTCGGCCCGGCTCATCGGCGATGCCGCCGCCATGGTCCGCCTGCGCGAGCAGATCGCCCATTTCGCCCGCACCGACGCCTCGGTGATGATCGTCGGCGAGACCGGTACCGGCAAGGAGGTGGTGGCGCGCGCCCTGCACGAGCTGTCGCCGCGGGCCGAGGCCCCCTTCGTCGCGCTCAACTGCGCGGCGCTCCCCGAGACCATGGTCGAGGCGGAGCTGTTCGGCCATGAGGCCGGCGCCTTCACCGGTGCCGACCGCACCCGCGCCGGGCGGATCGAGCAGGCCGACCGCGGCGTGCTGTTCCTCGACGAAGTGCCGTCGATGCCGCTGGCCTTGCAGCCCAAGCTCCTGCGCGTGCTGCAGGAGCGCGAGGTCGACCGTATCGGCGGCCGCGCCGCCGTTCCCGTCGACATCCGCATCATCAGCGCCGCCAATGTCGATCCGCGCCAGGCGGTGGCGGACAATCTGATGCGGCAGGACCTCGTCTACCGGCTCAACGCGGTGGAGATCCGCATTCCGCCGCTGCGCGAGCGCGGCGGCGACATCCGCCTGCTGTTCGACAGTTTCGTCAATCGCTTCATGGTCGATTACGGCATCGACGGCGTCGCCCTGACGGCGGACGATGCCGCCTTTCTCGAAGTCCACGACTGGCCGGGCAATGTCCGCGAACTGCGCAACGCCGCCGAGCGTTTCGTGCTCAACGCGCCGATGGGCGCGCCGCCCTTGCGCGACCTCGTCACCGGGTCCGGCATCGGCGCCGGCGCAGGGGAACAGGAGGCGCCGCGCGGCCGCCTGCGCGAGTTGATGGAAGACTATGAGCGCCGCATCCTCGTCGATGCGCTGCGCCGGCATGGCGGGCGCATCGCGCCGGTGCTGGAGGAGCTCGACCTGCCCCGCCGCACCCTCAACGAGAAGATGGCCCGGCTCGGCCTCAGCCGCACCGCGGGCGAGGGGAGCGCGGAGGGCTGACCGCCGGTATCGGCAAGATCTTGCCGATCATTGGTAACCTTTTGGCAAGGTTTTGCCGGTCGGCCGGCCCGTGTTGCAGCGCGGTGCAACGCTTCCCGCCTGTTTCTCGCCCGGTTCCTGTCCGGTTTCCGCCTCTATCGCCGATCTGGCACGTGGCTTGCCAAGCCTTGTCCAATCGCCCGTCAGGGAGGATGGGCGAGGATAGCGAACTGGCCGCGGCGCAAGATCGGCGCCCGGCCGAAACTGGCATCCGGCCGGCAACCGGCCGGATCTTGGGAGGACTGACATGACCCTTTCCCGCAAGCTCGCCGTGCTCGGCACGACGACGATCCTCGGCCTCGGCTTCGCCACCGAGACGATGGCACTCGAATGGAACGTCTCCGTCTGGGGCAAGCGCCGCGCCTTCACCGAGCATATCGAGAAGCTCGCCGAGCTGGTCACCGAGAAGACCAACGGCGAATTCACCTTCAACATCGCCTATGGCGAGGCCCTGTCGAAGTCGCGCGAGAATCTCGACGGTATCTCCATCGGCGCCTTCGAGATGGCGCAGATCTGCGCCGGCTATCACGAGGACAAGAACCCGACCCTGACGGTCATCGAGCTGCCCTTCCTCGGCGTGCCGGACCTGCCGACCCAGATCGAGCTGGAAAACGCCATCTACGCCCATCCGGCCGTCGAGAAGGACCTGATGCGCTGGGACGCCAAGCTGCTGATGTCCTCGCCGATGCCGCAGTACAATTTCATCGGCAAGGGCACGGCGCCGACCAAGGTGACGGACTTCCAGGGCATGCGCGTGCGCGCGCTGGGCGGCATCGGCCAGGCGATGACCGCCATCGGCGCGGTGCCGACGACGGTGACCGCCTCCGAGACCTTCCAGGCCATCGATTCCGGCACCGTCGCGGCGGCCTCCTTCGCCCCGCATGCGCACCTGTCCTTCCGCACGATCGACGCCGCCAACTGGTGGACCAACAACCTCAATCCGGGCACGGTCAGTTGCCCGGTCGTCGTCAGCCGCGCCGCCTATGATGCCCTGCCGGAGAATTTCCGCGAGGCGCTGGACAGTTCGGTCGATGCGGCGATGGAGCATTACCTCGCCGAATACGACAAGGTCTATCAGGAGTGGTACCCGCTGCTGGAGAAGATGAACATCCAGCAGGTCGAGTTCCCCGGCGATGAACTGCAGGCCTTCAAGGACAAGGCCGGCCGGCCGATCTGGGAGGACTGGGTGCAGAAGATGAACGGCCAGGGCCTTCCGGGGCAGGAACTGCTGGACCTCGCCCTGTCCAAGCTCGACTGAGACCGGTCGCCAGGACGTCCGCCGGCCTTCCTGCGGGGAGGCCGGCGGCCCGCCGGCGACCGTTCCACCGCGCGCCCGCCTCGCGATGCGGGCCCGCTTTCCCCATTGACCGCAGGAACCGTTCGCGTGTCCGCGCCGGGAGGGAGTGCCTTCCCGCCCGCGAGGCCGGCCGGACGGAGCTTGCCTGGAGCTTTCCATGACATCGTCCACCGCCCAGAAGGACCCGCCGGGCAGCTACATCCGTTTCGACGGATGGCTGGGCGCGGTCGAAAACGCCTTCAACCTCGTTGCGGCGGCAAGCATCCTCGCCCTGATGCTGCTTGCCGTCGCCCAGGTCATCGGCCGCAGCGCCTTCAACTGGCCCGTGCCCGGTTTCATCGACATCACCGAGCAGGCAATGGCGGTGTTCGCCTTCATGGGCATCGCCTATTGCCAGCGCGTCGGCGGCCATATCCGTATGGAACTGTTCCTCGGCAAGCTGAGCGGCCGGGCCATGTGGATCGCCGAGGTGATCGGCATTCTCGGCATCTGGATCGTGGTGGCCGCGCTGATCTACGGCTCCTGGTTCCATTTCGAGCGGGCCTGGACGATCGGCGACAGCACCATCGACATCCGCCTGCCGACCTGGCCGTCGAAGCTCGTCGTTCCCGTTGCCCTGTCGCTGCTGCTGGCGCGGCTGACGCTGCAGCTCTACGGCTACTGGCGGCTGGTGCGCGATCCCGCCGCCGAGCCCGTCGGCGTCCCGGTGCTGGCCGATGTCGAAACCGTCGCCAGGCATGAAATCGAGGAAGCGCTCGGCGACGCCGCCGAAACGTCCGGTGAGCGGGAGGAAACCCACCGATGACCCCGTTTGAAATCGGACTGATCATGACCGGCCTGCTGCTGGTCCTCGTGGTCCTCGGCATGCGTGTCGCCTTCGCCGCCGCTCTGGTCGGCACCCTTGGCCTCATCGCCATCTTCAGCATGCGCATGGGCTTCGAGCGCGGCTTCGTGGCGGCGCTCAAGATGGCCGGCACCATCCCGCATTCCAAGTCGGTGACCTACTCGCTCTCGGTGCTGCCGACCTTCATCCTGATCGGCTTCCTTGCCTTCTATGCCGGCTTCACCCGGCAGTTGTTCGAGGCGGCCAAGCGCTGGCTCGGCTGGCTGCCCGGCGGCATGGCGGTCGGCACGGTCTTCGCCACCGCCGGCTTTGCCGCCGTCTCCGGCGCCTCGGTGGCCACCGCCGCGGTCTTTGCCCGCGTCGCCATCCCTGAAATGCTGCAGGTCGGCTATTCCAAGCGCCTGTCGGCGGCGGTGGTTGCGGCCGGCGGCACGCTCGCCTCGCTGATCCCGCCCTCCGCGATCCTGGTGATCTATGCCATCCTGGTGGAACAGTCGGTCGCCAAGCTGCTGCTGGCCGGCTTCCTGCCGGGCATCTTCTCGGCGGTGGTCTATATCGCCATCATCATCGGCATGGCGATGTGGAAGGGCGATGCCCCGCCGGTGCGCGGCTTCACCTGGGGCCAGCGCCTTGCCTCCGTGCCGGGCACGCTGCCGATCGTCGCGGTGGTGGCGATCATCTTCTGCTCGCTCTATTTCGGCTTCGCCACGCCGACGGAAGCCGGCGCGCTCGGCGCCTTCGTGGTGCTGGTTTCCGCCTTCGTCAACGGCATGCGCGGCAAGCAGCTCTGGCAGGCCCTGCACGAGACCGCCAAGCTGACGGTGATGATCTTCACGCTGATCTGGGGCGTGCTGGTCTATGTCCGTTTCCTCGGCTTCGCCGGCCTGCCGCAGGCGTTCGAGGAGTTCATCGTCTCGCTGCATTTCTCGCCCTGGCTGATCCTCATCGTCATCCTGTGCGCCTATGCGGTGCTCGGCATGTTCATGGACGCCATCGGCATGCTGATCCTGACGCTGCCGGTGGTCTATCCGGCGGTGATGGCGCTCAATGGTGGCGAGGGGGTGTCGGCCGCCGACAGCGCCTTCGGCCTGTCGGGGGAAATGTGCGCGATCTGGTTCGGCATCCTGGTGGTGAAGATGGCGGAACTCTGTCTCATCACCCCGCCGATCGGGCTGAACTGCTTCGTGGTGGCGGGCGTGCGCGACGACATTCCGGTGCAGGAAGTCTTCCGCGGCTGCGCACCGTTCTTCGTCGCCGACATCCTGACCATCGGCGGCCTGGTGGCGTTCCCCGCGATCGTCACCTTCCTGCCCTCGATCATGTGAGGGCGGGCACCGGCCCGAAGACAAGAAAGGGGCGTCCGCCGGGCGCCCCTTTTTTAACGCTCCCACCTCTCCCTTCGTCATCCCGCACGCCGCGTGAGCCAGATGCGGGATCGGAGAGCCTCTCGGCAGCGCTCCCGAAAGACACCACAAGCGCCGTGCCTCTCCGATCCCGGATCTTCGGCCTTCGGCCTCGTCCGGGAAGACGCGGGGAGAGGTGGGATCAAAAAATCACCCGCAAAGGGTGCCAATGGCTCCCGGCTCTCCGGCTTCGCCTGCGGCCGGGATGACCTCCGGGGAGGAGGCATGACCTCGCATCCCCTCTGCCGTCATCAACTCATATCGTTGAGGTGGTCTCTCGTTCTGGCGTTGAGGATGACGACGATCTTTCGCATGAGGGCTGTGAGGGCGACGATTGGCTTCTTTCCGTTTGCGATCAGCCTGTGGAAGACGGGTCGCAGCGGCCCTTTGCAGCGTGCGGCGCTGAGGGCAGCCATGAAGAGGATGGAACGGATCTGC
>NZ_FYAV01000026.1:0-159295 GCF_900185745.1 Stappia sp. TSB10GB4 | reverse complement strand
CCGCCGACTACCGCGCAAACCTCATCACCGTCATGGCCAAGCGCGCCGTCGCAAAACTCAAAACCTGAAACCCCGAAACCCTCAAACAGACCCACATCCCAAACAAAACACCCCGCCGGAAAAAAAAACGGCGGGGTGCTCGTGCTTGCGGGAGGCGCGCTCTTCCGCAGAAGCCTCCTGAAGCGGGTGCCTTCATGGTGAAATTTCTGCCGCTTCGACGTGTAATGGTTAATGAATGGTTAATATGCAGTGTTTCTTGTAAAGTAATTAATCCAAATTTTGCCTCTATCCCGTAATATATGATCCGATGAACCGTAGCCTGAATTCGTGTAAACGCGCATTCTAGCGGCCATGGATCGAAGAACAGGCAAGATGCGGAGAGAGTCATGTCATTTTTGCGGTTGTTATTGTCAATTGCTGCAGGCGTCTGGCTGCTTGCAGCGGCCCATGCCGCCAGTCCTGTCGTGTTGACGGTGGAAGGCAGCATCGAGGGGAATGGTCCGCGTGACTTCACGATTGCCGAGTTGGAGGCCATTGGCGTAACGGCTGTAACCACATCGACCCCCTGGCATGACAAGGTCGTTACATTCGAGGGCGTCCTGCTGTCCGACCTGCTGCAGCGAGTCGGATCCAAGGGGACGATGATCGAAGGGGTTGCCCTCAACAATTTCTACGCCGAGATTCCGGTCTCCGATCTTGCCGCCTATGGGGTGCTTCTCGCTTTCAAGGCCGATGGAGCGTATCTCGGCGTTCGCGACAAGGGGCCGCTTTTCGTCATCTACCCCTTCGACCGCTTTCCGGAGTTGCGCAACGAACTCTTCTACTCCCGATCGATCTGGCAGTTGCGTCGCATCAAGCTGAAGTGAGCCGATGAGCCCGTCGCAACTCCTCAAGCGTGCGACTGCCATTGGCGAGCGGTTTCGCCATCTGGCGATAACGGTTCTGGTGGTGCTGGTCGTCGCGGTGCTGCTGCACGCCGAAGCGGTGCTGACGACCGGAGGGGCGGTGGACAGGTCGATGCGCTACGACATCGCCATGTCGGGCATGAACGGGCGCGTCGATGCGATCACCGCCCGGCAACGGCTCTCCCACTATGCGGCGACCGGGGATCTGGCGGACGCCGAGGAAGCGTGGCTGTTCTACAATATTCTGGCCAGTCGTATCGAGACATGGTCGTCGGGGTCCTTTGGCGCATTCGTCTCCCGTTCGCCGCAGCGCAGGGAGATGATGGAAGACCTGAGGCGTGATGTCGCCGCGATCGAAAGCGATTATCTCGCTCTGCCCGATCAAGCCGCCCTGCGGCGTATCGACCAGGTGCTGGAGAAAGTCGTTGGCATCGTTGACCGGATCGGCGGTGAGGCCCTGACGGAAAATCTGGTCGAGGCCGCCGAGATCCGGGGCACCCTGGTGGAGCGGCAGCGGCTCCAGAATATCCTGGTGGAAGTGCTGGTGGGCATCGGCGCCTTGCTGCTGCTGTTCATGTCCCTTCAGGCCCGCTCCCTGCGTCGGGCCCGGGCGGTGGCCGAAGAAGCGGCGCGGGAATTCGAATTCGCCGCCCGGCACGACCCGCTCACGGGCCTGCCCAACCGCATTGCCTTTCACGATGCGCTGGAACAGGCGCTCTCCTCCGCCGAGGGTCGGGGAGAGGGGCGCCTTGCCGTGCTCGCTCTCGATCTCGACGGGTTCAAGGCGGTCAATGACATTCTCGGCCATGCTTCGGGCGACGACCTGCTTCGTTCGGTGGCGGACAGACTGCGCCGCATCGTTGCCGACTGGCATCCGCGCGATGTGGTTTCGCGTCTCGGCGGAGACGAGTTCACGGTGCTCACGCGTGTTTCGGGCGGTGAGCAGGAGGCGGCGATCCGAGCTAAGCAACTCATCGACGGGTTGCATGAAGCCCACGCGCTCGGGGGCGGCAATGTCGTCGTCAACGCCACCATCGGCGTTGCCCTGTCGCAGGACGGCGAAGGTGGTGCTGCCATGCTGCAGAACGCAGATCTCGCGCTGAGCCACGCCAAGGCGACCGGCAAAGGCCGTGTGCAACTCTATGACGTGTCGATGCGTGCCGACGCGACGCGCCATCGCCAGATCGAGGAGGGCATCACCCAGGCGCTGGAAGATGGCGATATCGCGACCCACTACCAGCCCCAGGTCGACATGCTGACGGGGCGCATCGTCGGTTTGGAGGCGCTGGCCCGCTGGCGGCATCCGGTTCTTGGATGGATACCGCCGAGCGAGTTCATTCCTATTGCGGAGGCTTCCGGTCGGATCGTCGAGATCGGCGAGCGGATCCTTGAGCAGGCCTGTCGCGACACGCTCTCCCTGTCTGACGATCTGCCGGTAGCGGTGAACCTGTCGGTCGCCCAACTCGCGCGTGAGGACCTGGCCGAAACCGTCGCCGACGTGCTGCTGCGTTTCGGCATGCCGGCATCGCGGCTCAAGCTGGAAGTGACCGAAAGCGTCGTGATGAAGGACACGCGCCGGGCGATTTCGACGCTGAAGAAGCTGAAGGCGCTCGGGGTCTCGATCTCGCTCGACGATTTCGGCACCGGCTATTCGGCCCTGTCCTATCTGCGCAGCTTCCAGTGGGACGAACTGAAGATCGATCGGAGCTTCGTCCGCTCGCTGGAAAGCGACCGGCACAGCCTGTCGATCGTGACCTCTATTCTCGAACTGGCCGCGCGGCTCGACATCGGGGTGACCGTCGAGGGCGTCGAGACCCAGCAACAGGTGGCCCTGCTGACCGGTGCGGGCTGCCGTATTGCGCAGGGCTTCCTGTTCGGCGCTCCGGTTCCGGTCTCCGACCTGCCGGCCCTGCTCGCTCGAAGCGCAGTGAGGTCGGGAGCCGCCGATCCGACCGTTTCGAGCGACGCGCTTGCGGCCGCTCGGGGGTTGGCCTGACTTTGCCGTTTGCCGTTTTTCGGGGAAGCTGCTAGCCAGATTTCCGGCCTTCGTGAAACGTCGGCCCGGGAGGGTGTGTCAGGCTGCGGCTTGCCGCGGGCCGATCATGTTCCACAGGAGGTCTGTGCTCCCATGTCCGACCCTTGCATCATCTGTGTGGCAATCACCGGTTCCGTGCCGCAGAAATCCGACAACCCGGCGGTGCCGATCAGCATCGCCGAGCAGGTCGAAAGCACGCAGGAGGCGTTTGAGGCGGGAGCCACGATCGCTCACTGTCACGTGCGCGAGGAGGACGGCACCCCGACCTCCGATCCGGAGCGTTTCGCCCGGCTGGTCGAGGGGCTGAAAAAGCACTGCCCCGGCATGATCATCCAGTTGTCGACCGGCGGCCGTTCGGGGGCTGGCAAGGCGCGCGGCGGCATGCTGCCGCTTTCCCCCGACATGGCGTCGCTGTCGGTCGGTTCCAACAATTTCCCGACGCGCGTCTACGAGAACCCGCCGGACCTCGTGGATTGGCTGGCGGCCGAAATGCTCGCCTGCAACGTCAAGCCGGAGATCGAGGCCTTCGATCTGTCGCATGTCTTCCAGGCGGCTGCGATGGTCAAGGACGGCCGCCTGAAGGCGCCGCTGCACGTCCAGTTCGTGATGGGTGTGAAGAATGCCATGCCGGCCGACCGCAGGGTCTTCGAGTTCTATGTCGAGACCTTGAGGCGGTTGATGCCGGACGCGACATGGACGGGAGCGGGCATCGGCCGCAACCAGATCGAACTCAACCGCTGGAGCCTTGAACTTGGCGGCCACTGCCGCACCGGCCTTGAGGACAATGTGCGCCTCGACAAGGAGCGGCTGGCGCCGTCCAACGCCGCCCTGGTGCAGCGCGTCGTCGACTTGTGCCCGGACTATGGCCGCCACCCGGCGAGCGTTGCCGAAGCGCGGGCGATCCTCGGGCTTGCTGCCTGAAACAGGGTCGGAGCGATAAACGGCATGGGGCCCGCACCGGCATGGCGCGGGCCCTTCGACGTCTTGAGGTGCGACCGGACGGGCCTACTTGCCGGCCAGTTCGTCCTTGAGGGCCATCACGTCTTCGGCCGACATCTGGCCGACGGTCGTGACCTCGCCGGACGAGATCCGCCAAAGGCGGAAGGGGCCGGTGATGTCGCCGTATTCGTCGAAGCCGACCGGCCCGATGACGCCTTCGTACTTGATCGGCTTGCCGGCCTTGATCAGTTCGAGCGCCTTGGCGAACTCGTCCTTGCCCGCGAAGATCGGCTCGCCATCGGCGGCGACCACCTGCGGGATCGCGGCCTTGATCGCGGCGGCTTCGGCGGTGCCTGCCTTGGCGATCGCGAGGCCGACGATGGCGCCGGCATCGTAGGAGCGGTCGGCGGCGGGAGCGCTCGGTTCGATGCCGCCGGAGACGTCCTTGTAGGCGCCGTAGAAATACTCCGTCGACTTGGTCGGCGTGGTGCCCGAGGAGGTGCCGAAGGCGTTTTCCAGGAACTTCGCACCGACACTTTCGATGAAGTCGGTGGAGTTCATGCCGTCGTTCAGCAGGAAGGTCTGCGGTCCGCCCTGCGAGATCCAGGCACGGGCGATGGTGGCCCCGTCGACCGGGTAGCTGACGAGATAGAGCGCGTCCGGCTCGCCCGCCATCGCGGCCGACGCTTCCGCCGAGTAGCTCGCCTGTTTCTCGTTATAGGGCGTGACGGAGGTGATGGTGCCGCCGAGCTTTTCGAAGGCGGAGGAGAACTCCCGCACCATGTTGACGCCGAAGTCGTTGTTCACATGAATGATCGCGAGCTTCTTCAGCCCCTGGTCGATGGCGTATTTCGCCGCCGCGGTGCCCTGGAGAGCATCGGAGGTGATCGTGCGGAAGAAGTAGCCGCCGCTCTTGCCGTCGCGGGCGAGCTGGGTCAGCGTCGGCGAGGAGGAGGCGGGCGAGACCTGGACGACGCCGGCGGGTGCGGTGACCGAGGTCAGGATCGGAATCGATACCGAGGAGATGATGCCGCCGATGATGACCGGCACCTTCTTGATGTTGACGAGTTGCGTCGCCTGATCCACGGCGACATTGCCCTGGCTCTGGCTGTCGCGGGTGTCGGTGACCAGCTTGCAGCCGTCGAGAACGCCGCCGGCCTCGTTGAGGTCGCGGAAGGCCATCTCGACCGACTTGGCGCCGGCCTGGCCGTACTGGCCGGCGGGGCCGGTGAGTTCGAGGACGAGGCCGATGGTGACCTCGCAGGCCTGTGCCGCCGGACCTGCCGCCAGCGCGGCGAGGACGCCGCCGGCAAGCGCGGAAGTCCATTTCAACTTGCTCATTGCTGTTCCCCTTCTCGTTGTTCTGCCGCCGGTTGTCCGTCCGTGCGGTCCTTGATCCAGGTTTCCTGGACGAAGCGCCACGCCACCCCCAGGGGAGCGCCGGCATTCCTGGAGAACAGCGCGCCGGCCCGGCGGAAGGTGATCCTTCCGCCGAGCTCCTGCCGTTCCACATAGATCACGAGGGCATCGTCGCCGGTCTCGCGCAGCACCGCGATATCCTCGATGGCGATTGCGAAACCCTCAGCAAACCGCCCCCTTGCCGCGGACAGCATCGACGCCAGGCCTTCGCGGTCCTGCAGGGCGCCGTCCGGGCCGATGCGATGAAAGTCCGGTTCGAAGGCGGCGAGTGAGGCGGCAAAGGCGCTGTCTTCGAGCCGGCCGGCGAACCAGTCGACGAAGAACGCGTGCCGGGCGATGATCTCGCGCGCGGCGGCAGCGCCGATGTTGCCCGCTCCCATCATGCGGCCTTCTCGTCGTTGAGGTTGTATTTCATGATGCGGCCGTGGCGGCCGTGGCGGTCGCGCTCCAGCGTGTAGACATCGCCGTCCAGCTCGCGGGCGGAGGCGAGCACCGCGGCGATCCTTGTTCGGTCGTCGGCATCCAGGGCGATCTCGCAAAGGCCGAGATTCGAGGGAAGGTGTGCCCGGTTGCGCGCACCGACGATGACCGCGCCGACCTGATCACGGTCGAGCACGCAGCGGCTGGCAACGCTGGCGATGTCGGTGCCGTGCTTGTCGGCGACCTGCTTGAGGGCGGCAAGCAGCGCCTGGAACAGATCCCAGCCGCCGAAGTCCTCGATGATCAGCTTGTATTTGACCAGCGAGCGGTTCTCGAGCTCCGCCGCCGGCTCCGCCCGGCCAAGCCAGTTCTCGCTCAGGAAGCCGCCGGCGACGGTGCCGTAGCACAGAAAGGACATGCTGTTGTCGCGGGCGATGCCGGCAAGCCGCTTGGCAGGGCGCGTGTCGAGCAGGGAATACTGCACCTGCGCCGAGACCAGAGGTACGCCCGCGGCCAGCATGGCGGCGACATGGTCGCTGTCGAAATTGGTGACGCCGATATTGCGGATCTTGCCGGTCTGGCGAAGCTCCTTGAGCCACAGGGCGACGTCCAGCCAGCCGGGGGCGTTGTAGTCCCACCAGTGGAACTGGACGAGGTCCAGCCGCTCGCAGCGCAGCCGCGTCAGCGAACGATCGATCAGTTCCTCGACATGCGCGCGGTCGATGCCGATCAGTCGATCGAGGTCCGGCACCAGCTTGGTGTGAATGCAGATGCGGGATAGGGCTTCCCCTCCGCGCATATCGCGGTAGCGCGTGCGGAAGGCGCCGATCAGCTCTTCCACGCCGGTGTAGATGTCGGCGCAGTCGAAGGTGGTGATGCCGGCATCGGCGAAGGCGATCATGTCGTCGATCGCCATGTTACGGTCGACGGCGCCGTGGCCGCCGGCGAGCTGCCAGCCGCCACGGATGACACGGGAGATGACGTGATCGTCCTTCAGGACATGGCGTTCCATCAAGGTCACGGGGTCACCCGCCGGTTGCGCTGCCGTCAGCGTCGTTTGGAAGGGGGACGGCGGTCGTCGCCGCGTGGGAGAAACGGCGCCGGCCGAGCCGAGTGATGCGCAGCCGGCTGGCGCAGTTGGGGTCGGGGCAGGCGACATCCGCGTCGCTGGTCATCCAGTCGTTGGGATGGCTCGGGCGCTGCTTAGCTGCCAGCAGCGGCAGCACGGCGGCGATGGAATAGATCGAGAAGCCCTGGCCCGGTGGCATGTGGAGCATCTCGCCGCGCAGCTCGAAATGGTCGCCCGGCTTTGCGCCGCAATAGACCTTGCCGCCGCCCTCCGGCATCACTGCTTCGACCCGCAGATCATAGAGCTCGAAGCTGTCGTCGTCCGCTTCGTTGCTCATTGGGCTTCCTCGCCGGTTTCGGTCAGGTGCTTGCGCAGGATGTCGAAGGCACGGCCGATATCGGCCCTGAGCGCGGCCTGCGCCCCCGGCGTATCGCGGCGCGTGACCGCCTCGATGATCTCGCGATGGAAATGGGTGGCGGAGCGGTCGACGGCGGCATCGAACAGGCGGGCGGAGGCGCGCAGATACGGGCCCGACTGCAGCCACAGGCTTTCGATGATCGGGATCATCACCTGCGAACCGGCCGCCCGATACAGAGTGAAGTGGAAGGCGTGATTGAGGTCTGCCGCTTCGCCCGAGATCTCGCGTCCCCTGGTCGCCAGAACGGCGTCGCAGGCGTCGGTCAGGCGCACGAGGTCCTCGACCAGGGCGTCGGTGACATTGGGCATGGCGAGGGCGATCACCTCGCTTTCAATGAGCGCCCGGGCGCGGGCCAGATCCTCCAGCCTGTCGCGGGAGATCAAGGGAACGCGAACGGAGCGGTTGGGCATCGCCTCCAGCGCCTGTTCCGAGATCAGTCGGGCCAGCGCCTCGCGCACGGGCATGGTGCTGGTGCCGAGGCGGTTGGAAACGTCGACGATCCGCAGGACCTCGCCGGGATCGAACAGGCCCTGGATCAGGGATCGGCGCAACTCGTCATAGACGCTGTCCTGCACCGTGCGGCGGCCGACCGGATTGAGCGGGGCGAGCGCGTCGTCGCTCTCGCCGGCATCGGTTCCCGGCATGGCGCGCGCCACGCGCAGCAGTCCGCTCGCCGTCCTTGCAGCCACGGCCTCCTCCCTGGTTTTCCGTCTCCGGGGCAGATCTTGAGCTGTGCGAGAGCCGCCATGCCGGCGGCATCGCCCTGCAAGGCGGTCGTCGCGGCACCGTCGGCGCCTGCCAAAACCTGTCTGGACCATCTTTACAATCAAACGCGATCTGTGATCAAGATATGTTTGATCAAACATCACGGATCGCGAGGCGGTCCTTTGGCGACTGTCGGATGCTCACGGGGTGAACGACAGACAGGGGCGATAACACCCCGCCGCCGGGCGCCGGGATAAGGAGCGGATCCTTGCAGTCAGTCGGCAGCAACGGGGAGGGGATGGCGCGTGCGGCGAACAGTGGACCGTTCCCGGTCCTGTCGGCGACAGGCGTTTCCCGGCGCTTCGGCGGCAACCGCGCGGTGGACGGCATGTCTCTGGAACTCCATGGCGGCGAGATCGTCGGGCTGATCGGGCCGAACGGTGCCGGCAAGACTACGTTCTTCAGCCTGATCGCCGGAAGCCTCAAGCCGGATGCCGGCGAGATCCGTCTCAAGGGCGAGCGGATCGAGCGTCAGCCGGCGGCGCGACGCCTGTCGATGGGCCTGGGGCGCACCTTCCAGATCCCGCGCCCCTTCGCCGGCATGAGCATCCTCGACAATGTCATGGCGGCGGCGCAGAACCAGACCGGGGAGAGCATCCTGCGCAACTTCCTGCAGCCCGGCAGGGTGCGGGCTGAGGAGCGTGCGGCACGCGAGCGGGCGAAGGCGCTGATCGACTTCGTGACCCTCGGCCATCTCGTCGACCAGCCGGCGCGCGTCCTGTCCGGAGGCCAGCGCAAGCTGCTGGAGCTTGCCCGTGTGATGATGGCCGAACCGGCGGTGATCCTGCTCGACGAGCCGGCCGCCGGCGTCAATCCGGCGCTGCTCGATGTCATTATCGACCGGATTGTCGAGATCAACCGAATGGGTGTCAGCATCCTCCTGATCGAGCACAACATGGACATGGTCGCCCGCCTGTGCGGGCGGATTGTCGTGATGGCGTCCGGGCGGGAACTGGCGGCCGGAACACCGGCGCAGATCATGGCCAATCGCGAGGTGACGGAAGCCTATCTCGGCGAGGTTCTGCCGGAGGGCTCGACATGACGGCCATGCCAGCCTCGCCCGCGTCTCCGCTTGCGACCCGTGGCCTCGTTGCCGGCTACGAGCCGGATCTGCCCATCGTCAAGGGGGTCGACTTCACTCTGGCGCCCGGCGAGTTCGTCACGGTGCTTGGGCCGAACGGCGCGGGCAAGTCGACCTTCGTCAAGGCGATTGCCGGACTGGTGCCACTGCATGGCGGCACCTTGCATCTCTCCGGCGAGGAGATCACGGACGAGCCGCGCCATGCGCTGGTGCGCAAGGGATTGGCCTTCGTGCCGCAGACGGAGAACATCTTCGCCACGCTCACGATCCGCGAAAACCTGCAAGTCGCCGCCGCGGTCCTGCCCAAGGCGGAGCGCAAGCCGCGGATCGATGCCATGCTTGCGGCCTATCCGGATCTTGCAAGCCGGCCGGGCGCCATCGCCGGTGGTCTGTCGGGTGGTCAGCGCCAGATGCTGGCCACCGCCCGCGCGTTGCTGGTCGAGCCGAAGGTACTGATCCTCGATGAGCCCTCGGCGGGGCTCTCGCCGAAAGCGGTGTCGGAAATGTTCCAGCGGCTCATCGAGATCAATCGCAGCGGCGTGCCGATCCTCCTGGTGGAGCAGAATGTGCGGGCGGCCCTGGCGATTGCCTCGCGTGCCGTGATCCTGGTCGACGGCCTGCTGCGCCACGATGCTCCGGCGGCGGACCTTGCTGCCGATCCGGATATCGGCCGCCTGTTCCTTGGCGCCCATGCGGACGGCGCCGCCACCGCCGTGGAGGGTGCGCGATGAGCGGCCAGATCCTGCTTGAGGGCCTGCTTGCCGGAGCGATGATCGGCCTTGGAGCGGTTGGCCTGACGCTGACCTACTCGATCCTGCGCTTTGCCAATTTCGCCCATGGAGAGCTGGTCAGTTGGGGCGCCTATCTCTCGCTGAGCCTGTCGCTTGCCATCGGTGCGGTATCGGGCGCTAGCCTTGCCCCGCTCGATCCGTTCAGCGTGTCGGCGGCGCTGATTCTCGCCGTCCTGCTGGCGATGGCGTGCACCGCGCTGCTGGCGCTTCTCGTCGACCGCCTGCTGTTTGCGAGACTGCGCCGGCGCGGGGCGACGGCGATCATCGTGGTGATGGCCAGCTTCGGTGCGTCGATGGCGCTGCGCAGCCTGCTGGAATTCCTCTACACCTCGAAGCCTGCCTATTATTCCCGCGAGTTGCAGATCGCGATGCCGCTGCTCGGCGGCATCCGCGCCACGCCCGACCAGCTCTTGCTGATCGGCCTCGCCTTCGTGGCGGTGATCGCCGTTCACCTGCTGCTCACCCGCACGGATCTCGGCCGCGCCATGCGTGCGGTCAGCGAGAACCCGGCGCTGGCTGGCGTCGTCGGCATCGATACGGCGAAGATCGTGCGGGCGGTGTGGATCATCGGCGGTGCGCTCGCCTGCACCGCCGGCACAATGTCGGGTCTGCTGGTGCAGATTCGCCCCTATATGGGCTTCGACCTGCTGCTGCCGCTGTTCGCCGCCGTCATCCTCGGTGGCATCGGCTCGGTGCCGGGTGCCATGCTCGGCGGGCTGATCGTCGGTCTGTGCGAGGCGCTGGCCGTTCAGACAATAGGCGCCGAATGGCGGGCGGCGGTTGCCTTCGCCGTGATCACGGTCGTTCTGGTGCTGCGCCCCACCGGTTTGTTCGGGAGGGCGACATGAGCCTGGAACTCCTTGCCTATTGCGCCTTCTTCCTCGCGGTTGCACTGACCTATGCGGTGATCGTGCTGGGTCTCAATGTGCAGTGGGGCCAGACGGGCCTGTTCAATGTCGGCGTCGCCGGCTTCGTCGCCGTCGGGGCCTATGCCTCGGCGCTGCTGACCTCGCCGCCGGTGGAGGGGCGGCTCGGCGGGTTCGAGCTGCCGATCGTGATCGGCTGGCTCGGCGCCTTCGTCGCCTCCGGGGTGCTGTCGGCGCTGATCGGCTGGATGACCATCCGTCTGCGCGCCGACTACCTTGCCATCTCGACCTTCGGCATCGCCGTGACCATCCAGCTTGCCGTGCTCAATCTCGAAGGCGTCACGGGCGGACCGTTCGGCATCAGCCTGATCCCGCGCCCCTTTGGCGAGTTGGCCGGCCGGTCGCTCGCCTTTTCGCTTGCCAATCTGGCGCTGCTCGTCGCCGTAGTGTTCGGCCTCTACCTGATGCTCCAGCATCTGGCGAGAAGTCCCTGGGGGCGGGTGCTGAGGGCAATTCGAGAGGATGAGGTGGCGGCCGAGGCGCTCGGCAAGAGCCCGCGCCGCTTCCGGATCGAGGCGTTCGCACTCGGCGGGGCGATCATGGGTCTCGGCGGCGCCGCGCAGGCGCATTTCATCGGCTTCATCGCGCCGGAAAACTACCTGCCGATGCTGACCTTCCAGGTCTGGGCGATGCTGATCGTCGGGGGCTCCGGCAACAATCGCGGCGCCATCCTCGGGGCGCTGCTGGTCTGGGCGCTCTGGGCAGCTTCTTCGGCGGTGGTCGAAGCCTTGGCCCCCGCCGGCGAGCAGGCCCGTGCCGCCTCGCTGCAGACCGTCATCATCGGTGTCGCCTTGTGCGCCATCCTTCTGTTCCGCCCGCAAGGGCTGCTTCCCGAACCGGGCAGTGCGCGCCGCCGCCTGCCCTTCCTTCACAGATGGCGCGGCACACCCGCCGCCACGACAGGATCCGAGCGCACATGACCAGCCGCCCCGAAACCACCAAACTCGGCCCCGACCTGGAGATCAGCCGCATTCTGACCGGCCTCTGGCAGATCGCCGACATCGAGAAGGACGGCACGCCTGTCGATCTGGAAGCGGCAGCCGGCCATCTTGCCGACTACGCGGCCGCCGGCTTCACCACGTTCGACATGGCGGACCACTACGGCAATGCGGAACTCGTTGCCGGCCGGTTGCTGGCGCGTCATGGCGAAGGGGAGGGGCGTCCGCTCGCCTTCACCAAGTGGTGTCCCGAGCCGGGGCCGATGAGCGAGGACGCGGTGCGGGCTGGCGTTCAGGAGCGGCTCGACCGGCTTGGCGTTGCGTGTGTCGACCTGCTGCAGTTCCACTGGTGGACCTTCGAGCATCCCGGCTGGCTCGATGCCCTCAAGCATCTTGCGAGGTTGCGCGAGGAAGGACTCATCCGCGAGATCGGCGTCACCAATTTCGACGCCGCGCACCTTCGCATCGCGATCGCCGAGAACCTTCCAATCGTGTCCAACCAGGTGTCCTTTTCGGTGGTCGACCGGCGCGCCGCCGGAGCCCTGACCGCCCTGTGCCAGGAGCGGGGTGTACGGCTTCTCGCCTATGGCACGCTGTGCGGCGGGTTCCTCTCCGAGCGCTGGCTCAGCAAGCCGGAGCCGACCGAAATCGCCGACTGGAGCCGCATGAAGTACAAGCGCTTCATCGACACGGCCGGCGGCTGGCAGGCTTTCCAGGGACTGCTTTCGGCGCTTGACCGCATCGCCCGCAAGCACGGCGTTTCCCTCTCCAACGTCGCGACGCGCTGGGTGCTGGAAACGCCCTCCGTTGCCGGCGTGATCATCGGCGCGCGGGTGGGCGAGAGCGAACACCGGGCCGACAATCTCCGTCTCTTCGGCTTTGCGCTCGACGACGAGGATCGCGCCCTGCTGGAAGACGCCTTCGGCGCGATGAAGCCGATCCCCGGCGATTGCGGCGACGAGTATCGCCGCCCGCCGTTCCTCACCGCTTCGGGCGACCTCAGCCACCATCTCGACCAGATCCCCAGCGTCTATACGCCGGAACCAGTGCCGGGCCGTCCCAACCGCTGGCGGCTGTCGTCGGGCAGCATCTGGGAGCCGCTGGCCGGCTTCAGCCGGGCGATGCGCATCGGCGACCGCGTTCTGGTTTCGGGCACCACCGCCACTCACGGCGCCGACCATTGCGTCGCTCCGGGCGATGCCGAGGCCCAGACCACCTATATCCTCGACAAGATCGCTGCCGCGCTCACCGCCTTCGGTGGTTCGATGGAGGATGTGGTGCGCACGCGGGTCTATCTGCAGGATGTCGGTGCCTGGGAAGGGCCCTCTAGGGCGCATGGCCGGGTCTTCGGAGAGATTCGCCCTGCCAATACCATGCTCGCCGTCGGCAGCCTGATCGGTGGCTACGAGGTGGAAATCGAGGTCGAGGCGGCGCTGGACCCGCAGTAAAGGCGCGGATGCCGGTGCTCAGCCGATGGCGCGCCAGGCGAGATAGCCGAGGCCGGTAAGGGCTGCTGCCGGCAGCAGGCGGAAGGTGATGAGGCCGACGACATCCTCCAGCGGATAGGCCGGCCGGTCGAGCCAGAAGGTCGGCCGGCTCTCGATCACGTTGAGGATGTATTTGCGCCGGTCGCGCGGGCGAACGGGCAGGCGAGGCAGATCGAAGGGGAGCATGTCGAGCACATGCTTCGTGCACAGCCGGTTCTCGGCTGGGAAGTGGAAGAAGAACGGCTTGCCGCCCGTGCGCGTGTTGGTCAGGTGCGTTCCATCGAAGCGGTACAGCTTGCGCTCCAGCCCCGACTGGCAGGCGGAACTGGCGAAGATCTCCTGATCGTAGTCGAGGGCGGCGCGACCGGGGTTTTCCATGAACCACTTGTTGATCAGCGACTGGTCGCAGTCGACGGCGCTGGCATAGTCGAGTTCGCCGAGCATGGCGGCGAGCGCGCCGGCCATTCCGATATACCCGCCTGAATTCAGGTAGCGATACATGCCGCTCCTGCCGCCGGCCGGCGGGTAGGCGCGGGAGGCGCTAAGCCGTCCGGGCAGCTTCCAGGTGAAGCCCGGCTCGGTCGAGATGACGATGGGATTTGCGAAAGCGCGGTAGCGCGAAATAAGCTCCGCCGGATCGCGGATCAGCACCACGTCGAAGGCGTCGGTATAGACGACGAGCTCGTCGGCGGGCAGGCGCGCCAGATGCGCGCCCAGCATCTGCATTGCGGCAAGATGGCCGGGATAGGGCTTGCCGGTCCACACGACGTCCGGCGCGATGCCGAACCGGGCGAGCGAGGCCCGGTAGCGGGCGAGCCCCGGCCCCTCATGCGAGGCGAGCGTGACGAAACGCGGAAAGGGCTCGCCGGTCACCCCGTGCTGTTCCCGCTCGTCCATCACATCCTCCGCCCATCGCTGTCTGTCAGCGCTTACTCCGGCCTGCCCTGCCCGGCAACGGCTTTCAGAACAGCGGCGTGGCGAAGGAAGCGGAAGGTCGGCCTTCCCGGATCCGCTCGGCCTCCAGTTCGGCGATCTTCAGATCGACGGAGCTGCGATCGAGCATGCCCGAGACATTGTCGGAGGTCGGCAGGCTCTCGGCCACGTGCAGGTAGCGCTCGCCTGCCACCGCCAGCAGGCGGCGCAACTCAGGCAGCGGATCGGGATGGTCATCGGCGCGGATGTCGAGCCAGGGATAGGCCTCGCCGCGCACGATCTTCAGCGCCGCCGACTGCTTGCCGCGCCTGTCGCCGCCCGCGGCCTCGCCCGCCTCCATCGCGGTGAGCAGCCGATCGGCGAAGGCCTTTTGCGGATGGGCGAGATAGGCCGTCAGCGTGGCATCGAGAACCTGCGGTCCGGCCAGCATGTTGCCGGCCACCGAGACGCCTTCGGCGATCAGGTGGCCGGCCCAGTCGATGCACCTCTCTCCGGTGAAGGCGGCGCTGCGCCCCTTTGCGTCCATCACATGGAGCTGGCGGGAATGGGAACCGGCATCGCGGCCGGTCATCGCCGTGACCACCTCTTCGGCCGAGGCGCCGGCCTGCAGCATCTTCAGCCCGTCGGTGCCGTAGAGCGGCGAGATGAAGGCCTGGGTGGCGATGGCGCCGATGCCGCCGGCCATATAGGGCACGATGGCCCCGACCGCGAAGAAGCGGCTGGCGACGGCAATGCCGAACTGGCCGGAGGCCGGGTCGCGGGCCACGATCGAGTAGGTCATTCAGGCAGTCTCCCGTCAGCGTCCGGCCGCATAGGCCTGCATCAGCCGCGGCGTTGCGGCCGCGCGCAGCAACCCGTCCGGATCGCGGCGGGCTGCCGTCAGCCGGCCGATCGACCAGCTTGGTGCCACATCCAGCGAATGGCCGCGCGCCCGCAAGGCGTCGAGCACCGGCCGGCCGAAGCTCTCCTCTACCATGATATGGCCCGGCTGGCGCTGGCGCGGGTAGAAGGACGCCGGAAAGTGGGTGGTGTGGAACAGCGGCTGATCGATCGCCTCCTGCAGGTTGAGGTCGTGATGGGCGAGGCGCAGGAACAGCGACAACTGCCACTGGTCCTGCTGGTCGCCGCCGGGCGTGCCGAAGGCGAGCGTCGGCACGCCGTGCTTCAGGGCAAGGCTGGGGGTCAGCGTGGTGCGCGGCCGCTTGCCCGGTGCCAGCGACGTCGGCAGCCCTTCCTCCAGCAGGAACATCTGGGCGCGCGAGTTGAGACAGAAGCCGAGTGCCGGGATGACCGGCGAGGATTGCAGCCAGCCGCCCGACGGGGTGGCGGACACCATGTTGCCCCAGCGGTCGATGACGTCGATATGCACCGTGTCGCCGCGTTTTTCCGACAGATGCGCCATGGTCGGCTCGTAGACGCCGGTCGCCGAGGTGCCGAGTCCCTCGATCACCTGTATCGCCTTTTGCACCTGCGCTTCGTAGCCCGGCACGATGCCGGGGCGCAGGTCGAAGGAGGCGGTTTCGCCGATCAGCGCCCGCCGGCCGGCATTGTAGGTGTCCGACAACAGATGCGCGATCGGCACGTCGGTGAAGGCAGGGTCTCCGTAATAGACCTCGCGGTCGGCATAGGCGAGCTTCATCGCTTCAGCGACCAGATGCACGAAGTCGGCGCCGACCGGGTCGACCTCGCCGATGGCTGTCCCCTTGAGCAGCGCCAGCGCCTGGAGCAGCACCGGTCCCTGGCCCCATGGGCCGGTCTTGGCAACGGTCCACTCGTGATAGTCGTAGGTGAGCGGCGTTTCGGTCGTCGCGCGCCAGCCTCCAAGGTCGTCAGCCGTCAGAACACCCTTGTGCCGCGCGCCGCTGGCGTCCATCGCCTCGGTCTTGTCGACGAACGCGGCGATCTCCTCGGCGATGAAGCCGCGGTAGAAGCAATCGCGCGCCGCCTCGATCTGGGCCTCGCGGCCGCTCTTCGTCTCCGCTTCCCGCAGCAGCCGCTCCCAGGTGTCGGCGAGGGCGGGGTTGCGGAACAACTCGTCCGTCGCCGGCGCCCTGCCGCCCGGACACCAGGTGGCATGCGAGGTCGGCCATTCCTTCTCGAAGAAGCCGGCAAGGCCGGCGATGGTGGCGGAGACGCGTGCCAGCATCGGATGACCGCTGCGCGCATAGTGGATCGCCGGCTCCAGAATGTCGCGCAGCGGCAGCCGCCCATGGTCGCGCAGGATCAGCATCCAGCCGTCGAAAGCGCCGGGAATGACGGTGGCCAGCAGCCCGTCGCCGGGGATCAGCGACAGGCCTTCGCGGCGATAGTGGTCGATGGTCGCGCCCGCCGGGGCCGGACCTTGCGCGCAGATCACCTCCATCTTGCTGCTTGCGGCATCATGCAGGATCACCGGCAGGTCGCCGCCGGGGCCGTTGAGATGCGGTTCGACGACCTGCAGCACGAAGCCGGTTGCGGCCGCCGCGTCGAAGGCATTGCCGCCCTTTTCCAGAATGCTCATGCCGACGGCGGTGGCGATCCAATGGGTCGAGGTGACGACGCCGAACGTGCCCCGGATTTCCGGTCTGGTGGTGAAGGTGGACATCCGATCTCCCTTGGGGGTTTTCCGTTTTGGTGCCGGGCCGAAGCTCGGGTCAGCTCTCGCGCGGGTCGAGCGCGTCGCGCAACCCGTCGCCGAGCAGGTTGAAGCCGAGGACGACGAGGAAGATGGCGGCGCCCGGCCACCACGCCATCCACGGCGCCTGGGTCACGAAATTCTTGGCGACGTTCAGCATCGACCCCCAGCTCGGGTCGGGGGGCTGCTGGCCGAGACCGAGGAAGGACAGGCTCGCCTCGGCGATGATGGCGGTCGCGACAGTCAGCGTCGCCTGCACCAGCACCGGCGCGAAGACGTTCGGCAGGATGTAGCGCCACATGATCGCAATGTCGGAAAGGCCGATGGCCCTCGCGCCCTCCACATAGTCCTCCGTCTTGACCGACAGCACCTGGCCGCGGGTCAGGCGGATGAAGATCGGTGTGGCCGACAGGCCGATGGCGATCATCGCATTGGTCAGGCTGGGACCGAGAAAGGCGGCGAGTGCGATGGCGAGGATGAGGAAGGGCGTCGCCAGCAGCGCGTCGGTGATGCGCGAGATGATCTGGTCTGTCCAGCCGCCGAAGTAACCGGAGAGGAGGCCGAAGGGCACGCCGACAGCCACCGCGAGCAGCACCGAGACGACCCCTGCGAGCAGCGAGGCACGCGCCCCCCAGATCATGCGCGACAGGAGATCGCGGCCGATTTCGTCGCTGCCGAGCCAATAGAGCTCGGATGGCGGCTTGCGGATCGCCGACCAGTTCGTGGCTGCCGGGTCGGCGATCGGCAGGATCGGCGCCAGCACAGCGACAGCGACGAAGAAGGCGACCAACACGAAGCCGAACAGGGCACTCCTGTTGCGCTTCAGCTTCTTCCAGGCGCGGCTGCCGCCGTGTGCGGGCAGGTCGCCGTCATCGGTTCCGGTGAGCAGGGCGGGCGCGGTCACAGCGTTGCCCTCATGCGCGGGTTGAGCAGGAAGTAGAGCACGTCGGCGATGAGGTTCATCAGGATGAAGCCGGCGGCGGTGCACAGGACGACGCCCTGCACGACCGCGTAATCGCGGGTAAAGACCGCGTCGACGATCAGCTTGCCGAAGCCGGGAATGGTGAAGATCTGTTCGGTCAACACGGCGCCGGCCAGCAACTCGCCGAACAGCAGCGCGCCGAGGGTGACGATGGGCAGCAGCGCGTTGCGGAAGGCGTGCTTGAGGATGACGATGCGCTCGCCCAGCCCCTTGGCGCGGGCGGTGCGCACATAGTCGGCCTTGAGAACGCCGAGCATGGCCGAGCGCGTGTGGCGCATCAAGGTCGCGGCAAGCGCGGTTCCAAGGACGAAGGCCGGCATGATCATGGTCTGGAACGAGCGCACCGGATCCTGGAACGGCGAGGTGTAGCCGGAGGCGGGCAGCCAGCCGAGTTCCACCGACACCAGCAGGATCAGCATGATTCCAAGCCAGAAATTCGGGATCGACAGGCCCGACAGGGCGACGAAATTGGCGATGTAGTCGATGGGGCCGCCCTTCTTCACCGCCGACAGGATGCCGGCGGGAATGCCGATCGCCATCGCGATGATCATCGCCATCACCGCGAGCTGGATGGTGACGGGGAGCTTGTCGAGGATGAGCTGCAGCACCGGCTGGTTGGTGCGCAGGGAGACGCCGAGGTCGCCCTGCACGAGGCCGCCGAGCCAGTAGGCATATTGGTAGAGGATCGGATCGTTCAGCCGGTATTTCTCGCGGATGAACGCAAGCATTTCCGGATTGCGGTCCTCTCCGGCAAGGACCAGGGCCGGGTCGCCCGGAAGGAGCTTTTGCAGCGTGAACACGAAGACCGACACCAGCAATAGGGTCGGGATCGCGATCAGCAGGCGTCTGGCGATGAAGGTCAGCATGAACGGGCCATATCCGTAAGGCTGCGGGACCCGGCAGTCCGGGCCCCGCAGGGGTCACATCAGGATTTGAACTTAACGTCCTGCAGGCGGATCATGCCGTCCGGATAGGGAACGAAACCCTCGATCTTGCCATCCAGCGCCCAGATCCAGGTCTGGTGGTAGAGGTAGATGATCGGCAGGTCCTGCGAGAGGATCTTGAGGGCCGCGTCATAGCTCTCCTTGCGGACTGCGATGTCGTTGCTGGTGCGCGCCTTGTCGAGCAGCGCGTCGACCTCCGGATTGCAATACTTGCTGTCGTTGATGCCACCTTCGCAGGTGAGGAACTGGTGGATGTTGCCGTCCGGATCAGTTCGGCCCGACCAGCCCACCTGGCTGGCCTGATAGTTGCCGGCGGTCTGGTCGGCGAGCAGACTGGCGAATTCCATCGACTTCAGCCTGACGATGAAGCCGGCCTCGGTGGCCATCGACTGCACCACCTGCATCAACTGGGTCTGGACCGGATTGTTGGCGACCTGCACTTCCAGTTCGAAGGACTCGTAGCCAGCCTCCTTCATCAGTTCCTTGGCCTTGGCGATGTCCCGCCCCGGGATCGGCACCTCCGTGTCGTACCAGGGGCTCGTCGGCGGGAAGGGCTGGTTGCCGGGCGCGAAGACGCCCTCGAACACGACCTGGTTGATTGCATCGCGGTCGAGCGTCAGTTCGAAGGCCTGTCGCAACCTCGGATCATTGCCGAAGGGGTTGTCGCCGCGCTCGCCATTGCCGATGTTGATGGTGATGCCCTGATAGCCGAGGCTGACCGCGTCGGCATAGACGAGGCGGGAATCGGCCTTCACCGAGGCGGCGTCGGTGGCCGCCAGCCGTTCCAGCATGTCGAGATCGCCCGAACGCAGGTTGGCGAGACGCACAGTCGTGTCGGGGATCGGCAGGAAGGTGACGCTGTCGAAGTGAATCGCGTCGGCGTTCCAGTAGTCGGCAAAGCGCGTCAGCACGATGCGGTCCTGCTGGACACGCTCCTTGAAGACGAAGGGGCCGGAGCACACCGGGTTCGCACCGAAATCGGCGCCGGCGGCAGACGCTGCGGTCGGCGAGATCATCATGCCGGCCCGGTCGGAGAGCTGGGCGAGCAGCGTCGCGTCGGGCTCGTTGACGGTGATCGCCACTTGCATCGGGCCGGTCACCTCGACGCTTTCGATGGACTGAACCTCGCTCTTGCGACGGCTTTCCGGCAGGGTTTTCGACCGCTCGATATTGGCTTTCACGGCTTGCGCGTCGAAGGGCGTGCCGTCATGGAAGACGACCCCTTCGCGCAGGTCCATGGTCAGGACCTTGCCGTCTTCCGACCATGACCAGGCGGTCGCCAGCATCGGCACGATCTCGAGCTCCGGCGTGATGTCGACCAGCTTGTCGCAAAGCGAGGCATAGACGATACGGCCGACAAAGGTGCGGGACTGATCCGGATCGAGAACGTCCGGATCCTCCTGGAGACCGATCCGCAGGTCGGCGGCGGCGGCCGGCAGCGCGACAAGGGCGCTGGCACTCAGCAGCAAGGCTGCAAGAAGACTCTGTCGCATTCTCAAGGCTCCTCTGGTCAGGTTCTTTTGTTTTCAGGTTGCGGGACGGGAGTTCTGCTGGCGTTCGCTTCTGTCCCGGTAAAGCGAAAGGCGATGACGGGCGGCCTGCGAGGCCTCCGGTTCGATGAGTGCAGCCTGACCCTCGGCCGCCATCCGCTGCCAGTGGTGGCAGGCGACGTGGTGGCCGGGCTCGACTTCCTGCAGCGGCGGGTGGACGGTCGAGCAGCGGCCATCGGCAAGCGGGCAGCGGGTGTGGAAGCGGCAGCCGGGCGGCGGAGCGAGCGGCGAGGGCACGTCGCCGGCAAGCTGTACCGCCGCCTTGCGCGCCCGTGGGCTGGGGATCGGGATCGCCTGCATCAAGGCGCGGGTATAGGGATGGCGCGGTGCGGCGTAGACGGCGTCCGTCTCTCCCTGCTCGACGATCTCGCCGAGATACATCACGGCCACCCGGTCGCTCATGTGGCGGATCACGGCAAGGTCATGGGCGATCAGCACCAGGGTCAGGTCATATTCTTGCTTCAGATCCTCCAGCAGGTTGATCACTTGGGCCTGGATCGACACGTCGAGCGCGGAGACCGGCTCATCCCCGATCAGCACCTTGGGGCCGGAGGCGAGCGCCCTGGCAATGCCGATGCGCTGGCGCTGGCCGCCGGAAAACTCGTGCGGGTAGCGGTCGGCGAATTCCGCCCTCAGCCCGACCCGGGTCAGCAGGCGGGAGACTTCGGCGCGGCGCCACGCGGCATCTCCTAGGCCGTGGACGCGCATCGGCTCCCCGATGATGGCACCGACGCTCATGCGCGGGTTGAGCGAGGAGAAGGGGTCCTGGAAGATGAATTGCAGGTCCTTGCGCAGGCGCCGCATCTCGCCTTTCGGCAGGGCGGCGATGTCGCGTCCGCCATAGAACACCTCGCCCTCGCTCGGCTCGATCAGCCGCAGCAGCAGCCGGGCAAGGGTGGACTTGCCGCAGCCGCTCTCGCCGACCACCGCCAGCGTCTCGCCGCGACGGACCTTCAGCGACACGCCATCGACGGCCCGCACGCTCTGGCGCTCGCCGAAGAGCTTCCATCCGACAGGGAACCGCTTGGCGAGGCCCCGCGCTTCGAGGATCACATCGTGTCTCTCACCGCTCATGCCGCATCTCCGAAGTGCCGCTCCAGCGGCGCATAGCGGCAGGCGACGGCATGGCCGGCGGAGATCTCCGCGAGCGGCGGCGCTTCCGTCCGGCAGGCGGCGTCGGAAAACGGGCAGCGCGGGGCGAAGCGGCATCCCGCCGGCATGCGCTCGACCGTCGGCACCATGCCGGGAATGGCGGCGAGCCGGCCGGCGCGTTCGCCGAGCGAGGGGATCGAACTGATCAGCCCGAGCGTGTAGGGATGCTGGGGGTCGTCGAAGATCGTGGCCACCGGCCCGGTCTCGACGATGCGTCCGGCATACATCACCGCGACCTTGTCGGCGATTTCGGCGACCACACCGAGGTCGTGGGTGATGAGGATGAGGGCCGTGCCGGTCTCGCGCTGCAGCTCGCGCATCAGGTCGAGGATCTGCGCCTGGATGGTCACGTCGAGCGCGGTCGTCGGCTCGTCGGCGATCAGCAGGCGCGGATCGTTGGCAAGCGCCATGGCGATCATCACCCGCTGGCGCATGCCGCCGGACATCTGGTGCGGATAATCGTCGAGCCGGCGTTTGGCAGCCGGCACCTTGACCCGCTCCAGCATCTCCAGCGCGCGGGCCCGTGCCTCGGTCCGCCCGACGGGGCGGTGGCGGCGGACGATCTCCGCGATCTGCTCGCCGACCGTGTAGACCGGGTTCAGCGAGGTCATCGGCTCCTGGAAGATCATCGCCATGCGGTCGCCGCGCAGCTTTCCCATCTCCCGGCGCGAGAGGGTGAAGAGGTCGCGTCCTTCGAACAGGGCGCGGCCGCGCACGAGCTCGGCCGGGGGCATCGGCAGGAGGCCCATCAGCGCCAGCGAGGTCACCGACTTGCCGCAGCCGCTTTCGCCGACGATGCACAGCGTCTCGCCGGCAGCGACATCGAAGCTGACGCCGTCGACGACGTTGGACGAGCTGTCGCCGAAGCGAAGAGCCAGATCGTCGACGACCAGCAGCGGCGTCCGGGATGCGACCGTGGGTGCAGCGCCGGTCTCACTCGACATCTGCGTGCCCCTCGACGGTCTGCAGCATCAGGCGTTCCTGCAAGCTGAGCAGGTGCTTGCGCATGGTCCGCTCGGCGGCGACCGGGTCGCGGCGCTCCAGCGCGTCCACCAGTTCCTCATGCTGGGAATGGTAGAGACGTTGCGAGCTCGGCGTGCGCAGCGCCTCGCGTACATGGCGCCAGTTCTCGTCCTGGCGGACCCGGTCGACCACATCGAACAGGGCGAGGAACAGGGTGTTGCCGGCGGCCATGGCAACGGCACGGTGCAGTGAGCTGTCCCACAGCTCGCGGCTGTCCATGTCGGTTGCCCTGGCGACCTTGTCGGAGATCTCGCGCATGCGGGCAATGTCGGCGGGAGTGGCGCGGAGCGCGGCGAGGCGGGCAAGCGCCGGCTCGATGCGCAGCCGCACCTCCATCACCTCGAACATGTTGCTCATTTCGGGCAGGTAGCGGATGCGGCTCTCGGTGCCGCTGCGGGCGGCGGAGATGAATGTGCCGGCCCCCTGGCGGCGCCAGATCCGCCCCTCCGCTTCCAGCACGTCGAGCGCGCGACGCACGGCGCGGCGGCCGACGCCGATCTGTTCGGCCAGTTCACGCTCCGTCGGCAATTGGTCGCGTGCTTCCCGCTCCAACTGGTCGACGATGATGCGCAGCCGTTCCAGCGCCAGGCTGGAATTGCGCTGTGTCTGAGTTTCGTCTGTCACGGAAGTCGCGTTCGCCTCGTACCTTTTTGTTTATTGGTTCCATTATTGGCGCGAAATCTCGGGCCTGGCAAGCCGGTGTCGCTGGGTCTGTTCGCACTGCTCTCAGAGTGAGCGGTGCTGCCTTCATCCAGATCACTTCAGAGGTGATCTGCCGAAAGAACGGGCGTGTTCTGCCCTCGAACCAATCACTTATTGGTTCGGTTGTTGCTGGCTCTGTGGGGGGCTGTGCGGCAGTCGGCGGCTTGTGAGGGGGCGCGCGCGCCCATATGGTGGCGCTTCCTGTTTTTCCGACCGGAGTTTCCCATGCAGATGAGCGTATCCGTCAGCGGCCTCTATATCGGCAAGGCGCGTCAGCGATGGGACGGCAAGCCGCCCTCGGCCATCGGCAAGCTGCCGGTGACGGATGGGCTCGATGTCGGGCTGGAGGGGCTTGACGGGGACGAGCAGGCCGACCGCAGCGTGCATGGCGGGCCGGAGAAGGCTCTGCACCACTATCCGGCCGACCACTATGCCTATTGGGCCGCGCGATGGCCCGAACATGCCGGGCGACTTGTCGCCGGCGGTTTCGGCGAGAATGTCTCGACGGTCGGGGTGACCGAGGCCGATGTCTGCCTTGGCGACCGGTTCCGTATCGGTACCGCCTTGGTGGAGATCTGCCAGGGCCGCCAGCCCTGCTGGAAGCTGCCGGCCCATACCGGCATCGACGAGATGGCGGTCGCCATGCAGAAGAGCGGGCGGACCGGTTGGTACTACCGGGTTATCGAGGAAGGCCGGATCGCGGTCGGCGACACGATGGAACTGGTGGCGCGTCCGCTGCCGGACTGGCCGCTCGACAGGATCGTCGCCGCCCGCTTCGATCCGCGTCTCGACCCGGCGATCGCCGCGGCCATCGCGGCGTTGCCGCCGCTCTCCGCGTCCTGGCGCGCGTCGTTCGGGAAAAAGTCGCAAGGCGGCTTTTCCGAGGACACCACGGCCCGCCTCAAGGGCGCATGACTCCTTGCCTGGGCATCGGACACTGGTGCCCTTCGTGTGTGGCTGTGGACGGGGGCCCGCGATCGGGGACTTGCAGGAGCGTGATCTCCTGCTAAACCTGATTGGCAATTCCCCGGAGGGGCCTTTGACGACGGAAGATATATCGCGCGTGCCGCATTCGGTGTTTTCGCTGGATGCGGTGCCGGTTGCCGAGCAGTTCGACGTCTGGCGCGAGAGCATCGGCTGCCTGTTCGAGGTGGACGTGCCGAAGGAGCGCCGGGCCGAGGGCTTTTGCGCCGAACTCGACGCTCATGTCATCGGCGACCTGGCGATGGCGCGCACCCATACCCAGGCGCAGGACTGGGCGCGTTCGGCCGCCACCATCGCCCGCGACGGCATGGATCATCTGATGATCCAGATCTATGAAGCCGGCACGATGGAGTTCACCCATCGCGGCCGCGAGCAGGTGTTCGGCCAGGACGCGCTGGTGGTGTTCGACCTCGCCCAGGAGATGCGCTCGCGCACCAGCGACTTCACCAACCTGTCGCTGCTGCTGCCGCGCCCCTTGATCGAGCCGTTGCTGAAACAGGCCGGCGACCGGCATATGCAGATCATCTCGGCGCCGGGCAATCCGCTGGCCCGGCTCCTCATCGACCATATGATGGCCCTGAAGTCGCTGGCCTCTGGGATGAGCCTCTCGCAGGCCACGGAAGCCAGTGCCGCGACCCTGGCGCTCACCGCGGCCTGCCTCAATGCGAGCCGGCCGGAGGACGGGCAGGGCGAGGCCGGCATCGCTTTCGCGCTGCTGGTGCGGGCACGTCAGCGCATTGCCGAACACCTGCGGGATCCGGACCTGTCACCGGCACGGGTGGCTCGCCTCTCCGGCGTCTCGCGCACCCGCCTCTACGAAATGTTCGAACCGTTCGGCGGTGTCCTTGCCTATATCCGCGAGCAGCGGCTGCGCCTTGCGCTGCGCATGCTGATCGACCACCGCTTCGCCGAACGGCCGATTTCGGCGATCGCCGCCGACTGCGGGTTCGCCAACGACAGCGCCTTCTCGCGGGCCTTCCGCGCCCGCTTCGGCACGACGGCGCGCGACATGCGCGCGACCCCGGCATGGGCACATCGGCGCGGCCGCGAATTCGACCGCGACCTCGACCGTCGCTACGAGGAGTGGATTCGCCTGATCAGCGCCTGAGGGACATGCGAGACCGAGGCCTCGCCTGTCTCTTTCGCGTCAGCGCCAGGCGACGACCTTCCCGGAGGAGCCATCGAGCGGGCCGTCCATGCGGTTCGTGCCGCTGAGACGAAGCACGGCGACACGCTTGCTCATCATTCCGTTCAGGACAACCTCGTTGCCGCGCAGCGACCAGCTTGTGACGCTTTGCAGCTCGGTGCCGATGCAGCCGAACGTCGAGGCAAAGTCGCCCATGCCAGCTCCGGTCGGGCGCAGCGACAGTCGGCATTGCCTGCCGTCGACATCGACATTCCAGTCTCCGGCGATCTGGCCCTTGCTGACGGGGGCGGGAGCGGCGGCTGTGGATTGCCCCATCATCGCGCCGAACAGCATCGCGGCGGCATTGCCCATCGCGTTGGGATCGACGCGCATGGACGCGGTGGTGCTGGACGATTTGGTGTGGCGGGTGCCGTCCGGCGTCTCCCAGGATTTCGTCGAGGACGACAGGGTTGCGGTGCGCTGGGTCGGCGAGGCCGCCGGCGCCTGCGTGCTGCCGAAAGCCGGCGCGCCGAAGGACGGGGCGGCAAAGGCCGGCGGCGGCGGTGGACCGGAGCTCGCCGGTGCCTGGCAGCCGGCAAGAGCGGCGGCAAAGAGCAGGGCAGCCGTTAGGCGGCCGCGAGATGACAGCGCGGGAAGGGATTGGGTCATGCGCGTATCCTGAAACCGTTTTTGAAGTCCGTCCGGAGGTTCGTGCCACACTGCCCCCCCTGGTGCGGCGGATGGCACGCCGCCCCTTCTTGTCGCCAGACACGCCAGCCGCCAAGCAGGGGCGGTCAATGCCGGACGCAGTGCCGAGAAAAACGGACGTCCTGCAAGCCCGGGTCGCGGTGTCTTCCACCCTCATCTCGTGACGGGTGTCACATCGCGTCGTACCGCAGCCGCTATTGTGGCTTTGCCCGCCTGCAGTTGTGCGCGGTGTTTCATGCATCCGGTGGAGGTTCGTTTTGCGACAGACAGGAATTGCCGCGCTCCTGGCGACGGCACTGGCCGTGCCGTCCGTGGCGGCACAGGACACGCAGCCCGACACGTTGCTCGTGATTGACATGTCGAACTCCATGTGGGGACAGATCGACGGGGTGGCCAAGGTCGAGATCGCCCGCGAGGCCCTTGCGGGGCTCGTCGACACCCTTCCCGATGGCGCGCCGACCGGCCTGATGGCCTATGGCCACCGGCGCACCGGCGATTGCGGCGACGTCGAACAGGTGGTGCCGATCACGCCGCTCGACCGGGCGGCCCTGAACCGCGCCGTGGCGGCGATGAAGCCGCGCGGCAAGACGCCGATCACCGAGGCGCTGCGGCAGGCGGCGGCCAGTCTCAACGCCAACGACCGGCCGGCGCGGCTGGTGCTGATTTCCGATGGTATCGAGACCTGCGGCGGCGATCCTTGCGCGCTTGCCCGCGAGCTTGCCGCCGGCGGCATCGACTTCACCGCCCATGTCATCGGCTTCGACATCGCCTCGCGCGCTGATCAGGCAAAGATCGCCTGCATCGCCTCGGCGACCGGCGGGCGCTATTTCAACGCCCGCAATGCCGGGGAACTGGCGGAGGCGCTGAGGAGCTCGACAGAGGCAGTTTCGGCGGAGCCGGCGGGCTTCCCGGTGACCTTCCGCGCGGTCGAGGCGGAAACCGGCGCGCCGGTGAGCGGGCAGGTCGACTGGACGGTGGTCGATGCGGCGAGCGAGCAGCTTGTCGCAACGCTCGGCGGCAACGAGGCGAAGATGGATCTTGCGCCCGGCGACTATCTCGTCAGCGCCACGGCCGGCGAGCGCGCCGGGGGTGTCGAGGTGACGGTCGCCGATCAGGGCGCGGCGGTCGTCGTCAGGCTCGCCAGCGATGTGCCGCAGGCAAGCATTGTCCTGGCCGTATCCTCCGCCCCGGCAGCCTCCACCGTCTCGGTCAGCTTCACCGGCCCGATGGAGGAGGGTGACTTCCTGCGTATCCTGGATGCGGGCGGCCAGCGTCTGGAGGTCGACAACTGGGCCTGGATCCGTGATGGCAGTCCGCTGGACATGCGCCTGCCGTCGGAGGTGGGCAGATATGCCGTTGCCTATGTGTGGGCGAAGGGCGGGGATCGCATCCTCGCCACCGCTGCTGTCGAGGTGACGCCGGCGGATCTTGCGATCGACCTTGCGGCGGAGGTGCCGGCCGGCACGATGACGCAGGTGTCCTGGCGCGGCCCGAACGGGGATCGAGACTATCTTGCGTTCGTGCCGGTTGGGGGCTCGGCGGATGCGTCCGGAAACCGTTACGCCTATTTAGTGGAGGGGCCGGTGCTGACCATGCAGGCGCCGTCCGAGCCCGGCGATTACGAGGCGGTCTATATCGCCGGCAATGACGGCCAGGTGATGGTCCGCAAGGCCTTCAAGGTGGTCGAGTCGCCGGCGTCGGTCTCGGTCGAGGGCCCTGTCGTGGTCGGCGGTTATGTGACTGTCGCCTGGACGGGCCCCGGAGGCAGCCGCGACTGGGTCGGCTTCGCCCCCGTCGGCTCCGAGGCGGGCAGCTATCTCGGCTGGGCCACACCCGAGGGCACCAGCGTTCGCCTGTCGACGCCGGCGGTCGCGGGCGACTATGAACTGCGCTACGTGCTCTCGGCTTCGGACGGGGTGAAGGTGCTGGCCTCGCTCCCCGTCACCGTGGCGGAGGCCGAGGTGACGCTCGAGGCCCCGGCAGAGGTCGTCGCCGGCAGCGAGGTACGGGTGACGGCGCAAGGTCCGGTGGCGAATGCCAACTGGATCGGCTTCGCACGGCCTGACGAGGGCGATGCCGCCTATATCGGAGGGGCGTGGAACAGTGCCGAGAATATCGCCGACGGCCATATCACGGTGATGGCGCCGACGGAGCCGGGCCAGTACGAGCTGCGCTATGTGATCGCCACCGGAGAGCATCGCGTCATTGCTCGGGTGCCGGTCACGGTGAAGTAGGGCGAGCGCTGCCAATATATCGACACCCCGGCAGGCGGATGACCTGCCGGGGTGTCTTGCATTTGGCGGAAGCGATCCGTCCTACTTGATGCCGGCGCGCATGAAGCTCTGCACGAACTGCCGCTGGAACAGCAGGAAGGCAATCAGCAGCGGGCCCGAGGTCATCAGCGTCGCCGCATTGATCACCGACCATTCGATACCGGAGTCGATGGCGGAGAAGATGCTGAGGCCGACCGTCACCGGGCGCGTGTCGACCGAGTTGGTGACGATCAGCGGCCACAGGAAGTTGTTCCAGTGGTGGCTGACCGAGACGAGGCCGTAGGCGAGATACGTCGGCTTGGCGAGCGGGATATAGACCCGCCACAGGATGCCGAGCACCGTGGCACCCTCGATGCGCGCGGCCTCGTCGAGTTCGCGCGGCACGGTCATGAAGGTCTGGCGCAGCAGGAAGATGCCGAAGCCGGAGGCGATATAGGGCAGGGCGATCGCCGGGATCGTGTCGACCAGGCCAAGGATGCGCATGGTCTTGTAGTTCTCGACGATCAGGATGTCCGGCATCACCAGCAATTGCAGCAGCACCAGGGTGAACAGGATCGAGCGGCCGGGAAAGGCGAAGCGCGCGAAGGCATAGGCGGCGAGCGTGCACAGCAGGAACTGGCCGGCGAGGATCAGCGTCACCAGCATGAAGGTGTTGAGGAAGTAGCGCGCGAAGGGCGCGGCGCCCCAGGCCTTTTCGAAATTCTCGAAGGTGAGCGGCGCCAGCAGCTCGAAGCGGGCCTCGTAGGCGGACGGGTGGATTGCCGTCCAGATCGCGAAGGCCAGCGGCAGGATCCACAGCAGCGCCAGCGCCCAGGCGGCGAGCGTGTTGAGCGCGCGGTCGAGGTCGAAGCGCCGGCGGCGCGGGCGGGCGGGGGCGTCGGCTGCGGCGGTCATTTGTAGTGCACCCTACGGTCGAAGAAGAAGAACTGGCCGATGGCGAGCGCGCACAGGATCGCCAGCATGGCGACGGTCAGCGTCGCGCCGTAGCCGGTCTCCCAGTATTTGAAGGCCGTCTCGTAGATGTAGAACAGCAGCAGCGACGAGGCGTTGTCCGGACCGCCATTGGTCAGGATGAAGATGTGATCGACCAGGCGGAACGAGTTGATCACCGCGTTGATCGACACGAACAGCGTCGTCGGCATCATCAGGGGGAAGGTGATGCGCCAGAAGATCGTCCAGCGGCCGGCGCCTTCGATCTTCGCCGCCTCCACCAGGGAGGGCGGGATCGCTTGCAGCGCCGCAAGGTAGAAGATCATGAAGAAGCCAGCTTCCTTCCACACGGTGACGACGATCACCGCGTTGAGAGCGGTCGCCGGATCGCCGAGCCAGTTGGTCTGCGGCCAGCCGAACAGGGTCGATGCGGCCTGGTCGATAAGGCCGAAGCCGGGCGTGTAGAAGAACAGCCAGATATTGGCGACGGCGATCAGCGGCAGCACGGTCGGGGTGAAATAGGCCATGCGCACGAAGCCGCGTCCGGCCAGCCGGTCGTTGACCCACAGGGCCATGGCGATGGCGATGGCGATGGATGTGGGGATCGTGCCGAGGGCGAACCACAGATTGTTGCCGAGGACCTTCCAGAAGACCGGGTCGCCGATCATCCGCTCGTAGTTTTCGATGCCGATGAAGCGGGCCGGCCGGCGACCGCGCGGAGTGGAGTAGAAGCTGTTCCACAGCGTCATCACCGCCGGAACATGGGTGAAGGCGAAGAGGAAGAAGAGCGCGGGAAGCAGCAACAGCCACGCGTGAACCCACTCGCGGCTGCGGATCAGCATCGGCACTCTCGCCTGTCCTGTCGGGGTCGTCATCGTCGTCGCCCTGGTTCGTGTCGGGAGCTGCCGCCGGAGGCGGTCAACCCGGCGGGGATCGGCGGCAGGTGCCGCCGATCCCCTTCTGGTGTCATCGGGGCGCCGTGCGCCCCGCAGGCTCAGCGATACTCGGCGAGGATCGCGTCGGCCTGGGCCTGGGCTTCCTGCAGCGCAGTTGCCGCGTCCTTCTGGCCGGTGATGGCGGCGGCCAGCGCATCGTTGAAGATCGTCGTGACGCGCTGGTTCTGGTAGGTGGACAGCTCCGCAACAGCGAATTCGAGCTGGTCGCGGGCAACCGTCGCCGGCGGGAACTCGGCCGCGTAGGTCTTCATCGCCTCGGTTTCCCAGGCATCGGGACGCGGGGCGACATAGCCGGTGGCGATGGTCCACTTGGCCGCCTGTTCGGGGCCGGTGATCCACTTCACGAAGTCGGCAGCGGCGGTGAGCTGCTCCTCGGATGCGCCCTTGAACAGGTAGAAGTTGCCGCCGCCGGTCGGGGCGCCGCGGCGCTTGTTGGCCGGCAGCATGGCGACGCCGAACTCGAACGGCGCGTTGTCACGCACGTTGGTCAGGTTGCCGGTGGTGGTCCACATGATCGCGGTCTGCCGCTCGAAGAAGGCCTTCGGCGTCGCGCCCCACTCGACGATGCCCGGCTCCATCACGCCGTGCTTGGTGGAGAGGTCGACCAGGTACTGCAGTGCCTCGGCCACCTTCGGATCGTCGAAATTGGTCTTGTTGCCCTCGCTGTTGGCCAGGATCACGTCGTTCTGCGTCGTCAGGCCCTGGAACAGCCAGTAGGGGAAGCCGGAGCTCGGGATGCGCACGCCCCACTGGGTGACGTTGCCGTTGGCGTCCTTCTTGGTCAGCTTCTTGCCGAATTCGACCAGCTCTTCCCAGGTCGCCGGCGGCGTCTCGGGGTCGAGGCCGGCCTCCTTGAAGGCCTCCTTGTTCCAGTACATCACCGGGGTGGAACGCTGGAACGGGATACCGTAGGTCTTGCCGCCGGTCTGGCTGTTTTCCATGAAGGCCGGATAGAAGCCCTCGATCCAGGCCTTGTCCTCGTCGCTCTTCAGGTAGTCGTCGAAGGGGACGATCAGGTCCTCGTCGATCAGGGTGAACATGTCGGCCGACAGCGCCATGGAGAGCTGCGGCGGCGTGCCACCGCGCGAGGCGGTGATCACCTTGGCAATGGTGTCCTGATACGAGCCGGAATAGACGGCGTCGATCTTCACGCCCGGGTTGTTCGCGACATATTCGTCGGTCAGGGCCTGGATGGTATCGGCGGCCTTGCCGCCGACGGCCACCGGAAAGAAGAACTGCAGTTCGACGGCCTGGGCGGAGGCCCAGGTGCCGAGTGCCAATCCGGTTGTCAGGGTCGCCGTGGCGGCGGCCTTCATCAGCATCGATTTCAACATGTCTGCCTTCCCTCATGTTGTGCCGGCCGCTTCGCGCTGGCTGTGCCGGCGTCACGTCCCGCGCGTGGGGCGGGAGCGTTTCCTGTCGGGGCCGGGAGCGACCGGCCCGTCATTCGTTTGGGTCCGCCCGCGGGTTCAGCCGGCGAGCCGGGCTCCGGCCGCCATCGCCAGATCATCGCGGCGGTGGCCGGCGGTGCCGTCGAAGACGTGCAGGTCCTGCGGCTCGAAGCCGAGGCGGATCTCGGTGCCTGTGGCGATGTCGTGGTCGCCAGGCAGGCGGACGGTGAAGGTCGCACCGTTCGCCGCGCAGTCGATCAGCATGTCGGCGCCGAGATATTCGAGGCTGGTAACCCGTGCGGCGAGCGGACCGGCGGCGGCGAGCGTCAAGGCTTCGGGGCGCAGGCCGACCTTGTGGGCGGCGAGATCGGCATCCACATGCGCCAGCAGCGCACCCGGCAGCACGTTCATCGGCGGTACGCCGATGAAGCGGGCCGCGAATGGCGTCTCGGGCCGCTGGTAGAGCGCGCGCGGATCGCTCGCCTGTTCCAACCGGCCGCCATTCAGCAGCACCACCTGATCGGCCATGGTGATGGCCTCGACCTGGTCGTGGGTGACATAGACCATGGTGAAGCCGAGCTTCTTCTGCAGCGCGCGGATCTCCACCCGCATCTCGTGGCGCAGCTTGGCGTCGAGATTGGAGAGCGGCTCGTCCATCAGACAGACCGGCCGCTCGGCGATGATCGCCCGCCCCAGCGCCACGCGCTGCTGCTGGCCGCCGGACAGTTGCGAGGGTTTGCGGTCGAGCAGCGCGGACAGGCCCAGGAGCTCGGCAACGCGCTTCAACCGCGCCTCACGCTCGTCCCTCGCCATCCGGCGCACCTTCAGGCCGAAGACGATGTTCTCGGCGACGTCGAGATGCGGAAACAGCGCATAGGACTGGAACACCATGGCGAGGTTGCGCTCGGCCGCCGGCAGATGGGTGACGTCGCGCCCGCCGATCAGGATACGTCCCGCATCGGCGCTTTCCAGGCCGGCGATCATCCTCAGCGTCGTCGACTTGCCGCAGCCCGAGGGGCCGAGCAGGACGGTGAAGGTGCCGGCGGGCACGCGGATCGACAGGTCGTCGACCGCCTTGTGGGCGCCCCAGACCTTCGAGACAGTCTCAAGCAGGATTTCCTGCCCGCCCGGGCGGGTGTCGGTCGCGGTCATCAGCGCTCCTCGCCGGTGTTGGTGCACACCACGCTCTCGCGTCCGGCGGCCGCGAGCAGCGCCTGGATGGGAGCGGGCAGGGCGGTGTCGCAGAACACCGCGGCAACGTCGGTGATATGACCGCCGCGCACATGCGCCGGGCGGCCGAACTTGCTGGCGTCGAGCACCAGGAAGGCGCGGCGGCAATTGGCGAGGATCGCCTGGCGCGCGGCGACCTCGTCCTCGTGGAAGTCGAGCAGCGTGCCGTCGGCATCGACCCCGGCAACGCCGAAGACGCCGATGTCGACCTTATAGGCGGAGAAGAACCGCTCGGTATCGGCGCCGAGGATGTCGCGGTCGCCGTGGCGCAGCCGGCCGCCGGCGATGGTCACCTCGAAACCGGGGTTCTGCGAGGCCGAGAAGGCGACATGCAGGTTGTTGGTGAAGACCCGGAGGCCCTCATGCCGGGTGAGCGCCTGCATGACGATCTCCGGCGTCGTGCCGATGGAGAAGGCCAGCGAGGCGCCGTCCGGCACATGGCGCGCGACCGTCTCGGCAATCGCCCGCTTCTGTGGCAGGTTCAGGATCTGGCGACGCGCATAGTGCAGGTTGCCCGCCGGGGCCGGCGGCTCGACACCGCCATGGGTGCGCCGCAGAATGCCGTGCTCGCACAGCCGGGTGAGATCGCGCCGGATGGTCTGGGTGGTCACCTCGAAGCGCTCGGCCAGCGCTTCGACCGAGGCGAAGCCGTTCGACTGCACGAGGTCGGCGATCTCGCGCTGGCGCGCGGTTATGGTCAGGTCGCCGGTCATGAGCGACTGTCTTCCTCCCGAATGCGGACGTTCCGTCTCTACTTCGTTCATATGAACATAGCACAACGCTCATATGAACATACAATGACAGAATTATCCGATCCGGGAGGTGACCGTTCTTGGGAAGCCTGTCTGTTCTGCGGAAGGGCTTGGCCGAGCGAGCGGATTGCGGTTTGCCGGCCGCGATGAGGCAGATGGCTCGCGCTGGCGGCGGAAGACGGGCGCCGCCCCCTCTTCCGCCGCCAGCGGGCCTCGTCTCAGTCGGCTTTCACCACTTCGACGAGTTCCGCTACGGCGATGCCGGCCGAGCCGAGATAGCCGACCACGATCAGCGCCTCGCCGATGATCGCCGGTACGTAGTACAGCGCCTCCTGCACGTCGGGAACGAACAGGAAGCGCGTGGCCTGTCCGGGAATGACATTGGTCAGCGCCCGCGACAGGCCGAGCTTGGCGAGCGTGTCCTTCTTCGGACTTGCCGCGTAATTCCAGGAGATCATTCCGATATTGGCAAAGCCCCACAGCGTGATGGTCAGCTCCGCCGTGTAGGTACGCGCCTTGCCGCCCGGGAACGCCAGGATCAGCAGCCCGCGCGTCGGCCCGGCGATCACCTGGCAGATCCAGATGACGCCGGCAAAGCCCGGCTGCCCGGCCGGGCAGCTCGGCGCCGGCGAACCGGGGCGGATCAGCCAGGGCATGGTGGCGAAAGTGGTGACGTAGCGCATCAGGACGGCGGCAAGGCCTGCAAGGTTCTTGCCTTTCGGTGTCCAGCTCCTTGAGTAATTCTTCAGCCCCTCCGGCACCCTGCTGCCCTGATCGGGGATCGCTCCGGTGGAGCTGAGGAAGCCGGTAAGCCCGTCGGTGAAGATGCGCACCACCATCGCCGCCGCATAGATGCCGAGCGAGACACCGGCCACCACCTTTTCCGAGGTGCTGTCGAACAGCACCTGCTTGTCGGTCGCGATGCCGAATTTCGATTTCACCCAGTCGACGGTGACGTAGTTCTTGTAGGCCTCGAGCGAGGCTTCGTCCGGGAAGGGCGCCTTGCCGGTGGCCAGCTTGTAGATCAGCGTCGCCGGGATCGCGACCAGCCAGGACGCGATCTGGCTGACCCGGATCGACAGGCTCTTGCCGGTGAAGAACTTGTAGAGCTGCGACAGGACCGGGATTTCCCATTCCGAGAACAGCACGTCGCGGAAGGATTCCACCACTTCCCGAACGAGATCCATCAGCGTCGCGATGACGCCCTTGGCTGCGTCGAGCGCGAAGAGCGCGACGCTCTCCATCAGCTTGATGACGCCGCTCATCAACAGGTTCAGCGCGTTGTTGGGATCATCGCCAATGGCGGTGAAGAAGGTCAGCGCCTCCTCGAACGCTTCCTTGCCGTCGCCGAACTGGAAGTTGTTGGCAAGGTCCTCCATCATTGCGATCAGCCCGTCGAGCGAGCTCGACAGGGCGCTGGAACTCATCAGGCTGACCGTGCTGCCGCCCCGCTCATCGGCCTTGCCGCCGTTCTGCTCATAGGCGTTGGAGAACAGATTGTGCTCCATCTCATACGCCTGCTCGTCGGTCATCTCCTGTTGCGAGGAGAACTGGTCGTAGGTCGGGTTGTCGTCCTTGTTGAGCTCCTGGATCATCGTATCGACGACGGATTGGAGCGACTCCTTCAGCGTGTCGATGCCGGACAGGATCATGTCCTTGACGTGGTCGACGCCCGCCGCCGTGAAGTCGAGCAGCACCCGCGTGTTGTGTTCCACCGCCTCGGCCATGCGCCGGAAGTCGCCGAGGTTGAACAGGAAGGCGAGCCATTCGAAGAGCTGGCGCAACTTCACCTTCAGCCAGTTCCAGACGCCTTGCACGAAGTCGAAGGCCTGCTGCACGAACTCGATGATCGCCTCGAACACCTTGCCGGCAATCTCGAACAGCACCCGGCCGATGCCGTCGATGATCTCGACGACGATCTTGGTCAGCCCGTCGATGACGAATTTCGCCGCGTTCTTGATGCCGTTCCAGACATCGCCCCAGTCGATGCCGAGGAACCCGGCGACTTCCGCGCCGTCGTCATTGGCCGCCGAGGCCCGCATCGAGGCGAGTCGCTCGCTTTTCCACGTCGCGACCTCGGAGACCGTCATCGGCTGGTATTGCGGGAAGCCGGAGGTGAAGTCGATCGACCAGGCCGTGCCGGACATGGCGCGCAAATCCAGCCGCGGGTCGAAGCCGCGCGCCGCCATGCGCCGCGACACGGTGTGATAGACGACCCTTGCGGCTTTCGTCTCGCGCTGGCCGGCGATCTCCATCGAGGCCTGGGTGATCTGCTGCAGGCTCTGGGCATATTCGTCGCTGCTGCGATACTCGGCCGGCAGCAAGTAGTTGCCGGCGGCATCCTTGGCGTTCTTGATGTCGGCGACCGAAAGGCTGGCGAGTTTCTCCTGCAATTGCAGGTTCGGCTCCACCACGATCGGCGTGCCGGCCAGCGTTCCCGGCGTCTCGACATAGAGCGTTGCCGCCGCCAGCGCCGTCGCCTGCTGGTAGATCACCAGCTTGCCCCCCGGTCCGGTCTGCGCCGCCACCCGGTTGAGCTGGCTGCAGCGATAGGAGCGGCCGTCGACGAACAGGGTGACGAGGAACGAGGCCTGGATCGACACGGGCGCGAAGGACAGCGGCATGCCGTCCTCGTCGAGCACCACCATCTCCAATGCATGGGTCTCGACCGGCACCATGTCGTTGTCCTGGCGCAGCAGGTCGATGCGCTGGTCGAACCACTGGCGCGAGGTCGGCGACTGCCAGAAGCGGGTGAGGTCGCCGGCCGCCGATACGGTATAGGCCTCCGCATAGCCGGCCCGGTCGCGCCCGACGGTGAAGATCGTCGCCTTGGAGCCGGGGTCGGACGGGATCTCGTTGCCGAGCGGAAACAGCGTCTGCCACACCGGCTCGGCGCTGCGGCCGCTGCCGGGTGCCTGGCCTGCGCGCCACAGCCGCCCGTCGGTGCCGATGCCGAAGACCTGCAACAGGTCGTCGAAGGTGACGGAGGCGTAGATCTCGGTCAGCGGCACGCTTTGCGCGGGATCGACCTGGATCCAGTCGTCGAACTGTTTCACCGTGCCGGATTGGTATTTTTTCTCCTTCTTCAGCAGCAGCTTGCCGGTGCCCTGCTCGACCGCGAAGATCGCGAGCCGGTCATTGGCATCGGCCACCACATAGAGCGCCGTCGCCTTTTTCGGTCCGAGCACCCGCAGCGCCGAGGTACGGTCGCTGGTCTCGCTGAACAGGAGCGAGTTGTCCTTGCCGATAGCGAAGATCGCCGATTGCACGGCGCTGTTGGCGACCATGGCGATGGTCTTGACCTGCGCCTGGGTGCCGCCCGGCCCCATCACCGGCGCCCAGACCGGCCCGGCCCATTCGCTGCTGCCCGGCTTGAAGAAATTGTTGGCGAGCAGGCCGTAATTCTCACCCGGCACGTCCAGCATGACATTGACATAGACATTGCCGGTGATGCCGCGCGCGCCGCGGAACTGGCGGATGGTCTCGCCCGCATCGCGCGGCTTGGTCTCGCGCTGGTAGTAGCTGGCGGTGGTCGGTTGATATTCGGCAAGCGAGAGCTGGCCGTTGTCGCCCAGCGTCATGATGTTCGGCGTGTCGCTGCTTTCCGAACCGGAGGTGTAGAGGAAGAGCTGCCGTCCGCGAATGTGCAGGTCGGTGTCCTGGTAAGGCGCCAGCGATTTCTCGCCCCGGCGCAGGCGGTAGACCTCGCCCCCGGTGCCGATGGTGTAGAGGTCGAGATCGCCGGCGACATTGGCGTAGGTGACGATATCGGTGCCGCCGAGCGCCGGCCGGGAGAGCTGGAAGGTCTCCATGTATTTGGTGCTGGCGCGGGCCGCCGGGCGCTCGCCGGCATCGAGTTCAGCAAAAACGGACCTGGGCATCGCAATCATGGAAACCTCCCGAAAATCTGGCCGGTGAAAGGGACAGGTCGAAGGCGGCAGGCGCCCGGTCGGCAAGGCGCCGGGCGAGTTGCAGGGCCGGTGCCCGCCAGAGCGGTCGGCCATGGGCGTTGCAATAGAGCGGGCGATCAGGGGGCCGCCCGGCGGCGCGCTCGCGCGCATTGAGGGGCGCGAGTGTTCCGGCGAGCCCGTCGAGGCCCGGCGCGCCGCAGGCCCGTGCCCGCAGCGCGGCGATCGCCAGTTCGGCCGGGTCGGCGTAGTAGGGACTGAGCGCGCGCAGGGCCGAGCGGGTCGGGGGATGGGCGGCGATGACGGCGGAAAGGCGCCCGGCAAGCTGCAGCATCAGGCCCGACAGACCGCTGTTGGAGCTCGCCGCGCCGCAGGCGGCGAGCGCTGCCAGCATGTTGAGATTGACTGTCAGGTCGACGGGGCCGGGGGCGCTGTCGAGAAACCAGGTGCGCAGGAGCGGCGCCCGCGCGAACGGCGGATCGCCGCGGCGCAGCGGGCCGCAGGCGAGGCGCGGCAGCAGGTCCGCCAGCCGTGCCCGCCCTTCGCGCGCCTCGCGGCGGCGGCCGGCGACCAGCGCCATCCAGGCGAGCGCCGTGTCGTCCGCGTCCGGCGGCAGGCTGTCGATCAGGCGGGGCCCGCCGCCGCCTTGCGGATAGAAGCGGAAAGCCCCCGGCAGGCTTGAGTCTTCGCACGTCTCGACGAAGTCGAGCGCCCGCGCATGGGCGTGCATCGCCGCCTCGTTTCGACCGAGCGCCGGCAACAGCAAGGCCACCTGCGCGGTGACGAAGGCGGTTTCGTCGGCGACACACCCGGCCGGCGTTTCCACCTGCGAGGGAAACGCCCCGGATGGCGCTTGCAGGGCCAGAAGATCGGCCAGAAGACCAGCCGGGCGCGGGGCGGGCTCAAGCATGGCGGCCTCCCGCGGGCGGAACCGGCACGGCGAGCGTCGCCGTCACGCGCGGCGGGGCATCTGCCGCCAGCACGATGCCAAGGAGCCCGTGCCGTTGCAGCGGCACTTCGCCGGCGCGTCGCAGCGCGGCGGAGCCGGCGAAGGCCTGTTCATAGGCCGTCATGTCCCAGCCGCGCGCCGCGCCCTCGACAAGCAGCGCGTCGGCGATGCGTGCATCCGGCCCGAGCAGGGCGGCGGCGTTGGAATAGAAGGTGAAGGCGACAGCCTGGGTCCGGCCCTCGGCCGCCATCCTGAAGGCGACGGAGAAGCCGATGTCGCTGGAGGGGATCTCGAAGCGGACGCTGCGCCCGGTCAGCCGCTCGATGAGCCGGCGAACCTCGTGCCCGCGCGGGGCAACGCCGAACCGGGCCATCAGCGTGTCGAGATCGCCGGGAAACAGCGGGTCGGCGCGATAGTAGAGCTCCAGCAGGCTGCCGTCCGGCGTGACGCCGAGCATGGTGGGCCTGAGGTTTCGGCCCGCCAGCACCGGCGGCGCGCCGGCAAGGCGCTCCTCCAGGGCGGCCCAGAGCGGACGCCCATTCGCCTTCGTCATCTGTGCCAGTTCCAGATAGAGCTTGGCGGCAAGGCCCCCGGAGGGCGCTTCGCGCAGACCCGCCCAGGCGCCATAGCGGGCCCCCGCCTGCCGTTGCCAGCAGGACAGCCGCTCGACGAGCCGTAGCGCGGCGGGTGCGAGCGCCGTCCCCGCACCCGTCCGGCAGAGCGACAGCGCGGCCGCAAGGCGAGTGTCGGGCCGCGCGCCGGGCGCGGGATCGAGGCTGAGTCGCGGATCGCAGCCCGCCTCGCCATCGGCCCAGACGAAGGCGGCCTCAAGCGGCGCGCCGGCGGGCGTCAGGTCGCTTGGCGGACAGTCCTGTGCTGTCAGTCCTGGCGGCAGCAAGGGGGCGGCTGCCGCCAGCAGGCGGTCGAGCGACGAGACGGCGGCAGCCGGAACCGTTCCCACTCCCACATCCGGGAGCGGGGCCAGGAGCCGAACCGGAGGCTCGGCACCCAGATCCCGTCGCCGCCGCGCGCTCCCGGACGGGATCGGCGGAGGCATGGCGCTCACCCGCCCTGGCGCATCCGCGCGGCCAGCGCATCGGGATCGATCACCTGGTGCACGAGGCCGGCCGTCACAGGCGTCGGCGGCAGCGGCGGCAGTTCCACCGACAGGCGGCCGGAGACCTGCTGCTTCTCCAACTCGCGGGTGCTGCCGTCCTTCAGCACATAGACGGCGGTGTAGTAGAACTCGATGGTCGGCTCGCTGCGCAGGCGCTGGATGCCGTAATAGCGTTCCAGATTTTCGACGACGACACCCGAAGGGGCCCCCAGCAGGCTGAACAGGATGACGTTCTGCTGCGAGGCTTCCGCCTCGACCCGCTCCGCCCGGGTCATCTCGTGGCGCGGCCGCGACAGGAAGCCCGGCAGGCTGTCGCCGAATGTCTGGCGCGCCTTCGGCGTCAACTGGAACATGGTGAGGTTGACGCTCGCCACTTGCGTCCAGTCGATCCGGCTGCTGTCGACCTTGACGCTGTAGTTCTGTATCGTGTTGGTGATGGTCAAGGTCTTGTATTCGCTCGACTGACGATAGCTGTCGAGGGTAAAGCTCTGGCCATCAGAGTAGAAAATGTTTCCGGAAATGTTGAAGTAGGCGTTGTTGGTGTTGTCGATCGCCTGGAAGTTCCAACGCGGCTCGGCGAAGCTGAGCGCGCCTTTCGGCTCCCAGTTCGACCAACTGTTCTCCGCCACCCAGTGGTCGCCGTTGTTGGCGGGGTCGAAATACTGGGCGTTGACATCGACCAGCAGCAGCGTTGTCGGCTCCGTCGTGTAGTTGAACGCGCGCAGGGTGAACTGGGTGAACAGGCCCTTCGGATCGAGAACGAAGACGATGTCGGCATTGCCCGAGCCGGTGTAGTCGGGCGCCGAGGACAGGGCACCCGGCGGTTCGGAGACGATTTCGGTATTGTCGGCCATCTGGTAGCGCAGCCGATAGCTATAATTCGGGCCGATGGGCAGGTTGTAGAAGCTCTCGAAGCGGACCGCGTTGGTCTCGCCGTTGCCGGTCATCGTCTTGGTCTGGACGATCGCCGGATTGCCGGCCGGCGGGGCGAAGAAGAAGTCGATATTGACTTGCCGCACACCGGTCGCCCCGGAGAAGGGGATGGCCTGGCCGATGAACGTGACCTGCCGCGTGCCGAAGACGTTGGGCGTGATGTTGACCAGCGTATCCGTGGTGGTGATCGGGTCGCTCTGGAAGGACTTGCCGTCCTTGAAGTGGATCACATAGCTGTAGGTGAATTCCGGATTGTAGCTGCCGCCGGAAAAGTCGCCCGGCGCCTCGTAGATCTTCGAGGACTGGTCGCCGTCGGTGACGATCAGCATGAAGGTGTTGTCGGTCTTGCGCGTCGGGTAGGTGACGGTGACGGTCACCGTCTCGGCGATCGGATCGTCAGAGCCGGAACGGGTGAGTTCGCCGATCAGGTTGAAGACCACCGAGAGCTTGCGGTTGTCGACCTTGGTGAAGACCTTTTTCCACTCGTCGGCGGTAAAGCGGCGCATGAAGCTGCTGACCGGCGTCGACCAGTCGATCACCGTGTCTTCCTGATAGGTCTGGTTGAACGAGGTGGTCGCGGAGACCGGGAACGGCCCCGTTGCCATGATCGCGGCGGCGGCCACCGTGTTGGCGACCTGGTTTTCCAGCGTCGTCCAGCCCCAGTCGCGCACCCGCTGGGCCAGTTCGTCGCTGCTGCCCGGCCCGAGCTCGACCTTGACCTCGCCGGCGCCCGACTGGCGCAGCACCTGCTTCACCTCCTGCAACACCTGCTTCTGGTTGCCCCAGGTGTCGCGGACGGTCTTGTACTTCTTCTCGTACTCGATGGCGGCCTCGGCGGTGTAGCTGACCGTCGCCTTGGCGCCGAGCAGCTTGGTCAGCACCTGCATCTCGTATTCGACGCGGAAGGGGGAGGCGCCGCCCTCGTCGCCGCTGAAGGCGTTCTTGAAGGTGTTGACCGCCTCCGCCGTCGGCAATTCGATCTGGAAGGCGGCGACATTGGTGCCGTAGAGCGTCGGCTCGATCGCCAGGACCTGGGTCTCGCCGGCAATGTCATAATAGAAAAAGGCGGTGCCGCCGACCCAGACGAATCCGCCCCAGGAAATGTCGGGACCGAGGATCTCTTCCGCCGCCCGCCGCGCTTCGAGCGGCTGCACCAGCTCCATCTCAAAGGTGCACAGGCCGGCGATGCCGCCGCCATTGGAGGTGTATTCGGTCAGGCCGAAGGCCGGAGCCCCGTCCAGAGTCCGCAACCGCGGCACCGGCACCATGTACCAGAGCTTGGGATCGTCGTGGTCCTGGTAGACATAGGTGACGCCGCTGGCGCCGTATTCGATCTCGCGAACGCTGGAGACGTCGAACATCACAGCCCTCCACAAAAAATTGCAATTAACGTCGATAACATCCTATGCGCGAATGTTCTCACTGCGCAGAGTTTCTTTCAATCGACAGAAGCTGCAGGGCTGATTGTATTTTCGACCTTTAATCGTACTTTCAATTCGAAAAGAAACTTACACTTCGAATGTAATTGTATAAGTTGCGTAGTTTTATTTAGTTATACGTAGATAAAGTCTCGACAAATTGCGCATCTCAAGAGGAAATGGCAAAAGTATCAGGCTGACGGCTGACCGATACGGCGGCGATGCGGAGCCGCGAGACAGGCGGCGGCCAGCATCAGGCCCGAGACCGTGGCGATCATGCCGGCGGCGCTGACCGCATGGGCCGAGCCGAGCCAGAGCGGTCCATAGCCGGCGAGCACATAGCCGAGCACCGCTGAGAGCGCCGCGAATCCGGTGCTCCAGGCCACCTGGTGCTCCAGCCGCTCGGTCATCAGCCGGGCGGTGGCCGGCGGGCAGATGAACATGGCGATGACGATGATCGAGCCGACCGCATCGAAGGCGGCGACGGCGGCCACTGCCGAGGCGGCGACCAGCGCCAGGCCGATCAGGCGGACCGGCAGGCCGAGCGTTGCGGCAAAGCCCTCGTCGAAGGTGGAGAGCTTCAGCGGCCGCCAGAACACCAGCATCAGCACGGTGATCAGGGCGGCGACCAGCGCGATGCGCGGCAGTTCCGGCGGCAGTGAGGCAAGGGCAACCGGGTCCAGCAGCGAGCTCCAACCGGTGGCGTCGAACCAGATCAGGCTCTCCAGATTGCCCATCAGCGCGTGCTCGACATCGAGATGGACGCCGCTGGTGTCGCTCTGCTCCAGCAGCAGCACGCCGCCGGCAAACATTGCCGTGAACACGACGCCCATCGCCGCGCCCGGCTCGATGCGGCCGAGCCGGCGGATCGTCTCGATCAGCAGGACCGCGATCAGCGAGGCTCCGGCGGCGCCCAGCAGCATCGGCAGGCTGGCAAGGCTGCCGGTGACCAGGAAGGCGACGACGATGCCCGGCAGCACGACATGGCTGATCGCATCGCCGATCAGCGCCTGACGGCGCAGGATCAGGAAGTTGCCCGGCAGCGCGCAGGCGATCGCCGCGAGCACGCCGATCAGGATCGGGGTCAGCGAGAGCTGGACGAAGTCGGCGCCCATCATGTGTCCTCCCGGCGGTGCCGCGCCGCGGCGTCGGCCAGCAGGCGGTCGATCTCGGCGATCTCGTCACCCGTCATCACGGCCGCAATCGGGGTCAGCCCGTCATAGCGGTGGCTCAGCGGATCGTCCCGGTGGATGCGGCGGGCGACCTCGAACCGGCGTTCGTCGAGCAGCGCGCGGGTCGCTTCGAGGCGCCCGGCTTCGGTCGGCACGCGGTCGGGTCGGATCAGCCCCTCGCGGCGCAGAACCTTCAAGGTGAGCGGGTCGAAGATCGGCTCGCCGCGCGCCAGCGACAGCAGGCCCTGACGGCGATGCAGACGCAACTGGAACCGGCGGTGGCGGAGGGCGGCGGCCAGAACGCCGCGCCCCGGCGCCAGCAGCAGCGAGACGAGAAACAGCGAGAAGGCGACGAGCACGATGATCGGGCCGGTCGGCAGGCCGGGCGCGGCGGCCGACATCGCGGCGCCGACATAGCCGGACAGGCCGCCGATGGCGCCGGCGATCAGCACCACATGGTCGGTGCGCTCGCTCCACAGGCGGGCTGCGACCGGCGGCACGATCAGCAGGGCGATCACCAGCACGAGGCCGACGATCTTCAGCCCCGCGACGGTGACGGCCAGCACCAGCAGCATCATGGCAAGGTCGATGCGGCGGGTGTTCAGTCCGAGGGCGGCGGCAAAGCCCGGATCGAAGGAGACCAGCGTCATCGGCCGGCGCAAGGCCACGAGAGCGAGAACGGCAAGGACGCCGCCAAGCGCGATCACCACCGCGTCCTGGTAGAGCATGCCGGCAGTGGAGCCGAGCAGGAACCCTTCGAGCCCGGCCTGCCGCCCCTGCGACAGGGTCTGGATCACCGTCAGCAGGACGATGCCGAAGCCGAAGAAGACCGAGAGAACCGCGCCGATCGCGGTGTCCTCGGCAAGGCGGGTGTGACGGGTGATCCACTCGACGCACAGAAGACCGATGCCGGCGGACAGGGCCGAGCCGGCCAGGAGGCCGACGAGGCTGCGGCCGTCGAGGCCGAAGGCGACCATGACCAGGAAGGCGATACCGACGCCGGGCAGCGTCGCATGGGCGATGGCATCGCTGAGCAGGGCGCGCTTGCGCAGGAACAGGAAGGTGCCGCCGGCACCCGCAGCAATGCCGAGCAGGCTGGCGCCGATGGCGACAAGGCCCGCATTGTAGCCGGCCTGCAGCAGCAGTGCTGACAGAAACGCCTCGATCGGGGAGCCCGGCACCGGCATCAGCCCTGCTCCGACAGCCGCAACTGGTCGATATGGGCGGAGGCGAGCCGGCCGCCATAGGTCGCCTGCAGGTTCTCCGCCGTGAAGGCGGTGGCGACCGGCCCTTCGGCAATGCGGCGGGTGTTGATCAGAAGCACCCGGTCGAAATAGGCGGTGACGGTGGCGAGGTCGTGATGGACGCAGACGACGGTGCGCGCCTCCGCCTTAAGTGCCTTGAGAACATCGATAATTGCCTTCTCGGTCGCGGCGTCGACACCGGCGAAGGGCTCGTCGAGCAGGTAGAGGTCGGCGTCCTGGGCCAGCGCGCGGGCGAGGAAGACGCGCTGCTGCTGGCCGCCGGAAAGCTGGCCGATCTGGCGGGTTGCGAAATCGGCCATGCCGACGCGGGCGAGGCAGGCGAGCGCGCGCTCGCGGTGGCTGGCGCGCACGAAGCCGAGCAGCCCGAGCTCGCGATAGAGCCCCATCAGGACGACGTCGATGACGCGGGTCGGGAAGTCCCAGTCGACCGAGGCGCGCTGCGGCACATAGGCGACCCTTGCGCGGGCCCGCTCCATCGGCGCGCCGAAGACGGTGACCGTGCCCGACAGGCGCGGCACGATGCCGAGCGCCGCCTTGAGCAGGGTCGACTTGCCGGCGCCGTTGGGGCCGATGATGGCGATGAGGCTGTCGCGCGGGAAGGTGGCGTCGACGGAAAACACCGCCGGGCTCTCGCCATAGGAGACGGTGATCGCCCGCAAGGCCATCGCCGCCCGCGCCGCTTCGGCGCGCGCGGCCGCCTCCGCCTGCCGGTCCGCCACCAGTTCGACCCTGTCGCGCGCCTGCATCGCCGTCACGCTCCTCAGCTTCCCGCCGCCAGCCGGCCGGCCATGCCGCGCTCCGGCGCATCGCCGCCGAGAGCGCGCGAGATCACGGTGGCGTTGTGATCGATCATGCCAGGGTAGGTGCCTTCATAGGCGCCTTCCGGGCCCATTGCATCCGAGAAGAGCTCGCCGCCGATGGCGACGGTGTGGCCCTTCGCCGCGGCGCCCTCGATCAGCGCGCGGATCGAGCGGTCGGAGACCGAGCTTTCGACGAAAACCGCAAGAATCCGCCGGTCCACCAGGATGTCGACCAGTTCGGCGACGCGCTGCAGGCCGGCCTCGCTCTGGGTCGAGATGCCCTGGATGCCGAGCACCTCGAAGCCCTGGGCGCGGCCGAAATAGCTGAAGGCGTCGTGCGCCGTCACCAGAACCCGCGCGGTTTCGGGCACGCTGGCAAAGACCGTGTCGGAATAGGCGGCGACCTGCTCCAACTCGTCAAGATAGGCTTTTGCATTGACCGAAAAGGCTTTTTCCGCCTCCGGCCGGGCGGCGACAAGCGCCTCGCGCACCGCCTCGACGACGCGCGACCACAGGCGCGGGTCCATCCAGACATGGGGGTCGACCTTGTCGGCATAGTCGAAATGAGAGATCAGCAGCTCGCGCGGCAGGCTCTCGGCCACCGCGACGACCGGCTTGCGGGCGCCGAGTTCCTTGAGAAAGCCTTCCATCTGCGCCTCAAGGTAGAGGCCGTGCCAGAGAACGAGGTCGGCGCGGGCCATGGCGGCGATGTCGGAGCGGGTCTGGCGGTAGGCATGCGGGTCGACGCCCGGTCCCATCAGCGCGCGCACCTCGACATGATCGCCGCCGATCCGCCGCGCCGCATCGGCGATCATGCCGGTGGTAACCACGACCGACAGCGGCCGTGCCGCCTGCCCCGCCTCGGCGCGGACATGGCCCGGCGCGAGGGCCGCGAGCGCCAGCAGCATCAAGCCCGCTGCCAGGGCGATCCGTCGAAGCCCGAGGATAGATCCCGCTCTCATGTGCTGCATCCTTTCAATTCTCCCGACCGGGCGGTGCCGTCGGCGGGGATGTCCCGTTGTTTTGAATGATTATGAGAACCATTTGCAACTTGTCAAATGCAATTGAGAATTATTTGCAAAACGGGGGCGGGACGGGTCAGTTCCGCGCGGTGGCGGGGATACGAGCGGGTGCGGTGGCGGGGCTAAGGGCAGGCGCGGGGCGGGGATACGAGCGGGCGCGGCGGCGGGGACAAGAGCAGGCGCGGGACGGGGATAAGAGCGAGCGCGGCGACGGGGGCAAGAGCGGGCACGGCGCAGGCGCGAGGCAGGTACGGGGCAGGGGTGGCGCAGGTGCGAGGCAGGGGCGAGGCAGGCGCGGGGCAGGGGGCGGAGGCTTGCGGAATTTTGCGAGATTTTTGCAAAATTTTGAGAAATTTTGAGAATCGGCCTCTCAAACTCTCTCAATCGTCGCAAAAAACGGCGCGCCGCTTGTCGCAGCGCGCCGGAGCTTGTCGTCCGGCCCCCGAAACGGGGACAGGGCGGGGATAAGGGCTGATGCCGGCGTCTCAGCCGACCGGCGCGTTGTCCGCCCGCTTGACCGCGACCACGCAGGAGCGGCCGAGCGTGCCCTCGCCGTCCGGGAAGGGCGAGGCGGGATGCTGGATGCCGACGAACATGGTGCGGCGGTCGGCCGACCAGGTGAGGCCGGTCACTTCCGATCCGTGCGGGCCGGTCAGGAAGCGCTCGATGCGGCCCGTCGCCGGGTCGCCGGCCAGCATCTGGTTGTTGCCGTGACCGGCGAAGTCGCCGGCGTTGTCGTCGTCGCCGTCGGTCTGGATCCACAGCAGGCCGGTCGTATCGAACATCATGCCGTCGGGTGCGTTGAACATGTTGCCGTCATGGATGTTCGGCGAGCCGGCATAGGCGTCCTGATGGACGGTCGGATTGCCGGCCATGACGAAGAGGTCCCAGGTGAAGCCGGTGGCGGCGTGGTCGTCGCCGGCCGGATACCAGCGGACGATCTGACCATACTGGTTCTCGGCGCGCGGGTTCGGCCCGCCGACCGGGGTGTCGTCGCCGCCGGCATTCGGCTTGACGCCGCGGCGCGTGTTGTTGGTGAGCGCGCAATAGGCCTCTGCCGCCACCGGATTGACCGCGACCCATTCCGGCCGGTCCATGGTGGTGGCGCCGACCTTGGAGGCGGCGACACGGGTGAAGACGGCGATCTCGGCCGCCGGCATGCCGGTCACCTCGGGCGTCAGCGCGACCCACTCGCCGCTGCCGTCGTCGGCGAAGCGGGCGACGAAGAGCGTGCCCTCGTCGAGCAGGGTCGAGGTGTCGCCGCCCGGCGTATAGACGCCGGCGGACACGAACTTGTAGAGGAACTCGCCGCGCTCATCGTCGCCCATATAGACGACGACGCGGCCATCGCGGGTGAGAACCGTCGCCGCGTTCTCGTGCTTGAAGCGGCCGAGCGCGGTGCGCTTGACCGGCACGGAGGTCGGGTCGGACGGGTCGATCTCGACGACATAGCCGGCCCGGTGCGGCTCGTTCGGGTTCTTCGAGATGTCGAAGCGCGGGTCGAACTTCTCGTAGGAATAGACGCTCTTGGCGCCGATGCCGTAGCGCTTGAAGTGCTCGGGCAGGGCGACGGCCTCGTCGGTCGAGCCGAAATAGCCGTTGAAGTTCTCCTCGCAGGTCAGATAGGTGCCCCAGGGGGTGCGGCCCGAGCCGCAATTGTTGAAGGTGCCGAGCGAGGCGGTGCCGGTCGGATCGGCTTCGGTCTTCAACAGGTCGTGGCCGGCAGCGGGCCCCGACAGGCGCATCGGCGTGTTGTGGTCGATGCGCCGGTTGAGCGGGCTGTCGACGACGATGCGCCAGCCGTCCTCGCCTTCCGCCACTTCCATCACCGTGACGCCCTGCAGGTTCTGCAGCTTGCGCACGTCCTCAGCACTCGCCGGCGTGCCGCCGTCATTGTTCGGCAGGTTGAGCTTCGGGTTGACGTATTCGTGGTTGACCGCGATCACCTGGCGGCCGCCGATGGTGAAGAGTTCCATGCCGTCGGTGTTTTCGCCGAAGACACGGTCGGAGGTGGCGGCGTCGCCGCCGGTCGCATGGTCGAACTCCGCGGCGTCGGAAAACAGCGGGTCGCCCCAGCGCGCCAGCACCTGCCAGGTGTAGCCCTCCGGCACATGCACGGTGGCGTCGGTGGCGATCGGAATGGCGGTGAAGGCGAAGCGCGAGGCGGCGGCCTCGGCGGAGACGGACGACAGCAGGCCGGTCACGCCGGTGCCAAGGCCCATGGCGGCGGCGCCGGAGCCATAGACGAGGAGGCCGAGCAGGCCGCGGCGGGACAGCGCGCTGTCGACCACCTGGTCGAAGCCGGTCGTCTGCGGGGAGGGCCTGCGGGCCTCGTCGAATGCGTCGAAGGAGAAGCCTTCGAAATCAACGTCCTGTTCGGTCTTGCGATCCATGCTGGGACTCCTTTGCTGGCATTCTTTACTGGTGGGGGGCCATGCTGGCTGGAGGCAGGCGGCGTGTGGCGGCCTGTGCTGGACCATAGCGGCGCTGCAACTCATGTGTGTGACGACGGCCGTTCTCCCGGCTGTCGCTCTGGTGGGGTGTGGCAGCAAGGATGCGGGGATTTTTCAACATGCAGAACCTCTCTTTGTGCAGATGAGAGGATTTTTGCGTGAAGTTAACGTAATAATACTTTTAAATTTATGGCAGTAATGGTAGTATAATTTTGTTTCATGAATGAATTCTGATCTGCCTGCGCGGACAAAAAGCGGATTGCAAGCAAATGGCCATGATGGAGATGATGGAGCCCGAACCCGAGGCGGAGACCCTCACCCTGGGCTATGCGGAGATCGTCTATACGGGGGTCTCCCTCGCGGAGGTCGGGGACGCATATGCCGAGCAGGCCTCGCGGGAGATCGCCGAGAAGATCAATGACGCTCTTCACGCGGTCCTCGATGCGGGCCTCGGCTTCAGCATTTCGGGATACGATGTCGCCCTTGAAGGGCTGACCCTCGACTTCAGCGACGTGCGCGCGGGCAGCATCATCGCGCGGTTCAAGATGGTCGGAACGGTCCTCGTCACGTCCTACACTCTCATCGCCGGCTACCCCTCCTTCAAGGAGGCGGTGCCGATGATCGCGGAAGATGTCGGCAAGGCCATCCAGTATATCCTCGACCGCGACCCCGATCCCGACCGGCGGGCGCTGAACCCGGAGCATTTCACCCTCTATTTCCGCGATGAAGACGAATTGCTGCTGGAGATTTCCGAGAAAACGGAAAGCTGACGCGGTTTTCCGACGGCCGCAGGGGCTCTCCCCCTTAGCCCCTGTCCCGGCCCGCTCGATCCCTTCCGCCAAGCCCGTGTGACGGTGCCGCCAGGCGGACCGGGACGGGCTGTCAACGGCGTGTCACAGACCGCCCCTAACACGGGTTCCGCGTATCCGCGACCGATCGCGGTCAGGAGAGGGGAACCCATGACACTCCGTACACTTGCAGGCTTCGCAGCAGCCCTTCTCGCCTCCACGGCGATGGCCGGCGCCGAGCAGAATTTCAACCGCATCGCCACCTTCCCGGTGATCGCCAACATGGCGCCGGGCGAAGATCCGGCCCGCGAAACCTCGGCCGAGATCATTTCCGCCTCGGAAGACGGGATGACCCTGGTCTATAGCGACAGCCCGCTCGGCGTCGTCGGCCTGATCGACATCACCGACCCGCGCGCGCCCAAGCCGCTCGGCAATATCGACGTGGGCGGCGAGCCGACCACCGCCGTCTTTGTCGGCAACATGGTTTTCGCGGGCGTCAACACGTCCGAAAGCTATGCCAACCCGTCGGGCAAGCTGGTCACCATCGACCCGGCCAGCAAGACGATCGTTGCCGAATGCGACCTCGGCGGCCAGCCCGATTCCGTCGCCAAGGCGCCGGACGGCAGCTTCCTGGCGGTGGCGATCGAGAACGAGCGCGACGAGGACCTGGGCGACGGCGGCCTGCCGCAGATGCCGGCCGGCTTCGTCGTCAAGCTGCCGGTCAGCGACGGCGCGGTGGACTGCGCGGCGCTGCAGGTGATCGACATGACCGGACTTGCCGAGATCGCTCCGGAAGATCCGGAGCCGGAATTCGTCGACATCAACGAGGCCGGCGAAATCGTCGTCACGCTGCAGGAAAACAACCACATCGTCATCATCGGCGCGGACGGCACGGTGGTGTCGCATTTTTCGGCCGGCGAGGTGACGCTGGAGGGCGTCGACACCCGCCGCAACGGCGCGCTGGAGTTCAGCGGCAGCAAGGGCCCGATCCCGCGCGAGCCGGACGCGGTGAAGTGGCTCGACGGCGACCATGTCGCCTTCGCCAACGAGGGCGACTGGAAGGGCGGCACGCGCGGCTGGTCGATCTTCCGCCGCGATGGCACGCTGGTCTATGACGCCGGCACGTCGTTCGAACATGCGCTGGTCGAGATCGGCCACTATCCCGAGCACCGCAGCCATTCCAAGGGCGTGGAGCCGGAAGGCATGGAGACCGGTACGTTCGGCGGCATTCCGATGGTCTTCGTCGCCTCCGAGCGCGGCTCGGTGATCGGCGTCTATGACGTGTCGACCCTGTCGGAGCCGCGCCTGCACCAGTTGCTGCCCTCCGGCATCAGCCCCGAGGGCGTGGTCGCCATCCCCTCGCGCAACCTGATCGCCACGGCGAACGAGTTCGACGCGCGCGAGGACGGCGGCGCCGGCAGCCATGTGATGATCTACGAATGGCAGGACGCGCCGGCCGCCTATCCGATGCTGACCTCGGCCGGGGCCGACAGCCTGATCGGCTGGGGTGCCCTGTCCGGCCTGGTGGCGGATGCGGAAAAGCCCGGCATTCTCTACGCCGTGTCCGACAGCGTCTACGGCATGCAGCCGGCCATCTACACGATCGACGCCAATCAGACGCCGGCGCGCATCACCGAAAAGCGGGTGGTGACCCGCTCCGGCCAGCCGGCGCAGAAGCTGGATCTGGAAGGCATTGCGCTGGCCGGCGACGGCGGCTTCTGGCTGGCCTCGGAAGGGCGCAGCGACCGCTTGGTGCCGCATGCGATCTATCGCACGGATGCCAAGGGCGAGATCCGCCAGGAGATCGCCCTGCCGCCGGAACTGCTCGCCCACGAGATCCGCTTCGGCTTCGAGGGGATCACCGTGCAAGGCGACGTGCTGTGGATGGCGGTGCAGCGCGAATGGAAGGACGATCCCAAGGGGATGGTCAAGCTGGTGGCCTATGACACCAAGGCCAAGACCTGGGGCGCGGTGCACTACCCGCTCGACGCGGCCGAGACCGGCTGGGTGGGCCTGTCCGAGATCACCCTGCATGGCGACCATGTCTATGTGCTGGAGCGCGACAACCAGATCGGCGCGGCGGCGACAATCAAGAAGCTCTACCGCGTGCCGGTGGCGGAGCTGCAGCCGGCGCCGCTCGGCGGCGACCTGCCGGTGGTGAGCAAGGAAGAGGTGCGCGACCTGCTTCCCGACCTCATGGTGCTGAACGGCTATGTGCAGGACAAGGTCGAGGGCTTCGCCATCGACGCGGCCGGCACCGCCTTCGTCGTCACCGACAATGACGGCCTGCAGGACGCCTCGGGCGAGACGCTGTTCTTCTCGATCGGCAAGATGTGATCGGCAGGACGTAACGACAGGATGCAACGACAGGCGGGCCGGGCAACACCGGCCCGCCGCTCGTTTCGGGCCTGAGAGGATCGGTTCGGGTCAGTCCGGACGGCGGAACACCATCATGGTGAAGAGGCCGAAGGGGGCGAGGCGCTCCTCGCGGACCAGTTCCATCGCGGTGTTGTCGAGCACCGTCTCGCGGCGGAACAGCGGATCCCAGCCAAGCGCCGAGGCGAAGCGGGCAAGGCCGCGCTCGATCAGTGCCAGCAGGCCTTTGTCGGCGGCGAAATGGTTGACGATGATCACCGTGCCGCCGGGCTTGACCACCCGCTCCAGCTCCTTGAGCACGGCGGAGGGATCGGGCACCACGGTCATCACATACATGACGGTGGCGATGTCGAAGCGGGCGGCGTCGAAATCCATCTCGGTCGCGTCCATCGCCCGCAAGGTGGCGACGTTCTTCAGCTTCTTGCGGCGCACGCGCTCGCGGGCGCGCTCCAGCATCGGCTTCGACAGGTCGATGCCGGTGACGGTCAGGTTCTCGCCGTAAAGCGGCAGGGACAGGCCCGTGCCGACGCCGACTTCCACCAGTTCGCCGCTCAGCCGGTTGGCCTCGCGGGCGGCGGCGCGCTGGCCGAACACCAGCGGCGCGGTGAACACCCAGTCATAGACCGGCGCCCAGCGGGCATAGGCGCTTTCCACCGACCCGGTGGAGGGGCCGGCGACGCGGGCAAGGCCGAGGCGCTTGGCGAGGCGGTCGGCGATCCGGCGCAGGCGGCTGACGGGCCAGAACTCGGCAGCCATTACAGCGGAACCACGGTGGCGGCTTCGGCGCGCGGGGCGCTGAGGCCTGAATTGACGGGAATGGTGCGCTCGATCCAGCCGCCGCCGAGAACACGGGCGCCGTCGCCGTCGTCGTCGAAGAAGACGCAGGCCTGGCCCGGCGCGACGCCGGTCTCGCCGTCGGCGAGATCGATCACCGCCTGGCCCTCGACGAGGCGCAGCACGGCCGGCTTGGGCGGGCGGGTGGAGCGGACCTTGGCGTGCAGCTCGATGCCGCCCGGCGGGATGTCGGAAAGGCGGCCGGGGCCGATCCAGTTGACCTCGCGCAGGACGATCTCGCGGGTGCCGAGCGCCTCGCGCGGGCCGACGACGACGCGGCGGCCCTCCGCCTCCAGACGCACGACATAGAGCGGCTCGCCGGTGGCGATGCCGATGCCGCGGCGCTGGCCGATCGTATAGTGGATGATGCCGTGATGGGTGCCGAGCACCCGGCCGTCGACATGGACGATGTCGCCCGGCTCGGCGGCGTTCGGCTTCAGCCGCTCGATGACATCGGCATAGCGGCCCTGCGGCACGAAGCAGATGTCCTGGCTGTCCTGCTTCTCGGCGACGGTGAGGCCGAATTCGCGGGCGAGCTCGCGGGTCTGCGGCTTGGTCAGCCCGCCGAGCGGAAAGCGCAGGAAGTCGAGCTGTTCCCGGGTGGTGGCGAAGAGGAAGTAGCTCTGGTCGCGGTCGAGATCGACCGGGCGGAACATCGCCCGGTGGCCGTCGAGGAGGCGGGAGCGGACATAATGGCCGGTCGCCAGCACGTCGGCGCCGAGCGTGCGGGCGGTCTCCAAAAGGTCGGAGAACTTGACCGTCTGGTTGCAGGCGACGCAGGGGATCGGCGTCTCGCCGGCGATGTAGCTCTCGGCGAAGCGCTCGATCACCTTCTCGCGGAAGCGGTCCTCGTAGTCGAGCACGTAATGCGGGATGCCGAGGCGCTCGGCGACGCGGCGGGCGTCCTGGATGTCCTGGCCGGCGCAGCAGGCACCGGCGCGGTGCACCGCCTCGCCGTGGTCGTAGAGCTGCAGCGTGACGCCGATGACGTCGTATCCCTCGCGCTTCATCAGCCCGGCGACGACGGAGGAATCGACGCCGCCGGACATGGCGACGACGACGCGGGTGTCCTCCGGTCGCTTGGGGATGTCGAGACTGTTGAGCATGAATGTCACCTTGCGGTCCTGTCGGATTGCGGGCCGGCGGCCGCTTGCGGCGGCTGTCGGGCTCTGCGCGGACGGTCGCTGGAGGACGCGCGTGAGGTCTTCTGTATCTGGCGGCCCGCTTCTGTTGCCCGCGACTATAGCGGATCGCCCGGCCCATGGGAAAGGGGACGCCGCAGCGCGCCAGGGCGGTTTTCGCCCGGTCCACCCGGCAAAGCTTGCCACACCCGGCAAACTTTACCCGGCATGTGAGGCGCAAAGAGCGGCTCGACAAGGGGGTGTTTACCGAAAAGGCGAGGATTTTCGCGATTTTTCCGATCTGGCCCGGCATTTGCTCTCCCCTCTTGCAAAAGATGGTGCGCGCCGGGGATCCGGTGTCCGCGCCGACGACTGGCGGAGAAACGCGTGATCCTCGCAGGGCAGTTCCCGACGACATCGACAGCCGGCACCACGGCCGCCCGCACCGGCCTTGCCGGCGGCGGCGTGCAGGGCGCGTCGGCCTTCGCGATGCTGCTGGGCTCTGCCGGGGGCGAGGGCGCCGGCCAGCAGGCGGGCGTTGCCGAGATCGCGGCCCGGCGGCTGCCGGCGGGCGTGGTGTCGGTTCCAGCCGGGCGGATGCCGGTTGCCGGCCTGCCCTTGCGGTTTGATGCTGCTGCTGCCGGCGAGGCGCGGCGCGATCTCGTCTCGGCGCTGATGGCCGGGCGCAACGAGGGGCGGGCCCAAGGGGGCGCCGAGATCCCGGGCGAAACCACGGGCGAAAACCTGGCCGGGAGCGGAGCCGATCCGGTTTCCACGAGCCTTGCCGCGAGCTTTGCCGAGACCGTGGCCGCGAGCCTGCCGGCCGCCTTCGCGGCGGGCGGCGAGGTGCGGACCGATGCGCCGGCGCGCGCCCAGGCAGAGGTCAATGTCGATGTCGATGCGGATGCCGATGTCAGCGAGGGCGATGCGGCTGGTCAGGAACGAGGCCGCGCCGGAATTCTCTCCGGGTTGATCGCCACGGCCGGCAAGGCGGCCGAAGTTCTGGCGACAACGCCGGCGGGACTGGGTGTTGCCGCAGCGGTGCTGGGTCCGGCGGCGCCGCTCGCCAGCGCGGCGGTGGCCGCCCTTGGCGCGCGCCTGGCGGACGCGGCGGGCGATCTTGCGGCCCTGCCGCAGGCCGACGCCACTGACAGCGACGCACCCGAGGCCCCGCGCGGCGGAACGGCCGCCGCGTTGGCGGACGGGGCGGGCGAGGAGACGGACGCGCAGGCCGAGCTTGCCGAGGCTGCCCGGAAGATGGCGGCGACGGCACGGCGCGGCGGCGAGACGATCGCGACCAGCGGCGCCGCGACGCGGCCGGCGGCCGGGACGGAACAGGCCGGAACGAAACAGGCCGGAACGAAACAGGCTGGAACGGAACGGGCCGGAACGGAACAGGCGGGCGAGACCGCGCCGGCAGGCGCGCAGCCGGCCATGCGCACGACATCCGCGGGACTGGCGGCGAGGATGCTGGCGCCGGAGGCCGGCACTGGTATCGGGACTGGCACTGGCATTGGCACGGGCATTGGCGCGGCTGGTGATGCCGCGCGGGGCGCCGGACAGGGCCCGGTCCGGGGTGCTGCCCAGAGCGTTGGCCAGAGCATGGGCGAGAGCGTGAGCCAGAGCGCGGTTCGGAGCGCGGGGCAGCCTGGCGCCGGCGCGGATACAGCGACACGGATCGTGAATGCGCTGCCGCCGCAGATCCCAACCCCGGCCCAGGCTCAAACGCAGGCCCAGGCTTCGGCTTCGGCAGATGCGCCGCGTCCGGCGCCGATGGTGACGGCCATCGGAACGGCGACGGGTGCAGCGATGCCCGGCGCGGAGGAGGCGCTGCCTGACGCCCCCGAGGCTCCGGTGCGGCCGGTGGCCTCGCCTCGTGACCAGAGCGGCGCGACGGCTGCGCGGATGCAGAGCGAGGCGGCCGTGCGGACCGACGTCGCCGCGGCGATGCGCGCCGCTACCTCCACCCTGGCGCGGCAGGGCGCCAGCCTGCCGGCCGGTGTCGAGGTGACGGTGGCCGAGATGAGCGACGGTTCGGCCGGCGCGACGGGCGAGAGCGCAGCGCGCGCCCAGGCCACTGCCCAGACTGCTGCCCAGGCCACTGCACAGACTGCTGCCCAGGCGAACACGCAGCCATCCGTGCCGGCGAGCCTGAAGGTGGATCTGCAGGCGGCCGCCACCGGTGCGTCTCAGGCCGGGGCGACCAAGGCGGACACGACCAAGGCCGGCGCGACCAACGGGAACGCGACCAAGGCAGGTACATCGCAGGCAGGGACGACACAGGCGGGGACGGCACAGTCCGCATCGATGCCGGTGCCGCCGCAGGGGCTGGCTTCGGCACAGGCGCGCGATGCGGTGCTGAGCGAGGCCGCGAGCCTTGAGGCGGACGCCTTCGCCGCGCTGGCGAGGGGCGCGGATGCCAGAAGCGCGGATGCGGGCGGCGACAGGCCGGCGGCCGAGGCGCGGCCGGCATCGGCGGGCGCCCCGGGCGCGTCGGCTGCGGCATCCGGCGAGACACAGCGGCCGGGGGTCAGCGCCGCGGCGCTCGCCTTCGCGGCGGCGATGACGGATACGGCCGGCGAGCCGCAGGGCGGCGACAGGTCGCTCGACGGCTTCGACGGACAGATCGAGATTGGCCGCGCCGAGGCGCAGGCCCAGGCTTCAACCGCCGCCTTGCGCGGATCGACGGCGGCACTGCCACAGAACGTGGCAGTGGCAAGCGCTCATCTGGCGACGGAAGTCGCCAGGTTTGCCCAGAAGGGGCAAACGCGCTTCCAGATCCGTATGGACCCGCCGGAACTCGGCCGGGTGGATGTCGAATTGAAGGTCTCGCGCGACGGCACGGTGAGGGCGCACCTTTCCGTGGAACGCAGCGAGACGCTGGACATGTTCCTGCGCGACCAGCGCGGGCTGGAACGGGCACTCGATGCCGCCGGCCTCAAGCTGGAAAGCGGAGGACTCGAAATGTCGCTGAAGAACCAGAACGGTTTCGCCGGTTTCGAGCGGGGTGAGGGCGGCAATGACCGCCTCGCGCCGGGCGAGGGCGGCGGCCTCCAGAAGGAGGACGGCGACACGCTGCCGATGGCGGCAGCCAGGGCCTATGTGAGCGGCGCCAGCGGCGCCCTCGATATCCAGGTATAGCCCGCAAGGCATGGCGCGCCCCGGCGGGAGCCGGACGGCGACAGGAGTGAACGAGATGGCGACGAGCGGCATTAGCGGCAGCGGCACGAGCGGCGGGGCGACCACCACCTCCGCCTCGCTGACGGCGCTTTCGAACAATTACGAGCTGTTCCTGTCGATCCTGACGACCCAGATCAAGAACCAGGATCCGCTGAACCCGATGGATTCATCGAAGTATACCGAACAGCTTGTTCAGTATTCGTCGGTCGAACAGCAGATCAAGACCAACGACCAGCTCAGCGACCTGCTGGCGGTGATGGCGGCGACGACGGCCTCCAGCTATGTCAGCTACCTCGGCACCAACGTCACGGCGGCGGGCAACACCACCAGCCTGAAGGACGGCGAGGCCAAGTGGACCTACGATTCGCCCGAATCGGGCAAGGCGCGGGTGGAGATCCGCAACAGCCTTGGGGCGGTGGTCTTCGCCGAGGATGCCGACCTGTCCTATGGCGCCAACATCTATACCTGGGACGGGCGCACGACCGCCGGATCGTCGGCGCCGCAGGGGGCCTACTCGATCTCGATCGCCCGCTATGACGCGAACAACCGCCCGACCGTGCCGGTGGCGACGGAAATTTCCGGCACCGTCGAGGGCATCGAGTTCACCTCCTCGGGAGCGATGCTGAAGATCGGCGGGATCTATGTGTCGGCGGCCACGGTGCTTTCGGTCAATCGCAACTGATCGGGCCGGCCGGCCGGCGGGTGGAAATTGCACGGGGCGGCGAGAAATTTTCGCCGCCCCTTTTTCGTTCTCATTTTGCAAGACACGGCAGTCCTGCACGAAGGCAGGGTTTCCCTCGGCTGATGACATCTTTTACGAAGGCCGAGTCGTTCAAATTCTTACCGAATTGTTGCTTCCCGTTTAGGTAATTTTTAAAGGCAAACCGTTACATTCACAGTCAACGTGGTCATGTTGAGTGTGAGTGTACAATGACCGACCGAGCAAGTGCGCGTGTCAAATATGTAATCGGTCCCGACGGGTCACCGTTGACGATCGCCGATCTGCCGCCCGCGACCACCCGTCGCTGGGTGATCCGGCGAAAGGCCGAAGTGGTGGCCGCCGTTCGCGGCGGACTGCTGTCTCTCGACGAGGCCTGCAAGCGGTATACGCTGACCGTCGAGGAATTCCTGTCCTGGCAGAGTTCGATCGATCGCCACGGCCTTGCCGGGCTGCGCGCGACGCGGGTCCAGCAATACCGGAACTGAGGCAGGATAAGGCGGCAGGCCCGGCCGGCTCGCTTCCCCGCAAGCCCGTCCTGCCCCAGACACCGCTCTTCGAACAGAACGATCCTTGAAGAGGCTGGCGGCAACGCCGGCCTCTCGGTGTTTTCGCGCCGCCGGTGTTCAGACGGTGCTTGTCGCACAGACCTTTCCTTGGCGTCTTCCCGGACGAGGCAGAAGATCCGGGACCGGGGAGGCACGGCGGTTGCGGTGTCTTTTGGGAGTGCCTTTGTGAGGCCCTCGGCTCGCCGGTCCCGCATCTCCGCTTCGCTGCGTGCGGGATGACGAAGGAGAGGGGGTGAGCGTGTCCTCTCGATCGCTCTGGCAGCCAATAGGCACCGGGTCGCGCTAGCGCGCGCCCGGTGTGACGGCGAAGGGTGGGGTGACCGGCGCGTGCTTGCGCGCGACCGGGGGGTGACCTCCGAGATGGGGTGAGGCCGTGCCTCCCCCACGGAGGTCATCCCCGCCGCAGGCGAAGCCGGAGAGCCGGGAACCAGAGGTAACCCCGGCGGGTGCTTGTCGCTTCATCCTCTCCCTGGCGCGGTCCTCAAGCGCTGATGCGCCGGGCGGGGCGCGACTCACCAGGCTTCGCGAAAGGTTAACGCGACCCGGTCGATTTTGCCGGTCTCCTATCGCATTTCGCCACGATAAGCAGCGGAAAGTCCGCGACTTTTACCCTTTCCTAACGCGCGTTAACCACTCGTTTACCATCTGGCGGGCAAAAATTGCCTACCGGCCATCCGGGGGGGCTTTTCCATCCCCCTCATCCCCAAGGAGCCGCCCTGGGTGGCCCGGTCTTTTCAGAGGTTTTCCGCGACAGCATCGACGGGTGGGCACGTGAACGGACTTGCGGATCTTGTGAAGACACTCGGCCCGGCCCGGCTTGGCGCGATGGGCGCGGTGGCGGCGATCCTGGTGGGCGTGTTCGCCTTCATCATGCTGCGGGTGACCGCGCCGCAGATGACGCCGCTCTATACGGACCTGACCTTCGAGGATTCCTCGGCGATCATCTCCCAGCTCGACAGCCTGGCGATCCCCTACCAGATCCAGAACGACGGCGCGACGCTGCTGGTGCCGCAGGCCGACGTGTTCCGCACCCGCATGCGGCTGGCCGAACAGGGCCTGCCGCTCGGCGGCTCGGTCGGCTACGAGATCTTCGACAAGGCCGACACGCTGGGCTCGACCAGCTTCGTCCAGAACATCAACCGGACGCGGGCGCTCGAGGGCGAGCTGGCCCGCACCATCCGTTCCATCGGCCGGATCAAGTCGGCCCGCGTCCATCTGGTGATCCCGGAGCGGCGCCTGTTCCAGCGCGACGCGCAGCCGCCCTCGGCCTCCATCGCCCTGTCGGTGCGCGGCGAGCTGGACCCCGGACAGATCCGCGCGATCCAGCACCTGGTGGCAACCGCCGTCGAGGGGCTGCAGCCGAATTTCGTCTCCATCGTCGACGAGACCGGCCGCTTGCTGGCCAGCGGCGCCGGCGACCAGGGCGAGGGGTTCCTCGCCTCCTCGCTGCAGGAGCGCACCCAGTCGATGGAAGCGCGGCTGCGCAGCCAGATCGAGGAAATCCTCAACTCGGTGGTCGGTGTCGGCCGCTCGCGGGTGCGGGTGGCGCTGGAACTCGACCACACGCGGATTTCCGAGACCCAGGAGACCTTCGATCCGGACGGCCAGGTGGTGCGCTCGACCCAGTCGCGCGAGGAGAACTCCTCGACGACCGGGCGCCAGGGCGGCGTCACCGCCGCCAACCAGGTGCCCGGCGGCGACCAGCAGACCGGCGAGGCCGGCAACCGCGACATCGCCAACCAGTCCGAGGAGATCGTCAACTACGAGATTTCCAAGTCGGTGAAGACCGAGGTGATCGAGGCGGGCGGCATCCGCCGGCTCTCCGTCGCGGTGCTGGTCGACGGCGTCTATGCCCCCGACGCTGGCGGCGACATGGTCTATGCGCCGCGCACGGAGGAGGAGCTGGCACGGATCCGCACCCTGGTGCAGTCGGCCGTCGGCTTCGACACCCGCCGCGGCGACACCGTCGAGGTGGTCAATCTGCGCTTCGCCCAGTCGCCGCACGGGATCATCGGCGAGGAGGAGAAGGGCCTGTTCGAGTTCACCCGCGCCGACCTGATGCGCTTCGTCGAACTCGGCGTGCTGTTCCTGATCGCCCTGCTGCTGACGCTGTTCGCGGTGCGCCCGCTGGTCAAGCGCATCCTGGCCAAGGAAGAAGAGGCGATGCCGGTGCTGCTGGGCGCCGACGGCCAGCCGCTGGAGCCGGCGATGCTCGCCGACCATTCCGGCCAGTCCGGTCTCGGCGAGGGCGAGAGCGACGGCCCGCCGCGCATCGAATGGCTGGAGGCGGCGCAGGCGCAAGGCGCGATGCAGGTCGCCACCATCGCCAAGGTCGGCGCGCTGATCGACGAATATCCGAACGAGGCAGTCGGGATCATCCGCGGCTGGATGAATGAGGCAGCATGAGCATCGCAGGCAGCATCCAGTCCGCCCAGGGCACCCATCTGACCATCAGCGCGACCGAGAAGGAGCGCGAACTGAAGGGGGTCGAGCGCGTCGCCGTGCTGCTGCTGGCCCTCGGCGAACGGCACGGCCGGCGCATCTGGGAACAGCTCGACGAGATGGAGGTGCGCGAGGTCTCCGCGGCGATGTCGCGGCTCGGACCGGTGACGCCGAACATGCTCGACGAACTGTTCATCGACTTCGTGCGCAAGATCTCCAGCAACGGCGCGCTGAACGGCAATGTCGACGTGACCGAGCGGCTGCTGTCGAGCTTCCTGCCGCGCGAGCGCGTGTCGCTGATCATGGAGGAGATCCGCGGGCCGGCGGGCCGCAACATGTGGGAGAAGCTCTCCAACGTGCAGGAGAACGTGCTCGCCAACTACCTGAAGAACGAATACCCGCAGACCGTCGCCGTGGTGCTGTCGAAGATCGAGCCCGACCATGCCGCCAAGGTCCTCGGCATCCTGCCGGAGGAGCTGGCGCTGGAGGTGATCTCGCGCATGCTGAAGATGGAGGCGATCCAGAAGGAGGTTCTGGAGAAGGTCGAGCAGACGCTGCGCGTCGAGTTCATGTCGAACCTGACCAACACCTCGCGGCGCGACAGCCACGAGATGATGGCGGAGATCTTCAACAATTTCGACCGCCAGACCGAGGCCCGCTTCCTGGCCGCGCTCGAGGAGGAGAACCGCGACTCGGCCGAGCGGATCAAGACGCTGATGTTCACCTTCGACGACCTGATGAAGCTGGACGCGGGAAGCTGCCAGACGCTGCTGCGCAACGTCGAGAAGGATCGCCTCGCCATCGCGCTCAAGGGCGCGTCGGAGGCGGTGCGCGAGTTCTTCTTCTCCAACATGTCCTCGCGCGCGGCGAAGATCATGCAGGACGACATGGAGGCGCTGGGACCGATCCGCCTGCGCGACGTCGACGAGGCGCAGTCCGGCATGGTCGCCACCGCCAAGGATCTCGCCGCGAAGGGAGAGCTGATGCTCTCCAAGAGCAAGGGCGACGACGAGATCATCTACTGAGCGGCCTGAACGATGACGACAAGGATGGCGAGCACGCATATGAAGGTTCACCGCTTCCTCTTCGACCGCAATTTCGCGGCCATCGAGCTTCCCGACGAGGAAGAGGTGGAGGAGATCGTCGAGCCGGCCGAGCCGACGATCACGCTGTCGGAGCACAAGGCGCTGCTGGCGATCGCCGAGCAGGCGGCGTTCCAGCGCGGGCGCGCCGAGGCGCTGGGCGAGCAGCAGCAGAGCGAGGAAGGCCGCCTTGCCGACGAGGCGGGGCGGCTGGCCGAATCGGTCTCGGCGCTGATCGGCCAGCTCGACGTCGAGCAGGCCCGGCACGAGAAGGACGCGGTGGCGCTGGCCTTCCTGGTGGCGCGCAGGATCTGCGCCCATCTGATCGCCCGCGAGCCGCTCGGCGAGATCATCGCGCTGATCTCGGAATGCCTCGGGCCGCTGCGGCGGGCGCCGCATCTGGTGATCCGCGTCCGCGAAGGCGACATGGCCGAGCTGAAGCGGCGGCTCGATCCGCTGGTCGCCGAAAAGGGCTTCGACGGGCGGCTGGTGCTGCTCGGCGAGCCGGACATCGCCGCCGGCGACTGCCGCATCGAATGGGCGGATGGCGGCATCGTGCGCGACCGCAAGGCGATCGAGCGGCAGGTCGACCAGGCCGCCAAGCGCTATTTCGAGGGCCGGCGTGCCGGCAAGGGGCACAAAGCGGCCCTCAACCAGGAGACCGCCGAGGGGCGGAATGACGGATGAGCGATCCCAACGAGATGCAGGAAACCGGTTTCCAGCTCGCCGACATGGAGGCGCAGGAACCCCATCGCGAGGTCGAGCGCGACCATTCGCAGGCGCGCAGCGCCGCCGACCTGGAAGCCGTGTTCGACGTGCCGGTGCAGATCTCGGCCGTGCTCGGCCATTCGCGCATGCATGTGTCGGAACTGCTGCGGCTGGCGCCGGGAACGGTGCTGAAGCTCGACCGCAAGGTCGGCGAGGCGATCGACATCTATGTCAATGACCGGCTGGTGGCGCGCGGCGAAGTCGTCCTCGTCGAGGACAAGCTCGGCGTCACCATGACGGAAATCATCAAGTCCGATCGCTGATCGGAAGGAGAAGACCCATGCGACTGTTGATCGTCGGCACGCTCGAAGGCCAGTTGATCACCGCCTCGAAGATCGCCATGGACCGCGGCGCCTCGGTCACCCATGCGGCGACGATCGAGGAGATGCTGAAGGTGCTGCGCGCCGGGCGCGGCGCCGATCTCGTGATGGCCGATGTCGGCCTCGACATTGCCGACCTGATCGAGCGGCTGGAGGGCGAACGCTTCCACCTGCCGGTGGTCGCCTGCGGCGTCAAGACGGACGCGAGCGCGGCGGTCGGGGCGATCCGCGCCGGCGCCAAGGAATATATCCCGCTGCCGCCGGACCCGGAGATGATCGCCGCCGTGCTGGCGGCGGTGGCGCGCGACCAGTCGAGCATCATCTATCGCGACCCGGCGATGGCCACCGTGGTGCGGCTCGCCGAGCAGATCGCCCCGTCCGACGCCTCGGTGCTGGTGACCGGCGAGAGCGGCTCGGGCAAGGAGGTGATCTCCCGCTACGTGCACGCCCGCTCGGCCCGCGCCAACCGCCCGTTCATCTCGATCAACTGCGCGGCGATCCCCGAGCAACTGCTGGAATCGGAGCTGTTCGGCCACGAGAAGGGCGCCTTCACCGGCGCCATCGCCCGGCGGATCGGCAAGTTCGAGGAGGCCAATGGCGGCACGCTGCTGCTCGACGAGATCTCCGAGATGGACGTGCGGCTGCAGGCCAAGCTCCTGCGCGCGATCCAGGAGCGGGTGATCGACCGGGTCGGCGGCGGCAAACCGGTGCCCGTCGACATCCGCATCATCGCCACCTCCAACCGCGACCTTGCCGAGGCGGTGCGCGCCGGCACGTTCCGCGAGGACTTGCTCTACCGGCTCAACGTCGTCAACCTGAAGCTGCCGCCGCTGCGCGAGCGGCCGACGGACATCATCGAGCTGGCCTCGCATTTCGTCGAGCGCTACGCCCGCGAGAACGGCGTGCCACGCCGGCAGATCTCGGAGGAGGCGCGGCGCATGCTGCTCGCCAATCCGTGGCCGGGCAATGTGCGCGAGCTGGAGAACACCATGCACCGGGCGGTGCTGCTGGCTATGGGCGAGGAGATCGACGTCGACGCCATCCGCATGCCGGACGGCAGCCCGATCGCCCGCGCCGCCAGCCCCGATGCGCGGCTCGCCGCCGATGTGGCGGCCACCGCCGAGGCGATCAGCCGGGCCCTGGTCGGACGCACCGTCGCCGATGTGGAGCGCGAACTGATCCTCGACACGCTGGACCATTGCCTGGGCAACCGCACCCATGCGGCGAAGATCCTCGGGATCTCCATCCGCACCCTGCGCAACAAGCTGAACCAGTATGCCGACGAGGGGGTCGATGTCCCCGGACCCGGCGAGGCGCGGATCGCCGTCGCCTGAGAGCGGAACGGGTCGGGTGACGGCCGGCTCCGGCCGGCGGGTGCGATGAAGGGCATGGCATGAGCGATGTGACGGTGAGCGGGGGCGAGGGCGCCCCGGGTCGTTCCCAGGGCGTGAGCCCGATCCCGGCGGCTTCGGGCGCGGCGGGGGGCGGCGGCGGCCTCCGCCTGCCGGCGGGCATGCCGACGCTGGCGGTGATGTGGGATACGGTCCGGCGCGGCGACATCGCCCTGGCGCTCGGCGTCATGATCATCCTGGTCGTGCTGATCCTGCCGATGCCGGCGATGATGCTCGACCTGTTCCTGGCGATCTCGATCATCTTCTCCGTGCTGATCCTGATGACCGGCCTGTTCATCCAGAAGCCGCTGGAATTCTCGTCCTTCCCGACGGTGCTGCTGATCGCCACCATGTTGCGGCTGGCGCTGAACCTTGCTTCCACCCGCCTGATCCTGGCCAATGGCCACGAGGGCACCCATGCCGCCGGCGAGGTCATCCAGGCCTTTGGCAACTTCGTGATGGGCGGCAATTTCGTCATCGGCCTGATCGTCTTCGCGATCCTGGTGATCGTGAACTTCGTCGTCATCACCAAGGGTTCGGGCCGTATCGCGGAAGTCGCGGCGCGCTTCACCCTCGACGCGATGCCGGGCAAGCAGATGGCGATCGACGCGGATCTGTCGGCCGGCCTGATCGACGAGGCGACCGCCCGCCGCCGCCGCCGCGAACTGGAGGACGAAAGCTCCTTCTTCGGCGCCATGGACGGCGCGTCGAAATTCGTGCGGGGCGATGCCATCGCCGGCCTGCTGATCACCTTCATCAATGTCATCGGCGGCATCATCATCGGCGTCGCGCAGATGGACCTCAGTTTTTCGCAGGCGGCCGCATCCTACACGCTGCTGACCGTCGGCGACGGCCTCGTCTCGCAGATCCCGGCGCTGATCGTCTCCACGGCGGCCGGCCTGCTGGTGTCCAAGGCGGGCGTCGCCGGCTCGGCCGACAAGGCGCTGGGCCAGCAGCTCTCCGGCTATCCGAAGGCGCTCGGCATGTCGTCCTTCGTGATGGTGACGCTGGCGATGCTGCCGGGCATCCCGATGCTGCCGTTCCTCAGCCTTGCCGGCCTTGCCGGCTACCTCGCCTATCGCTCCAGCAAGTCGCAGAAGGACGCGGCGGAGGAAGTGCGGGTCGCCGAGGTGGCGGCGGCCGCGCCGCCGCCGCCAAGCGAACCGCCGGTGACGGATTCGCTGAAGATGGACGAGCTGCGCATCGAACTCGGCTATGCCCTGCTGTCCCTGATCAACGGCCAGAGCGGGGAGGGCGACCAGCTCACCGAGCAGATCAAGGCGCTGCGCCGCCAGCTCGCCGCCGATCTCGGCTTCGTGATGCCGCCGGTGCGCATCCTCGACAACATCCAGCTCGGCGCCAACGACTATGTCATCAAGGTCAAGGAAGTGCCGGCGGGCAACGGCCAGCTCTTCCCGAGCCACTACATGGTGATGGACCCGAGCGGCGGCCAGGTGAAGCTGCCGGGCACCCATACGACGGAGCCGACCTTCGGCCTGCCGGCGACCTGGGTCGAGGGGCAGTATCGCGAGGACGCGGCGCTGCGCGGCTATACGGTGGTCGACCCGGCGACGGTGCTGGCAACGCACCTGACCGAGACGATCCGCGGCAATGTCTCCGAACTGCTGACCTATGCGGACGTGCAGAAGCTGCTGAAGGAAATCACCGGCGAGCAGGCGAAGCTGGTGGAGGACATCGTGCCGGGGCAGATCACCGTCTCCGGCATCCAGCGGGTGCTGCAGGCGCTGCTGGCCGAGCGGATCTCGATCCGCGATCTCGGCACGATCCTGGAAGGCATCGCCGAGGCGACCGGCTTCACCCGCAACCCGGCGACCATCGCCGAGCATGTGCGCTCGCGGCTGGCCCGGCAGATCACCGCCGCCAACCAGTCGCCCGGCGGCTACCTGCCCTTGATCGCGCTGACGCCGCAGTGGGAGCAGGCCTTCATCGAGGCGATCGTCGGCGAGGGCGAGGAACGCTCGCTGGCCATGGCGCCGTCGAAGCTGCAGGACTTCGTCCGCCTGGTGCGAGACGCCTTCGAACAGGCGGCGCAACTGGGCGAGGTGCCGGTGCTGCTGACCTCGCCGCAGACCCGGCCCTTCGTGCGCTCGATCGTCGAGCGGTTCCGCGCCCATACGACGGTGATGAGCCAGAACGAGGTGCATGCCCGCGCGAGGCTGAAGACGGTCGGAACGGTGTGACGATACGGCGGGCACCCGGAGCCCCGCGGGTGCCGAACACCGGTTTGCGAAACGAGGTGCCGAAACGAGGTGTGGGAGAACCGGCGCTCAGACCTTGATGTCGACGCCGTTGGTCTTTTGCTCCTCGATGGCGTCGAGGGCGCTGTCGATGGCCTCGCTCTGCTGTGCCAGCTTGGCCTGGGCTTCCTTCTTGACCCGGGCCGCGACGTTGTTGAACAGCATTTCCGTCGCGGTCTGGGTCTCGCTGATCCCGACGGCGAACAGGTTCGAGCTGATCGCGTTCTGCCGTTCGAGCGTCTCGCTGCGCTCGCGCTGCTTGGTTCTCCATTGCTGCATCTGCTGATAGGCCGACAGCTTCTTGGTGCTGCCGAAGCTGCTGCCGATCCTGCTGCCTGATGTCTTGCCGATGAGCGACATGGTGACGGAGTGCGATCCCTGATGCTGGGCCAAAGCCAGAGTTGCTGTGCCGAAAGACCTCTCCAGTGTCCCAGCCGGGGGTTAACAATTCCTTAGCGACGCGCTCTGCCGCGGCGGCAGCCTGTTGCGAAATGCAAGCGAACCGGCCGGCGGGGCGGGTCAGGCCGGCACCTGCTGGGTGATGCAGTGGATGTTGCCGCCGCCGAGCAGGATCTCGCGCCCCGGAACGCCGACGATCTCGCGGCCCGGAAACAGCTCGGCGAGGAGGGCGGCGGCCTCGCCGTCGTGCCGCTCGTCGAGCAGCGGGAACACCACCCGCGTGTTGGCGATGTAGAAATTGGCATAACTGCCGGCGAGCCGCTCGCCGGTCTGCCGCGACATGCCGGTATCGCCGGCGGCGATGCCGGCTGCTTCCTCCGCGCTCATATGCAGCGGGCCGGGCATCGGCAGGCGAACGACGCGCAAGCGGCGGCCGCGCGCGTCGACACAGGTGGAGAGCAGGTCGAGCGCCTCCGCCGAGCGCTGGTATTGCGGATCGCCCCTGTCGTTTGTCCAGGTGAGCGCGAGCGTGCCGGGCGCGCAGACATGCAGCAGGTTGTCGACATGACCGTCGGTCTCGTCGAGATGGACGCCGCGCGGCAGCCAGACGACGGCGGTGGCGCCGAGCCAGTCCTTCAGCCCCTGTTCGATCTCCGCCTTTGTCATCTGCGGATTGCGCCCCCTGGAGAGCAGGCATTCGGCGGTGGTGAAGATGGTGCCCTCGCCATCGACATGGATGGCGCCGCCCTCCAGCACGAAGGGCGCCCGGTAACACTCCACCCCTTCCACCTCGGCAATGCACGCGGCCATGGCATCGTCCCGGTCCCAGGGCGCATAGAGGCCGTTCGCCGCGCCGCCCCAGGCGTTGAAGCGCCAGTCGACCGCGCGGACCTCGCCGCCGGGGCCGGTCAGGAAGGTCGGGCCGATGTCGCGCATCCAGCAATCGTCGGAGGGAATGTCCAGAATGCGGATGCCGGCGGGCAGCAGCGCCTGCGCGCTGGCGCGCCCCTTGGCCGAGGAGACGGTGACGGTGACCGGCTCGCTGGCATGGATCGCGGCGGCAACGGCGGCGAAGGCGCGGCGCGCCGGGGCGGCGCCCTCGCGCCAGTTGTCGGGCCGCTCGGGCCAGGCCATCCAGCAGCCGGAATGGGGCTCGAACTCGCCGGGCATGCGGAAGCCGTCGGCGGCGGGGGTGGTGGCAAGGGGAGCCTGCGGCATCACGGGTCCTGTGCGGGCGGGGGCGTGGGCGAGCCTATCGCATGGCGCGCCGCAGGCCAACGCGGGACGCTTGATCGTTGCCGCCGGAGCGGGTACCTCAAGCCGTGTCGCATCGCATTGCGCAAGGAGCGAGAATGACGTCGTCGATCACTGTTGACCTTGCGGGCTATACCGACCTGCCGGCCGGCAAGGTCGCGACCATCGTCACCTATCTGGAGATGCGCGCCCGGCCGCTGGCGCGGCGGGCCGAGCGGCCCGACCTGTCGCTGGAGCGGATCGAGCGGCCCGACCCGGCCGAATATCGCGCCCTGTTCCGCCGGATCGGCGACGACTGGCTGTGGTTCGGCCGGCTGACGATGGGCGATCAGGATCTCGCCGCGGTGCTGACCCGGCCGGGATACGAGGTCTATTTCTGCCGCAAAGCGCGCGAGAGCGCGCCGGTCGGCCTGCTGGAACTCGACTTCACCGATCCGGCGGAGGTGGAGCTTGCCTATTTCGGCCTGGTGGCGGAGGAGATCGGCAACGGCGCCGGGCGCTGGCTGATGAACGAGGCGCTGTCGCAGGTGTGGTCGCGGCCGCAGACGCGGCGCCTGTTCGTCCATACCTGCACCGCCGACAGCCCGCAGGCGCTCGGCTTCTACCGGGCGAGCGGCTTCACGCCCTACAAGCGGGCGATCGAGATCGCCGATGACCCGCGCCTTGCCGGCGTGCTGCCGCGCGATGCGGCAGGCCATGTGCCGCTGATCGAGGGCGAGTGATCGAGGGCGGGTGCGGCCGGATCACGGCGTCATGCGGATGATGGGAGCGCCGGTCGCCCGCAAAAGATCCGACGCAGTTGTGGCAAACACCGCATTTGGTGCGCCCGCGGCCGCCCAGATGCCTTCGAATCGGGTAAGATCCTCGTCGAGATAGACCTTGACCGGTGCCAGATGGCCGATCGGGGCGACGCCGCCGATGGCAAAGCCGGTGCGTTCGCGCACGGTGCGTCCGTCGGCGCGGCCGAGCTCCTCGCCGATGCGCTGTGCGACGGCGGCTTCATCGACCCGGTTGGAGCCGCTGACCAGCAGCAGGACGATCTCGCCGCTGGATTTGCCGAGGAAGACGAGGGACTTGCAGATTTCAGAGACGGAGCAGCCGCAGGCCCTGGCCGCATCCTCCGCCGTGCGGGTGGAGGAGGGCATGTCGCGGATGTCGATGGTGAGGCCGGCCTCAGCGGCGGCCTGGCGAACGCGGTCGATACTGCTGATTGCCATGGAGAAGACTTAATCTCCGTTAACTATAAGTCGTTGTTTGTCCGTGGACGACTCGCGATGGACTGCCCACGATGCTGCGGTTAATGCCTGTCTATGGTACAGGTTTTATTAAGGGTTCGTTTACCTCGCTCGAATCGGAATCATGATGCCCAGAACGCGTGACAATGTCGTACCGCACGCCAAGGTGCGCAGCCTTCGGGAGGCCATCCGGAAGGTCAAGTTCGCCGAGGTCGAGCGCACCGATGTGGTGGTGGAGTTGCAGGAATCGGAGCGGGCCCGTCTGGAACTCCTCGCCGAGGAGCTGCAGGACGTCTTCAAGGAAGTGCCGGAGGACGACGACCAGTTCTCCTTCCAGATCGTGCCGGGCAACCTGCCGCGGCTGTGGATCGACATCACCAGCCACGTGGCGATGGGCCGCGACAAGCGCACCTATCGCTTCCTGAAGGACACGAGGCTCGGCCGCACCGTCATCCTGGAGACGACCGAGCTCGACGACATGGCCGACTGCATCACCGAATATATCGCCGAGCGGGTGCTGGAACGCGAGCGGGCGGTGGAAGGCGACTGGCTGAACAAGCGCCTGAAGGAGGCGCCGCGCACGACGCAGCCGGAGGCCGCCGTGCAGCCGCAGCCGGCCGCCCAGCCGGTCAGCGTGCCGACGGTGCGGGGCCTGTGGGGACCGTTCGCGGCCTTCGCCATCGGCATCCTGGTCGGCGTCGCGGCGCTGGTCGGCTATGCCTGGTTCGCCAATCCCCTGAACTGACTTTTCTTCACCAGAGACAGGCCGGCGGAAAAGCCGGTGCCCGGTGCCTGGGATGCGGCCTTGCGTCAGCCGGGGATCGTCAGTTCGTGGCTGGCAAGGCTGACGATCTCGGCCGGGTCGTGCTTGTGGGCATCGGCGTGGAGGCCGCGCTCCTCCATCCGGCAGTGCCAGGCGCCGGGGCTTCCCGAGATGGAAAAGAGATTGTAGCGGGCCGGCGGGCGCTTGTGGCCGGGAGCGTTGGAGGCCGAGGGCACGCCGATCACCGGGACGGGACCGTTCGGTCCCTCGATCTCGCTGCGGGTGGCAAGGTGGGTGTGGCCGTGCAGCACCAGCTCGCAGCCGGAGCGCTTGACGGCGGCGCGCACGCGCGAGGCATCGGTGAGGCGCTTGTTCCAGGCGGTGGCGCCGCGCTGCGGGGGATGGTGGATCAGCAGCACGCGGAAGGCGCCTTCCTCGCCGAGCCGGCCGAGCTCGTCGCGCAGGCGGCGGGACTGGCCGCTGCCGAGCCGGCCGGTGGCGAACCACGGGCCGCTGGCTCTTGCGCTGGATACGCCGACAAGGGCGATGCCGCCGCGGCGGCGGAGGAAGGGAAAGCCGGGCTCGGCCGGCGGGTCGCCGATCATATAGGGGCCCCAGGCATGCACCGCGCGGCGCAGGGCGCCGGGCACATAGGCGTCGTGATTGCCGGGCACCACGGTCAGCTCTTCCGGCAGGCCGAGCGCGTCGAGCCAGTGGCGGGCCGCCGAAATCTCCAGGTCGAGCGCGATGTTGACGAGGTCGCCGGTGACGGCGATGTGGTCGGGGGCCTGCTGGCGGACATCGTCGAGCAGCAGGTCGAGCCAGGTCGCCGTCATCGACCGGGCGCGCGAGCGGTGCCAGTTGAGATAGCCGAGCACCCGCTTTGACACGAGATCGCGAAGCCGGGCATCGGGCAGGGGACCCAGATGCGGGTCGGAGAGATGGGCGAGGCGGAACATGCGCCCACATCAGGAACAGGAGGGCGAGCGGTCAAGCAAAAAGCGCCGCGGAGGATCCGGGCGCTTCCATCCGTCCCTTGCGGACGGTGCTCACAAAGGCTCCGCGGCGGCGCGATGCGCGCCCTGCCGGGAGGCCTGTCAGTTGCTGCTGAACGTGGTCAGCACCGCGGCGATGCGCGGGTTGGTCAGGTCGACTGCCGGGCGCCAAACGAAACGGCGACGGGCGAAGGCCGGGAACAGGGCCGAGAACATGGATCTCTCCTTCGAGACGGCGGCTTGGAGACGGGCTGGGTCCGGCGCTCGGGTCTTGAGCTCTTGTCCGGGTGCCGCTCCTTCGGCCGCGATGGCACACTCGTCGAAGTCGGTCCCGCGAACAAGCGCGATTCGGGCAGTGCTCCCATGCGGGAGGCGCATGGTGGGTTAAGGGAAATTAGCCATATTCCGCCGGTGGAGCGGGCTGTGGAGCGGGCCATGGAGCGGGGAGTGGAGCGATGGGAAAAGGGCGGTGAGGTGACGCGAAGCCTGCCGGGCATGACGGCGCTCAGACGGCTGGTGCTGGCCGCCACCCGCTATCAGCGGGCGATGACGCTCGGCGTGCGCGTTGCGGCAACCGACGCCGAAGGCCGGCTGCTGCTGGTGCGCCACAGCTATCTTGCCGGCTGGTATCTGCCCGGCGGGGCGGTGGATGTCGGCGAGACGCTGGCCGAGGCGGCGCTGCGCGAGTTGCGCGAGGAGACCGGCGTGAGCGGCGGCGCGCCGGTGCTGTTTGCCGTCTATCACAACCGGCGCAACCATATCCGCGACCATGTCGCGCTCTACCGCGTCGCCGTCGCCGAGGTGCCGGAGGCGGCCTTCACGCCCACGCGCGAGATCCGCGAGGCGGGGTTCTTCGCGCCGCAGGCCCTGCCGCCGGACACCAGCCCGGCGACGCTGAGGCGGATCGCGGAGCTTGCCGGAGACAGCCCGCCATCACCCTTCTGGTAGGCGTCACGCCTTCGGGAGCGCGTCGCGGCCATGCGGGCGCTCGAGGTCCAGCACCGGGCCGAGCGGCACGATGCCGGTCGGATTGATGGTGCCGTGCGAGCCGTAATAGTGCTGCTTGATGGTGGCGAAGTCGCAGGTGCCGGCGACGCCCGGATGCTGGTAGAGCTCGCGCAGAAAGCCGGAGAGCGCCGGATAGTCGGCAATGCGGCGGATGTTGCACTTGAAATGGCCGACATAGACCGGATCGAAGCGCAAAAGCGTGGTGAACAGCCGCCAGTCCGCCTCCGTCAGCCGGCCGCCGACGAGATAGCGCTGGCGCGACAGGCGGTCCTCCAGCCAGTCGAGCGCGGCGAAGAGGGTCGTCACCGCCTCCTCATAGGCCTCCTGCGTGGTGGCGAAGCCGGCCTTGTAGACGCCGTTGTTGACCTCGTCATAGACGCGGGCGTTGACCGCCTCGATCTCCTCGCGCAGGTCTTGCGGGAAGAAGTCGAGCCCGCTGTCGACGCCCGGCAGGTCGTCGAAGGCGGAATTGAACATGCGGATGATCTCCGCCGATTCGTTCGAGACGATGGTCTGCGTCTTGCGGTCCCACAGGATCGGCACGGTGGCGCGGCCGGTGTAGTGCGGATCGGCCTTCACATAGACCTGCCAGGCGGCCTGTGCGCCGGTCTCCGCTTCGGCTTCCGCGAAGGTCCAGCCGTTTTCCAGCATCAGGGGCTCGACCGCGGCGAGCGAGATCGTGTCCTCCAGCCGCTTGAGCCGGCGGAAGATCAGCGTGCGGTGCGCCCAGGGACAGGCGAAGGAGACGATGAGGTGGTAGCGGCCGCTTTCGGCGGCAAAGCCGCCTTTGCCGCTGGGGCCTGGGGCGCCGTCGCGGGTGATCCAGTTGCGGAAGGAGGACTCCTTGCGCTCGAACCGGCCGCCGGTCGACCCGGTATCGTACCACACGTCCTTCCAACTTCCGTCCACCAGCATGCCCATGTCGCGTGTCCTTCCCGTCCGATTTTGTTTGCGTCCTTGTGCTTCAGATGGGGCCATGCGGTCAGGCTTCAACGTCGCGAATGGACCGTTCACCCTGAGTAGACGATGCGGGCGGGGCGCAAAAGCGCTTTACGCACCGCATATTGCATGATACCGACGCGCTCCTGTCGTGGCACCCTCCCGAGTGCGGGGCGCGGGCCGGACGGACACAGCTTGCGGCTTGCCCCAGAACGACAGGCCGCACGCCAGAGCAGGATGCGATGCACAGGATCGAACGGCAGCGACGACGAGACTTGCGACGAGGCCAGCCCTCGCGCGTCGTCACACGTGTGCCTTGAGATCCGGTTAGAGCGTTGGGCATGACCCGGCGGAGCGGATCGAAGGCGCAAGGTTCCGCCTGACCGTCCCGACTTTCCGAGATCCGATCATGCTTGCACTGTCCTGGCTTATCCGGAACGAACTTCCGTCCGACCTCCCCGCCATTCTCGATCTGCAGGCCGAGGCCTTCGGTCCCGGCCGCTTCGCCAAGACGGCCTTCCGTCTGCGCGAGGGAGTGGAGCATGACCGGCGGCTCAGCTTCGTCGGCATGAGCGGCGATGTCTTTGCCGGCTCGGTGTGGCTGACGCCGATCACCATCGGCGAGGAGCCCTCGCAACTGCTCGGTCCGCTGGCAGTGGCGCCGGCCTTCAAGAATCAGGGGCTCGGCCGGCTGCTGGTCAACCAGGCGCTGAAGACCGCCCGGGCGCTGGGCGAGAAGACCGTGCTGCTGGTGGGCGATGCGCCCTATTACGGGCCGCTCGGCTTCGCGCCGGTGCCGCCGGGGCGGATCATCCTGCCGGGACCGGTGGACCCGGCGCGGCTGCTGGTCGCCAATCTGGCGCCGGACAGCGCCTTGCCGGCGGGCAAGGTGCGCGGCGGCCGCGATGCGCGGTTCGCGATCTGCACCGATCCGGTCGAGGCGTGATGCCCCGCGAGGGCGGCCTCAGCGCCCCTCGCGATACCACAGGAACGACAGGCCGCCGAGCAGCAGCGCCAGGCCCAGCAGGCCGTGGAACAGCGGGTAGCGGTCGATGCCGCGCAGGAGGCTGGCCTCGGTGGTGCGGAAGCCGATCCAGCCGTCGCCGGCAAAGCTGGTGGCGCGGCGCATCGGCACGACGCGCGGAACGATGACGCCGCCATCCGCCCCGGCAAGGCGGCGGACGCTGCCGCCGGTCGCTGCGGCGATGGGGGCGAGGGGCCCGGTCGTCGACAGGACGTCGGTGAACTCGCGCGGGTTCGGCGGGCCGACATGGACGAGCGCCTTGCGGGTGCCGTCATCGACCGAATAAAGCCCGAGATCCGGCGCCGGAGCGGTGGTGCGCCACAGGCCGGGCGAGACTTCCGTCGGAGCGAGGGTGCGCGTCTCGCCGTCCGGCAGGGTCAGCGTCAGGCTGCCGACGGCCTCGCCGATGGTCTGGCGCTCGGCGACGACCTCCGTGCCGCGGGCGGTGAGGCGCAGGGCCTCCTCCTCCAGGTCCGGCTCCTTCATCAGCCAGTGGGCGAGACGGCGCAGCAGGTCGACATGCGGGCCGCCGCCCTCATAGCCGCGCGCCCACAGCCAGACATGGTCCGACAGCAGCACGGCGACGCGGCCCTCGCCCTCGCGGCTGAGCACCAGGAGCGGCTTGTCGTCGACGCCGGTCATCAAGGTTTCGCCGTTGCGCACGCTGGCATCGACCAGACGGAACCAGCGGCTCCAGGCCGGCGGCTCGGTGGTCGAGCCGGGCAGGGCGCGGGTCACCGGGTGGCGGGAGCCGATATCGGAGATGCCGGCATGGAACGGCTCCTCGTAGATCATGCCGCTGGGCTCGGCCGGCAGCACCGGCGCCAGCGGCGTGCGGTAGAGGCTGCCGGCTTCCGCATAGTCGGGACCGCCGGCGACCAGCACGGCGCCGCCATCGCGCACATAGCGGGCGATGTTGTCGAAATACAGCAGGGGCAGCACGCCGCGCTGCTCGTAGCGGTCGAAGATGATCAGGTCGAACTCGTCGATCTTCACCGAGAACAATTCGCGCGTCGGGAAGGCGATCAGCGACAACTGGTTGATCGGCGTGCCGTCCTGCTTGTCGGGCGGGCGCAGGATGGTGAAGTGGACGAGATCGACGGAGGCGTCGGACTTCAGCAGGTTGCGCCAGGTGCGCTCGCCCGCATGCGGGCTGCCGGAGACGAGCAGGACGCGCAGGTTCTCGCGGATGCCCTCGATGGTGACGACGACGCGGTTGTTGATGTCGGTGAGTTCGCCGTCGAGCGCCTCGGCGGAGAATTCGAAGATGTTGTTGCCGCCATGGGCGATGGTGACCGGAATGTCGATGCTGGCACCGGGCTGGGCCATCTGCTGCGACACGACCTCGCCGTCGCGGCGCACCACGATCGGCACCCGGTCACTGGCGCTGTGGCCGTGATCCTGGAGCTGCAGGGTGACAGTCTGCTGCGAGCCGACCAGCGCGAAGCGCGGCGCGCGGGCAATGGCAAGGCGGCGGTCGACCTCGTCGGCGCGCCCTGTGATCAGCGCATGCAGCGGTGCGTTGAAGCCGAGGTCGGCGGTGCGGGCGGGAATGTCGTGAACCTGGCCGTCGGTGATCATCACCGCGCCGCCGATGCGGTCGGGCGGCACGTCGGAGATGCTGTCGGCAAGGGCAGAGAACAGGGCGGTGCCGTCGGCGGTGGCGCCGTCGCCGCGGCCGGCGCGGACGATGCGCAACTCGTAGCCGGACAGACCGGCAAAGCGCTGTTCCAGCGCTGTCAGCGCCTGTGCCGTGACGCTGGCGCGGTCGGCGAGGCGCTGGCTCTGGCTTTCGTCGACGATGACGGAGACGACGCTGGAGAGCGCCTCGCGGTCCTCGCGCTCGAGCGCCGGGCCGGCGAGCGCGACGAGCAGCAGCGCCATGGCGAGCGCCCGCAAGGGCCAGGCCGGCAGGCGCAGCACCAGGGCGCCGATGACCAGCAGCACGGCCACGACTGTGGCGGCGGCGAGCAGCCAGAGCGGCACGAGCGGGGCAAAGGAGAGGGACCAGATCACAGGTTCGCTCCTATTGTCCGAGCCGTTCCAGCAGCGCCGGAACATGCACCTGGTCGGCCTTGTAGTTGCCGGTCAGGGCGTACATGACGATGTTGACGCCGGAGCGATAGGCATATTCGCGCTGCATGGCGTCGTTGGGCACGGTGGGGAAGAGGGGATTGCCCGCCTCATCCACCGCCCAGGCGGCGGCGAAGTCGTTGCCGGTGATCAGCAGCGGCGAGACGCCGTCGCCGGCGCGCACCGGCCGGTCGGCGCTGTTCTGCGCGTCCGTCGCCTCGACCCAGAGCGGTCCGTCGGCATAGCGGCCGGGGAAGGTCTCCAGCAGGTAGAAGGCCTTGGTCAGCACATGATCGGCCGGCACCGGCTCCAGCGGCGGGATGTCGAGCCCGTCGAGAACCTGGCGCAGGCGCAGCACCGCCGGCGAGGTGCCGAAGCCGGAAATGCCGGCGGCGAGCTGGTCGGCGGTGTCGAACAGGATGGTGCCGCCGTTGCGCATATAGGCATCGATCCGGGCCAGGGCGTCGGAGGAGGGCACGGGCGTGTCCTCGGTGATCGGCCAGTAGAGGATCGGGAAGAAGGCGAGCTCGTCGCGGGCGATGTCGACGCCGACGGGGGCTTCCGGCTCCAGCGCGGTGCGGCTGGCGAGATAGCGGCTGAGGCCGAGGAGGCCCTGGCGGCTGGTGACGTCGCGGTCCGGCTGGCCGGTGACCACATAGGCAAGGCGGGTGTCGAGCGTTGCCTCCAGCGCGGCGAGGTCGTCGGAGGTCTCCTGCGCGAGGGAGGCATGCGGCAGCGCCGCGGCGGCAAGGCCGGCGAGAAGCAGGACGGTCGCGCCGCGCGCCAGCCGGGCCCGCAGGCCGTTGCGGTCGCCGCGCAGCGCCATCATCGCAATCGCATCGGCGAAGAGCAGCAGGAGGGCGGCGAGGAACAGCAGCGGCCGCAGGTCGGTCGCCTCGGAGGTCGGATAGGTCACCACGCGCGCCGAGCCGCCCAGGCCGGCGAGATCGAGCGGCAGGACCTGCCCCGGCGCGGTGAAGAGGTTGATGGCGCGGAAGGCGTCGTCGCTGCCGTAAAGCCCCGGCGGATGGCGCCGGGAGGCGGCGACCTCGCCGCCCCGCGCCGAGATCGGCAGGGCGGAGGCGGGCGGCGGGCCGAGACGGCCGAACCCGTCGAGCACGCGCACGGGCGGCAGCAGCACCTCGGCCGGCTCCTGCAGCCTGCCGCCGGCCGCCGTGCCGGCGCCGTTTTCGGCACGCGAGCCGGAGGCCGAGGAGACGGCGACGATGCGCCGGAGCATGGAGACGAAGGCGCCGGAGAGCGGCAGGTTCGACCAAGCGGTGTCGGCGGTGACATGGAAGAGGACGAGGGTGCCGCGCCCGCGCGCGGCGGCGGTGACGAGCGGCGTGCCGTCGGCGAGCGAGGCCCAGGTGCGGTCGGAGAGATCCGGGCCGGGCTCGGCCAGCACCTGCCGGTTGACGGTGACGTCGGCGGGAACAGGGAGGCGGGCGAAGGGCGAGCCTTCGGAGAAATTCGCCAGCGGCTGCGGCTGCTCCCAGGAGAGGCTGCCGCCGAGCGTCCTGTCGCCGGCGCGCAGGGAGGTCGGCACCAGATCATCGGTGCCGCCGGCCATGCGCGGACCGGCGAAGCGCAGCAGCACGCCGCCCTGCTCGACCCAGGCGGCGACGCTGGCCTGCGCCTCCTCCGGCAGGCGGCCGACATCGGCGAGGATGATGACCGAGACGCCCTGCTCGATCAGGTCCGGCAGGGCCACGGCGAGGTTTTCCTCGCGCGGGCGGCGCAGCTCGGCAAAGGGCGAGAGCGCCCGTTCCAGATAGTAGAGCGGCGACAGCAGCGGCTGCGCCTGATCGGCGGAGGCGCCGGAGACGAGGCCGACGGTGCGGCGCTGCCAGCGGTCGTCGAGAAGCTGGACGCCGGCGGCGCTGTCCTCGCCGACCAGCTCCAGCCGGGCGACGTCGTTGCGCAGTTCGACCGGGAAATCGAACTCGGCCGAGCCGCTCACCCCGTCCTCGCCGAAGCGGGCCACCGTCTCGCCGAGGGTGAGGCCGCGCATGTCGAGGGCGCGGATGGTGCGAGGCGCGGAGGAGGGTGCATCGGCGAGCACGGAGACGGTCAGCGCCTCGATGTCGTTGCGGGCATCTGCCAGGACAGTGGGGCGGCCGAGCCCGGTCATGACGGTCAGTTCGGTATCGCCGACAAGGGCGCGAAGACCCTCGATGAAGCGCGGCGTGCCGGCGTCAGCGGCGTCCTCGGCGAGCCAGACGACGGCGCCGGGGCGGGTCTCCTGCGCCGCCGCGGTCAGGCCGGGGGTCAGTTCGCCGCGATTGACCGGCCAGGGGCGGGGCTCCAGCACGCGCAGCCGCTCCAGCGCGACGCGGGCGTTCTGCGGCACCAGGGGTTGGTCGGCGCCCTCCGCCGTGGCGGCGAGCAGCACCGGGCGGCCGCTGTCGGCGGCGGTCTCGATCAGCCGTTCGGCGCCGCGCTGGCGGGTCTGCCAGCCGGCCGAGGAGGCCCAGCCATTGTCAAGAAGGATCCATAACGGGCCGCGGCCGGAGGGCGCTTCGGCGAGCGGACGCCAGATCGGCCCGGCCAGCGCGAGAATGATCGCAGCCGCCAGCAGCAGGCGCAGCAGGGTCAGCCACCAGGGACTGTTGTCGGGCGTCTCCTCGCGCTTGTCGATGTCGGCGAGCAGGCGTGCGGGCGGGAAGGCGACGCGGCGCGGGCTCGGCGGGATCAGCCGCAGCAGCCACCAGATCACCGGCAGCAGCAGCAGGGCGGCGAGCATCAGCGGCGCGGTGAAGCCGAGGGGGAGGAAGGTCATTGGCCGGCGCCTCCCGGTCCGTTGAGCGGCAGGCCGCTGAGCCGGCTATGCAGCAGCAGCATCGGCTCGGAGGCCGGGCGATCCGTATGATGCAGGACGAAGGTCCAGCCGGCACGGCGGGCGGCGTCCGACAGCGCCTGGCGATGCGCCTCCAGCCGGTCGCGATAGGCGCGGCGCCACTGCTCCGCCTTGCCGCTGGTGAGCTTGAAGCCGGTCTCCGGATCGCGGAACTCGGTGCGGCCGGTGAAGGGAAAGGTCTCCTCGATCGGGTCGAGCACCATGACCACATGGGCGCGGGCGCCGGTGGCGGCGACCTTGCGCATCCAGGCCAGCGTCTCCTCGACGGGATCGAGCAGGTCGCCGATCAGCACCACTTCCGAAAAACGGCGGATGTCCTCCGTCGGCGGCAGGCTCACGGGATCGGCCAGGTGGCCGAGCGTGTCGGCGATGCGCTCGGCCGCATGGCGGTCGGCGGAGGGCCGGCGCAGGCCGGGCAGGCCGATGCGCTCGCCGGTCTCGGCGAGAAGGTCAGCCAGCGCCAGCAGCAGCACCAGGGCGCGGTCGCGCTTCAGGACCTGCGACAGATGCGAGCGAAAGCCCATGGACGGCGACAGATCCGCCCAGAGCCAGACGGTATGGGCGGCCTCCCATTCGCGCTCGCGGACATAGAGATGGTCGTCGCGGGCCGAGCGGCGCCAGTCGATGCGCTTGACCGGCTCGCCGGCATTGAAGGGGCGGAACTGCCAGAAATTCTCGCCGGTGCCGGCGCGGCGGCGACCATGCCAGCCGGCATTGATCGTCATCGCCACCTGGCGGGCCTCGACCAGGAGGTCGGGCAGGGCCTCGGCGAGCGCGCGGGCGCCGGCGACGACCTGCGGCCAGGCGGCTCCCTGATGATCGTCCAGGGCCGGGGACCCCGGCGAGGACAGGCCGAAACGCCCGAGGCGGCTCATCGGGCGCTATCCGATCCGGCTCTTGATGCGGCCGATCACCCCGCGAATGGTCTGGCCGTCCGCCCGCGCGCCGAAGGTCAGCGCCATGCGGTGCTGCAGCACCGGCTCGGCCAGGGCCAGCACGTCGTCCACCGACGGCGCGAGCCGCCCGTCGACGAGGGCACGGGCGCGGACGGTGAGCATCAAGGCCTGGCTGGCGCGCGGTCCGGGGCCCCAGGCGATCTGGCTGGTGATCTCGTCGTCGCTCTCGCCGGGACGGGCGGAGCGGACGAGCTCGAGGATCGCCTCGACGACACTCTCGCCGACCGGCATGCGGCGCACGAGCTGCTGGCAGGCGGCAAGGTCCTGCGCCGTCATCACCGCGCTTGCCTGCGCGTCCTGGGCGCCGGTCGTCTCCATCAGGATGCGCCGTTCCGCCTCGCGGTCGGGATAATGCACGTCGATCTGCATCACGAAGCGGTCGAGCTGCGCCTCGGGCAGGGGATAGGTGCCCTCCTGCTCCAGCGGGTTCTGGGTCGCCAATACATGGAAGGGGCGCGGCAGATCGTAGCTCTGGCCGGCGACGGTGACCTGGTATTCCTGCATCGCCTGCAGCAGGGCCGACTGGGTGCGCGGGCTGGCGCGGTTGATCTCGTCGGCCATCAGGACCTGCGAGAAGATCGGCCCCTTGATGAAGCGGAAGGCACGGCTGCCGTCGCGACCCTGGTCCATCACCTCGGCGCCGAGAATGTCGGAGGGCATCAGGTCGGGGGTGAACTGGATGCGGCGGGCGTCGAGGCCGAGCACCGTGCCGAGGGTTTCCACCAGCTTGGTCTTGGCAAGGCCGGGGACGCCGACCAGCAGGCCGTGGCCGCCAGCCAGAAGCGTCACCAGCGCGCGCTCCACCACGCTTTCCTGGCCGAAGATGATGCGGGAGATCTCCGTCCGGGCGGCGGTGATCGTCTCCATCGCCGCTTCCGCGTCGCGGGCGACCCGTTCGTGATCAACTTCCGGTGAAGTGACGGCACTCATGGTCGAATTATCCTTCCTGATCGCGCGGCGGTTCCAGCATCACCCGAAACGCCCGAGTCGGCCAGCGGTTGCCATCGGCCGCCTCGCCGTTGCAGTCTTCCGCGGGGACTGGCCCGAGACTCACGCCGGCACGGCAATGGTAACCCATGTCATGACAGGGTATGGGCCAAATGATGGCGACGACAATGGGAACGCGACAGCGATGACGCAGGGACAGGCCATGGATGGGGCCAAAATGCCCGCCGGACTGGCCGATCTCGTCGCCCGCGCCGGCAAGACGCGGGGCACGCCGCCGGTCGAGCGATGGAACCCGCCGTTCTGCGGCGACATCGACATGCGGATCGCCGGCGACGGCCGCTGGTACTACATGGGCTCGCCGATCAACCGCGAGGCGTTGGTGCGCCTGTTCGCCTCGGTGCTGCGGCGGGACGAGGACGGGCGCCACTATCTGGTGACGCCGGTCGAGCGGGTGGGCATTACCGTCGAGGATGCGCCGTTCCTGGCGGTGGAGATGCATGCACAAGGCGAGGGCCGCGAGCAGCGGCTGACCCTGCGCACCAATGTCGGCGACGTGGTGACGGCGGATGCCAGCCATCCGCTTCGCTTTGAACGGGAAACTGGCACGGACGGACTTAAACCCTATATCAGGGTACGAGGCGCGCTGGATGCGCTGCTGGCGCGGCCGCTGCTCTACCAGCTTGCCGAGCTTTTCGAGGAACAGGACATGGGTGGCCGCTCCATGCTCGGCGTATGGAGCGGGGGCGTCTTCTTTCCGGCGGTTGCGGCCGGCGAGACGGATATGGAAACGGGCGGGGCAGGGTGAGCCTGGAGATCGAGCAGGATCGCGCGGAGCGGATGATGAAGGGGGCGGCCGCCGTGATCGATTCGGCGGAAGCCTTTGCCGAGCAGGCGCGGCTGCGCCTGGCGCTGGCCGCGATGGACGAGGTCGGCGACCACATCCTCAATCCGGACATGGGACCCTTCGCCTTCGCCAAGCGGCCGCCGCGCGATGCGGCGGTGCTGATCCCGGTGGTGGACCGGCCGGCCGGGGCCTCCGTCATCCTCACTCAGCGCACCGACCATCTGACCAGCCATGCCGGGCAGATCTCGCTGCCGGGCGGCAAGATCGACCCCGAGGACGAGGGGCCGGTCAGCGCGGCGCTGCGCGAGGCACGCGAGGAGATCGGCCTGTCGCCGCGCGCGGTGCAGCCGGTCGGCGTGCTGCCGACCTATCTCACCGGCTCCGGCTACCGGGTCGCGCCGGTGATCGGCGTGGTCTCGCCGAGGGCGCGGATCGTCGCCAACCCGGACGAGGTGGCCGATGTCTTCGAGGTGCCGCTGCGGTTCCTGATGGACGATGCCAATCACCGCCGGCAGTCCCGGATCTTCGCCGGAAAGCCCCGCTATTTCTACGCCATGCCCTATGGCGAACGCTACATCTGGGGCGTTACCGCCGGGATCCTCCGGCTTCTCTATGACACGGTGTGCCGCTGATGTTGCGTATCATTCTCACCCAGCTCCTGCTGTTCTCGCTGCCCTTCATCGGATTTGCGATCTGGCTGTTCATCAACAAGAAGGCACAGACCTCGGAGAACTGGCGCAAGGGGCCGATGCTGTGGCTGGTGATCGCCGGCGGCGCGCTGGTGATTGCCGGGCTGGTGACGCTGACCCTGCGCGAGGGCCTGCCGGAGGGGCAGACCTACCGCCCGGCGGAGATGCGCGACGGCCAGTTCATCCCCGGCCGCTACGAATAGCGGAGCCTCGCGTGGAGGGGCGCATGAGCGAGCGGATCAAGGCCGACTGGCTGGGCGAACCGGCCCTGCAGGCCGTGTTCGACGCGCTCGAACAGGGCGGCGAGACGGCACGCGTCGTCGGCGGGGCGGTGCGCAACACGCTGTTCGGCCTGGCCGTCAGCGACATCGACATCGCCACCACGGCGGAACCTGCCACCGTCATCCGGCGGGTCGAGGCGGCCGGACTGAAGGCGGTGCCGACCGGCGTCGACCACGGCACGGTGACGGTGGTCAGCGATGGCCGCGCCTTCGAGGTCACCACCCTGCGCGAGGATGTGGAGACGCATGGCCGCCATGCCACCGTGCGTTTCGGCCGCGACTGGCGACATGACGCGGAGCGGCGCGACTTCACCATGAACGCGCTCTATGCAGGACGCGACGGGACGCTGTTCGATCCGGTCGGCGGCCTGGCCGACCTTCACGCCCGGCGGGTGCGCTTCATCGGCGATGCGGAGCGGCGCATCCGCGAGGACTATCTGCGCATCCTGCGCTTCTTCCGCTTCCATGCCCAATATGGCGAGGGCGCGCCCGACGCCGAGGGGCTTGCCGCCGTGACCCGGCTGAAGGACGGCCTTGCGGGGCTTTCGGCCGAGCGGATCGGCGCGGAGATGCGCAAGCTCGTCGCCGCCCGCGGCGCGGTCGCGACGCTGGAGGCGATGGCGGCAAGCGGCGTGATGCCGCAGGTGTTGGTGCCGCGCGCCGGGCTCGGCCCGTTCCGGGCCCTGCGGGCGCTCGATGCCCTTGCCGCCAACACGCGCGCGCCGGCGCTGGCGCTCGCCGCGCTCAGCGAGGGCGGCGAGGCGGAGCTGGATGCGCTGGCCGACCGGCTGCGGCTCTCCAATGCGGAGCGGCGGCGGATGAAGGCGGCGCGGTTGGCTGCCGACATGGCGCGCGCAAAGCCGTGGAGCGACGATCCCGAGGCGGTGCGTCTCGCCGCGCTGGAGCTGCTCTATCGCCATGGCCGCGAGGCGGCGACCGATGGCGTGCTGCTGGCCGCCGCCGAGGCGGGACGTGCTGCGGACGACGCGGGGCTGCGGGCGTTGCTGGAGGCGGTGAGGGGGCTCGACATTCCGGTGCTGCCGGTCTCCGGCCGCGACATGACCAGGGCCGGCCTCGCGCCGGGGCCGAAGGTCGGCGAGGGATTGCGCCTCGCCGAGAGCCGCTGGATCGACAGCGGTTTTTCCCTCGACCGGGCGACGCTGCTGGCCGAGGTCGCCGGGACGGCTTGATGCCCTTCAGTCCTCATCGGCGAATTCGCCGGTGATCTTCAACCCTTCGATGCCGGTCGCCCCTTCGGTCTTCACGATCGTGCGTGGTACGGCGCCGGCCTCGCGCGCCAGCGCATCGGCGAAGTCCTGCGAATGGGTGACGATCCAGACCTGTGTGCGCTCGCAAGCCCGCGCCACGACCCGGGCGAGCGGGGCCAGCAGCTCCGGATGCAGGCTTGCCTCCGGCTCGTTCAGCGCGACGAAGGCCGGCAGCCGGTAGGCGAGCAGCGCGCCGGCGAGCGCCAGATAGTTGAGCGTGCCGTCGGAGAGCTCGCGGGCCGAGAAGTCGCGCGGCATGTCGGCAAAGCGCAGCGACAGACGGGCGGTGCCCTCAGCCACCTCGACCCGCAGGCGCGCGCCGGGAAAGGCGTCATTGATGGCGGCCTCCATGTCGCGGGCATCGCCCCGCACCAGGGTGAGCGTCGCCAGGACGGCGGCAAGGTCCGCCCCGTCGGAGGACAGGGTCGGCGTCGTCAGCGCAAGGGCGGGCTGGCGCAGCGGCGAGGCCTCGTCGGTGCGAAAGCCATGGTAGAAACGCCAGTCGGCAAAGGTGCGGCGGACGATGTCGAGCTCGGGAAAGCGGGCACCGTCGCGAAAGGCGCCGAGTGCGGTTTCAGACCCCAGCAATTCGTTGTCGTAGGTCAGCCGCGTGCCGTCGGCCGCGCGCAGCCAGGCCGTGGGGCCGCCGCGCTGCATCAAGGTGACCTCGCGCCGACCGGCGGCGAGCGTCAGGCTCTCCTCCTTGACCAGCGGCTCCAGCGGCAGGGCCGCGTCGGTGATGTTGTTCGGCAGGCCGACCTCGATGGAATAGGTCATGTCGCCGAGCCGGGCCTTGAGGATCAGCCGCACCGGGGCGCCGCGCTTGCGACCGCCGGCCCACAAGACGCTCTCGACGCCGCCTTCCTCGGCGATGGCGCGGGTGATGCGGCCGAAGGCGGCCTGCTGCAGCAGCGAGAGAGCGCGGTAGAGGTTGGTCTTGCCGGTGCCGTTGCGGCCGACGAAGACGTTGAGCGCGCCGACCGGCATATGCAGCGCGCGCAGGGAGCGATAGCCGGTGACGGAGAGGGATGTCAGCGGCGGCAGGGACATGGGATCAGCCTCGCCTCACGGCCATTTCACCACTGGCGGCATCGACGACAGGATCGAGGCGACGTTGCCGCCGGTCCTCAGCCCGAAGATCGTGCCGCGGTCGTAGAGCAGGTTGTACTCGACGTAACGGCCGCGGCGGATGAGTTGTTCCTCGCGCTCGGCCTCGCTCCACGGCGTGCGGTAGTTGGCGCGCACCAGCTTCGGGTAGATGTCGAGAAAGGCGAGGCCGACGTCCCGGGTGAAGGCGAAATCGGCCTCCCAGTCGCCGGAGTTGAGATAGTCGTAGAAGATGCCGCCGATGCCGCGCGCCTCGTTGCGGTGCTTGAGGAAGAAATACTCGTCGCACCAGGCCTTGTAGCGGGGATAGTCGGCGACCGCATGGGGCTCGCAGGCGCCTCGCATCGCCGCGTGGAAGGCGCGCGTGTCGGCATCCTCCTGGGTGCGGCGGGCCTCCAGCACCGGCGTCAGGTCGGCGCCGCCGCCGAACCACTGGCGGGTGGTGACGACCATGCGGGTGTTCATGTGCACGGCCGGCACATGCGGATTGTGCATGTGGGCGATCAGCGAGATGCCGGAGGCCCAGAAGCGCGGATCCTCCGAAGCGCCGGGGATCTGGCCGCGGAACTCCGGCGAGAACTCGCCGTGGACGGTGGAGACGTGAACGCCGACCTTCTCGAAGACGCGGCCCTTCATCATCGACATGACACCGCCGCCGCCCTTTGCCCCGGTCGAATCGGTGCGCTCCCATGGCGTGCGCTCGAAGCGGCCGGCCGGCAGGGCCGCGAGGTCGCCGGGCAGGGCAGCCTGTTCGGCGGCCTCGTCCTCGATCGCCTCGAAGGCGGCGCAGATGCGGTCGCGCAGGCTCTGGAACCAGGCTTCGGCGCGCAGCTTCTTGTCGTCGATGCCACCGGGAACCGGGCCGCCGCGCGTCTCGCCCCTGTCGTCCGTCGTCGCTGCGCTCATTCCTGCAGTCCTCCCCCTATGCGTGCCCGCGCGCCTGATTGGCCTTCTGCCCCGGCTTCATGGCAGAACTCATCCGCCGGTGGAAGGGGACGCGTCCCCCGGACGGGGAAAGGCGCCAGTCTGCCGCAGGGCCTCGCCCAGCACCATGGCCGCCGCGACGGCGACATTGAGCGAGCGCAGGCCGGCGACCATCGGCACGGTGAGTCGGGCATCGGCGCGGGCGTGAACCTCTTGCGGAACGCCGGAGGATTCGCGGCCGAGCATGAGAATGTCGGACGCCTCGAAGGCGTGATCGAGATAGGAGGTCGCCCCGGAGGTGGTCAGCAGCACCAGCCGGCGGCCTTCTTCCGCGCGCCAGGCCTCGAAGGTGGACATGTCGACATGGCGGACCAGGGCGGCGCGCTCCAGATAGTCCATGCCGGCGCGGCGCAGCGCGTGATCGGACAGGGGAAAGCCGGCCGGCTCGATCACATGCACGGTCACGCCGAGGCAGGCACTGAGCCGCAGGATCGTGCCGGTGTTTTGCGGAATGTCGGGCTGGAAGAGCGCAAGGTCGGGCATGGCAGGCGCGGTCCGGGTCTGGAAGCGGGCTTGGAAGCGGGGCAGGGTGTCCCATATGCAGGTGCGGGCGGCGCATGCATCCCCTCAGCGCCCCTTCTTGCCCGCAGCCCACCCTTCCGGCAACAGCAAAGGACCCGCGTCCCGTGATCGAAAGACTGCTTGCCTGGTTCGAAGGGCGCCTCGATCCGCTGGCGCCGCTGCCCGACCGCCCGGTGCCGCGCACCGCCTTCGGCTATCTGTGGTTCTTCGTCTCGCAGGCGCGGCTGACCTTTCTGGCGATGCTGGTGCTCGGCGGCCTCACCGCCCTGATCGAGGCGGCGCTCTATGTTTTCGTCGGCGACCTGGTCGACAGGATGCAGGCCGGGACGCGGACGGAGTTTCTCGCCGAGCACGGGACGGTTCTGATCCTGATGGCGCTGACCGTGCTGCTGCTGCGCCCGCTCATTGCGACGCTGAATGCGCTGGTGGAAGAGCAGATCGTGGTGCCGGGCTTCTTCAACCTGGTGCGGATGCAGGGTCACGCGCAGGTGGTGGGCAAGTCGCTGGCCTATTTCCAGGACGAGTTCGCGGGGCGCATCTCGCAGAAGGTCTGGCAGTCGGGACAGGCGGCGGGCGACTTCATGGTCAGCCTGCTGCAGGTGACCTGGTTCATCGTCGTCTTCGCGGTGTCGACACTGGCGCTGGTGACCGCGCTCGATCCGTGGTTCGGCCTCGTCGTGGGGCTGTGGCTCGCCGGCTTTGCCGGGCTGGCTTTCCTTTATGTGCCGCGCATCCGCCGGACCGCGAAGGACAGCGCCCATGCCTCGTCCGGCGTGACCGGGCGCTTCGTCGACACCTATGGCAATATCCAGACGATCAAGCTGTTCAGCGACACGCAGCGCGAGGGGATCGGCACCCGCGAGAGCTACGAGACGTTCCTCGCCGCGATCCGCCGCTTCACCCGCACGCTGACGGCGGTGCGCTGGCAGATGAGCGTGCTGTCGGGCGTGATGATCACCGCGATCGGCGGGCTGGCGGTGTTCGCCTGGGAGGCGGGCCGGGTGACCACCGGCGACGTGGCGCTGGTGCTCGGCCTGGTGCTGCGGCTCAACGTGCTGCTCGGCCGGCTGCTCGGCCAGCTCAACGGGCTGTTCCGGGCGCTGGGCACGCTGCAGGACAGCGCCGAGACGATCACCCGTCCGGTGACGGTGACCGACCGGCCGGGGGCGCCGGCGCTCGCCGTGTCCAAGGGAGAGATCGCGTTCGAGGGCGTGCGATTCCACTATGGCAAGACGGGCGGGGTGATCGAGGACCTGACGACGACGATCCGTCCGGGCGAGCGGGTGGGGCTGGTCGGCCGCTCGGGGGCGGGCAAGTCGACGCTGGTGAACCTGCTGTTGCGCTTCTACGACCTGGAGAGCGGCCGCATCCTGATCGACGGGCAGGACATTGCCGCGGTGACGCAGGCAAGCCTCAGGTCGCAGATCGGCATGGTGACGCAGGACACGGCGCTGCTGCACCGCTCGATCCGCGAGAATATCGCGCTCGGCCGGGAGGATACGGGCGAGGCGGCGATCCGCGAGGCGGCGCGGCGGGCGCATGCGCTCGAGTTCATCGAGGCGCTGGCCGACAGCCGCGGCCGCACCGGCTTCGAGGCGAGGGTCGGCGAGCGCGGCGTGAAATTGTCCGGCGGCCAGCGCCAGCGCATCGCCATTGCGCGGGTGCTCTTGAAGAACGCGCCGATCCTGGTGCTGGACGAGGCGACCTCGGCGCTCGATTCGGAGGTCGAGGCGGCGATCCAGGAAAGCCTGAACGAGCTGATGGCCGGAAAGACGGTGATCGCCATCGCCCACCGACTGTCGACCATCGCGGCGATGGACCGGCTGATCGTGCTGGACGAGGGGCGGATTGCCGAGGAAGGGCGGCATGATGAACTGGTGGAGCGCGGCGGGCTCTATGCCGAGCTATGGGCGCGCCAGTCCGGCGGCTTCATCGCCGCCGATGGCGAGGCGGAAGCGGTGGGGTAAGGCGCGCTTCTGCTGAGCAACGCGAGGCCGTTGCCCCGCGCGGGCCGAGGTCAGCGCGAGAACGTTGCCCCGCGCTGGCGGAGCCGGCGCGAGAACGTTGCATGAACGCAACAGTCGCATGGCTTCAATCCTTCGGGTTCGAATTGAGCCTTTGCAACCGCCGGTCATCGTGTATGGTCACCGCATCGGCTTTCGCCATCTTCGGCGCCTCGCGCGCCCGGTGGAGCTTCGCCGATCGGCGGACGCCCGTCCGTCCTTAACCCGCAGGTCATACCAGGTCGCAACAGCAAGGAGGGAGTGCATGATGGCATTTTGCGCAGTCAAGTTCCGCACCTCCATGTGCGACCTCGCTCCGGTTGCCGGGGCACCAATGACCGGATCTGCGATGCGCGGCGCTTAGGCCGCCAGCCTTCCCAGCCAGACCCATTTTCCCCTTCGACCCGGCCCCGGCCGGTTCGTTTTCCGTCCCGTCCCGCACGCAATTCACCGATCCGCGGTGAATGCATGGCGTTTGCGTCCGTGTCTGTCGCGGGACATGTCCGATGCCGAGTTCCGCAGGAGCTTACCCATGGACTCCCGTTATCCGCTCGATCCTTTCGCGCGGCCGCAAACCCCGCTGCCGCAGGACAGCGGTTCCCTCGACCGCGCCTCCAGCCGCGATTCTGGCCGCGATTCTGGCCGCGATATTGGCAGAGGACGCCTGACCGATGCCGCGCTGGTCGCCGGCGCGGCGGTGGGGCTGACCCTGTCGCTGGCGCTGGCGCTGTTCGTGCCGCAGGCCTTGCTGGAATTCGACCGCCTGGACGCGGTCGTTTCCGCCGGAACCAGCGTGCCGGCCGCGCAGTTCGCCGAACGGCTTTTCACCCTGTTTCTGGGCCTGACGGTGCTTGCCGCCGCCGTGTCCGCGTTCATCCTGTCGGTGCTGATGACACCGGCTGCACAGCAGCCGGTGTTTCCCGCCGGCCGCCATGCGGTGACGCGGCGGGCGGAGCGGACCCGCAGGACGTATGAGGATCTTCGTCATGTTCGCCCGCTTTGAGAAACTCATCGACCCGTTCCGGGAGCAGCCGATCAAGGCGCCCCCGGCCGGGCTTTTCGCCTTCTGCTGGCACTACACGCGGCCGATCTGGCCGATCCTGGTGACCATCTGCGTGCTCGGCGCCGCCGTCGCGATCTTCGAGGTCATGGTCTTCGCCTTCCTCGGCGACCTGGTGAACTGGCTGTCGACGGCGGATCGCGAGACCTTCTTTGCGGACAATGCCGGGCGGCTCGTGTGGATGGGCGTGGTGATCCTGGTGATCATGCCGGTGCTGTCGCTGGCCTGGGAACTGCTGTTCCACCAGGCGCTGCTCGGCAATTATCCGATGGCGATCCGCTGGCAGGTGCACCGCTACCTGCTGCGCCAGAGCATCGGCTTCTACCAGAACGACTTCGCCGGCCGCATCGCCACCAAGGTGATGCAGACGGCGCTGGCGGTGCGCGAGGTGGTGACCCGCGTGCTCGACGTGCTGGTCTATGTGTCGGTCTATTTCGTCTCGGCGGTGCTGCTGATCGGCGATGCCAACATCCGCCTCGCCCTGCCGCTGGTGTTGTGGTTCTTCGCCTATCTGGCGGTGCTGGTGTTCTTCGTGCCGCGCCTGAAGACCCTGTCGCAGGTGCAGGCCGACGCGCGCTCGCTGATGACCGGCCGGGTGGTCGACGCCTATACCAACATCACCACGGTGAAGCTGTTCTCCCATACCGACCGCGAGGAGGAGTATGCCCGCTCTTCCATGTGGGAGTTCCTGAAGACGGTCCACCGGCAGATGCGGCTGGTGACGGTGCTCAACACCGTGCTGCACACAATCAATGTGCTGCTGCTGTTCGGCATCGGCGCCATGTCGATCTATCTGTGGCGGGCCGAGGCGGTGACCACCGGCGATGTCGCCGTGGCGGTGGCCCTCGTGCTGCGGCTGCACGGTATGTCGCAGTGGATCCTGTGGGAAGTCTCGGGCCTGTTCGAGAATATCGGCACGGTGCAGGACGGCATCACCACCATCTCGCGCGAGCGGGAAGTGACGGACCGGCCGCAGGCGCCGGCGCTTGTCGTCTCGCGCGGCGAGATCGCCTTCGAGGGCGTGCGCTTCCACTACGGCAAGGAGGCGGGCGTCATCGACCGGCTCGACCTGACGATCCGTCCGGGCGAGAAGGTGGGCATCGTCGGACGCTCGGGCGCGGGCAAGTCGACGCTGGTGAACCTCTTGCTGCGCTTCTACGACGTGGAGAGCGGGCGCATCCGGATCGACGGCCAGGACATCGCCGAGGTGGGCCAGGCGAGCCTCAGGGCGCAGATCGGCGTGGTGACGCAAGACACCTCGCTGCTGCACCGCTCGGTGCTCGACAACATCGTCTACGGCAAGCCCGGCGCGGGCGAGAGCGAGGCGATGGAGGCGGCCCGGCGCGCCCATGCGGCCGGCTTCATCGCCGGCCTGGAAGATCCGGAAGGGCGCAAGGGGCTGATGGCGCATGTCGGCGAGCGCGGCGTGAAACTGTCCGGCGGCCAGCGCCAGCGTATCGCCATTGCCCGGGTGCTCTTGAAGAACGCGCCGATCCTGGTGCTGGACGAGGCGACCTCGGCGCTCGATTCGGAAGTCGAGGCGGCGATCCAGGACAGCCTCAACGAGTTGATGGCCGGAAAGACGGTGATCGCCATCGCTCACCGGCTGTCGACCATCGCCGCGATGGACCGGCTGATTGTCATGGACCGGGGCCGGGTCGTCGAGGACGGGCGCCACGAGGATCTCCTGGCGCGCGGCGGGTGGGGGAAACCGAAGTTGACCACGTGGCGAAAATCGGGCGGCATTGCTGCAATCATTGGGCAAAAAACCGCGACAAAGAGTCGTCTCGTTTCATGATGATCTGGACAAGCGCGGGCAAGGGTGCCAATAACAGCCCCGCTTGGAAAGATGCGGAAAGCCGCATCTGCCGCCCAGACGACGCCTTCCGCCGGCCTTCGTCCCCGTTGTTGCCGGGGCAGGGACGGCGGCGCTTGCCGTTGTCGTCGGGCTTGTAGGTTAAAAGAGGACGCGACCTTGGCACAGCAGGATACGGTCGAACCCACTCGCCGCGATTTCCTCTATATCGCGACCGGTGCGATGGGGGCGGTTGGCGCAGCCGCGCTCGCCTGGCCCTTCATCGACCAGATGAACCCGGATGCGTCCGCCTTGTCGCTGGCATCCATCGAGGTCGACATCTCGGCGATCGACGAGGGACAGGAAATCAAGGTGATGTGGCGCGGCAAGCCGGTGTTCATCCGCAACCGCAGCGCCCGCGAGATCGAGGAGGCCAACGCCGTCGCGATCTCCGATCTTCCCGACCCGCTGGCGCGCAACGCCAACCTTGCCGCCGACGCGCAGGCGACCGACGCCAACCGCGGCGTCGACGGTCGCGAAGCGCTGATCGTGATGGTCGGCGTGTGCACCCATCTTGGCTGCATTCCGCTCGGACAGTCCGGTGATTTCGGCGGCTGGTTCTGCCCTTGCCACGGTTCGCACTACGACACGGCCGGCCGGATCCGCAAGGGACCCGCACCCGAGAATCTCCTGATCCCGCCGTTCGAGTTCATCTCGGACAACGTGATTCAGATCGGTTGATACGCGGCATTCCAGAGGAGAGGCAGCCATGGCTGGACATTCCAACTACGTGCCGCAGAGCGCGGCGGCGAAGTGGCTCGAGAGCCGCTTGCCGGTCATTTCGCTCGTTCGCGGTTCCTTCGTCGATTTCCCGACCCCGAAGAACCTCAATTACTGGTGGACCTTCGGCGGTATCCTGTTCTTCGTGCTGATCGCGCAGATACTCACCGGCATCGTGCTGGTGATGCATTACACGCCGAACACCGCGCTCGCCTTCGCCTCCGTCGAGCACATCATGCGCGACGTGAATTTCGGCTGGCTGCTGCGCTACCTGCACTCCAACGGCGCGTCGATGTTCTTCATCGCCGTGTTCATCCACATGTTCCGCGGCATGTATTACGGCTCCTACAAGGCGCCGCGCGAGATCTCGTGGATCCTCGGCGTCGTGATCTTCCTGATCATGATGGCCACCGCCTTCATGGGCTACGTGCTGCCCTGGGGCCAGATGTCCTTCTGGGGCGCCACGGTGATCACCAACCTGTTCTCGGCGCTGCCGCTGGTCGGCGAGCCGATCGTGAACTGGCTGTGGGGCGGCTTCGCGGTCGACAATCCGACGCTGAACCGCTTCTTCTCGCTGCACTATCTGCTGCCTTTCATGATCTTCGGCGTCGTGCTGCTGCATGTGTGGGCGTTCCACACGACGGGCAACAACAACCCGACGGGCATCAATCCGAAGACTAAGCAGGACACGATCCCGTTCCATCCGTATTACACGATCAAGGACCTGTTCGCGATCGTGGTGTTCATGATCCTGTTCGCCTACTTCGTGTTCTACATCCCGAACTACATGGGTCACGCCGACAACTACATCGAGGCCGATCCACTGGTCACCCCGGCGCATATCGTTCCCGAGTGGTACTTCCTGCCGTTCTACGCGATCCTGCGCGCGGTTCCGGACAAGCTCGGCGGCGTCGTCCTGATGTTCGGCTCGATCGCGGTGATGTTCGTCCTGCCGTGGCTCGACACGTCGAAGGTCCGCTCCGGCACCTACCGGCCGCTGTTCAAGCAGTTCTTCTGGATCTTCGCCGCGGTCTGCGTCGGTCTCGGCTATCTCGGCGCGATGCCGGCGGAGGGCGGCTATGTGATTGCAGCCCGCATCCTGACGACCTATTACTTCGCCCACTTCCTGATCATCCTGCCGCTGCTGGGCTTCCTTGAGAAGCCGAAGGAGCTGCCGGCCTCGATCTCGGAAGCCGTGCTCAGCGGCGGCGGCAAGCCGGCCGGTGCGGTCGCGGCGCCGGAAACGAAGTGACACACGGACGGGATTGGGAGTTCTCCTCAATGAAGACGATGATCAAATCCGTGCGTGGCGCCCTGCTGGCCGTGGCGGCTCTGGCAGTCGCCGCGCCGGCCATGGCCGCCGGCGAAGGGCCGCATATCGAGCGGCAGCAGTGGTCTTTCTCCGGGCCGTTCGGCCAGTATGACAAGGCCCAGCTCCAGCGCGGCTTCAAGGTGTACAAGGAGGTCTGCGCCTCCTGTCACGGCGCCAATTTCATGGCGTTCCGCAACCTTGCGGAGCCGGGCGGGCCGGGCTTCACCGAAGACCAGGTCAAGGTGATCGCGGCGGAATACACCGTGATGAAGGGCCCGAACGACGACGGCGAGATGGAGGAGGTCGCTGCGATCCCCTCCGACCGCTGGCCCTCGCCGTTCCCGAACCAGCAGGCGGCGCGCGCCGCCAATGGCGGCGCCTATCCGCCGGACTTCTCGACGCTGGCCAAGGCCCGCGCCGTGGCGAGCGGGTTCCCGGGCTTCATCTTCGACATGTTCACGCAGTACCAGGAGCAGGGTCCGGACTACATCTACAACCTGCTGACGGGCTATGAAGACCCGCCGGAGGGCCTGGATGTGCCGGCCGGCCAGTACTACAATCCGAAGTTCATCGCCGGACAGACGCTGGCCATGGCGCCGCCGCTGTTCGCCGATGGCGTCGAGTACACCGACGGCACCCCGACCACGGTCGAGCAGTATGCCAAGGACGTCTCGGCCTTCATGATGTGGGTCGCCGAGCCGAAGCTCGAGGAGCGCAAGCGGATGGGCTTCCGCGTGATGATCTTCCTCATCGTCTTCGCCTCGCTGCTCTACTTCACCAAGAAGTCGGTCTGGCGCGACGTCGGCCACTAAGGCAACGGGAAAGTCCTGAACGACCGGCCGCCGGAGCGATCCGGCGGCCTTTTCATGTCCGCCGGGCGGTTGGAACATCGCGGCGGGAATGCTATCGCAGCAGGCAGGGCAGAGGAGTTGCGCGGATGGTCAAGGCTGTGCTCGGGGTGATCGGCGGATCGGGTCTCTACGACCTGCCGGCGTTGCAGGACGCGGACTGGGTGCGGGTCGACAGCCCCTGGGGCGAGCCGTCCGATGCCGTGCGGATCGGCGAGGTGGACGGGCTCAAGGTGGTGTTCCTGCCGCGCCACGGGCGGGGCCACCGCTTCGCCCCGTCCGACATCAACTACCGCGCCAATATCGACGTGATGAAGCGTTGCGGCGTCACCTCGCTGGTGTCGGTCTCCGCCGTCGGCTCGCTGAACGAGGCGATGGCGCCGGGCCATTTCGTGCTGGTCGACCAGTTCATCGACCGCACCTTCGCGCGGGCCAAGAGCTTCTTCGGCAAGGGCTGCGTCGCGCATGTGTCGATGGCCGAGCCGGTGTCGCCGCGCCTGGTGGACCATGTCGCGGCAGCGGCGGCAGCGGAGGCGCTGACCTTCCATCGCGGTGGCACCTATCTGGCGATGGAGGGCCCGCAATTCTCGTCGCTGGCGGAAAGCAACCTCTACCGGAGCTGGAACTGCGACGTGATCGGCATGACCAACATGCCGGAGGCCAAGCTCGCCCGCGAGGCGGAGATCTGCTACGCGACGGTGGCGATGGTCACCGACTACGATAGCTGGCATCCCGATCACGGGTCGGTCGACATCCAGTCGATCATCAAGGTGCTGCACGACAATGCCGACCATGCGCGCCAGCTCGTCGCGCGCCTCGCACGCGACCTGCCGCGCGAGCACGAGGCCTGCCCGATCGGCTCGGACACCGCGCTCGAATACGCGGTGATGACGAGCGTGGAGGCGCGCGATCCCGAACTGGTGGCACGGCTCGACGCCGTCGCCGGCCGCGTGCTCTTCCGCTAGGGCAGCGATCCCGCGAACGAAACCGCTTTGCCGGACCGGCGAATGTGGCAAACTCCCCCACCAAACGGTTGCGCCGTCGCCGGACGGGCAGGCGCGCCGAAACAAGCAAGACGGACGGGCAATGACGACTGAAACGGTCTCGCAGGAGCTGAAGGCGGCGATCCGCACCATCCCGGACTATCCGAAGACGGGCATCCTGTTTCGCGACATCACCACGCTGCTCGGCAACGCGCGGGCCTTCCGCCGGGCGGTCGACGCCCTGGTGCAGCCCTGGGCGGGCGCCAAGGTCGACCAGATCGCCGGCATCGAGGCACGCGGCTTCATCCTCGGCGGAGCGGTGGCGCATCAGTTGTCGGCCGGCTTCGTGCCGATCCGCAAGAAGGGCAAGCTGCCGCACGAGACGGTGCGGATCGCCTATTCGCTGGAATACGGGCTCGACGAGATGGAGATGCACAAGGACGCGATCCGGCCCGGCGAGAAGGTGATCCTGATCGACGACCTGATCGCCACGGGCGGCACGGCGGAGGCGGCCACCAAGCTGCTGCAGCGGATGGGCGCGGACGTGGTGGCGGCCTGTTTCATCGTCGACCTGCCGGATCTCGGCGGGCGGGCGCGACTGGAAGCCCTGGGCGTTCCGGTGCGCACGCTGGTGGACTTTCCGGGCCATTGAGCGGCGCGGCGCCCCGCGACCCGGCCCGCCGCGCAGACGGGCAAGACGGCGGGACGCCGGTCTTCGACGCGGCCTTTCTCGACGGGTTGCAGGCGCTGTTCGTCTGGCGGCGGGACGTGCGCCAGTTCGACCCGCAGCCGCTGCCCGAGGGGCTTCTGGAGGCGCTTCTGGCGCAGGCGCATCTGTCGCCCTCCGTCGGCAACAGCCAGCCCTGGCGTTTCGTGCTGGTGGACGATCCCGCCCGGCGCGAGGCGGTGCGGGGCAGTTTCCGCAAGGCCAATGCCGACGCGCTGTCGTCCTACGAGGGCGAGCGGGCCGAGCTCTATGCGCGGCTGAAGCTGGAGGGCTTGAGGGTCGCGCCGGTGCAGCTTGCCGTCTTCTGCGACGAGGCGACCGACCAGGGCGGGGGCCTTGGCCGGCGGACCATGCCGGAGATGCTGGCCTATTCCTGCGTCTGCGCGATCAGTACGCTGTGGCTGGCGGCACGGGCGCGGGGCGTCGGCCTCGGCTGGGTGTCGATCCTCGATCCGCAGGAGGTCGCGGCCGCGCTCGACGTGCCGGACGACTGGCGGCTGGTCGCCTATCTGTGCATCGGCTATCCGCAGGAGGAGCAAGACGAGCCGGAACTGGAGCGCGCCGGCTGGCAGGCGCGGCAGGGGCTCGGCGAACGGCTGTTCCGGCGCTAATGTGGCTGGCGAATATGGCGGGCGCGCCCGCCCGCGCATCACGAGGACCCCACCATGACGGTTACCATTCGCAGCAAGACAGAGGACGACCACGCGGCGGCGGTCGAACTGCTGACCCGGCGATGGACCAGCCCGGAGATCCTGATCGAGGGCGAGATGATCGACGCCTCACGGCTGCCCGGCTTCATCGCGGTGGATGAAGCGGGCGAGATCGTCGGCCTTGTCACGCTGATCCAGCGCGAGCGGGAATGGGAGATCCTGACGCTCGATTCGCTGAACCGCTGGGGCGGTGTCGGCACCTTGCTGCTCAAGGCGGTGGCTGGAGCCGCGGTCGAAAACGGCATCCGCCGGCTGCTGGTGCGCACCTCCAACGACAATCTCGACGCCTTCCGCTTCTACCAGCGCCGCGACTTCCGGCTGGAGAAGGTGGTGCCCGGCGCGATCGACGAGGAGCGCAAGCTGAAGCCGGAGATCCCGGCGCTCGGCGAATACGGCATCCCGATCCGCGACGAGGTGGTCTTCGCCCGCCGGCTGTAGCGGCGGCGCTCAGGCAGCAGGACGGCGGGCGACCAGCACCTTGCCGGTGAAGGAGAACACCGTCACGCCGTCCTGGTTGATGCCCTCGTTGCCATGGATCAGCAGGCCCCATTGCGGCCGCGTGCGCATGTCGCGCTTCTCCAGCAAGGTCGAGCTGTAGGAGATCGTGTCGCCGGCATAGACCGGGCGGATCCACTTCAGGTCGGTGAAGCCGGGGGAGGGGCCGAGACGCGAGGGCGTGCCGAGCCTTTCGCAGTCGGCCCGGATATGGGCGACCATCAGCTTCATCCAGACGGAGGCGGTGTGCCAGCCGGAGGCGCACAGGCGCCCGAAATGGGTCTGCGCCGCCCCCTCATCCGACAGGTGGAAGGGCTGGGGATCATAAGCCTGCGCGAAGCGGACGATCTCCTCCGGCGTAAAATGATGGCTGCCGAGTTCGCGGCGCTCGCCGACGACCATGTCCTCGAACCAGGTCATTGCGACACCTCCCGCCTGCCGAAGAGGATCTTGTTGCGCTGGGTCATGACCGGCGTTCCGGTCTGGTCGGTGACGGTGAACAGGAAGTCGACCATGCCGAGATCCGGGCGGGAGTTGAGCACCCGGCTGGAGATGACCTCGGCGCTGGCGGTCAGCACGTCGCCGGGGCGCACGGGACGCATCCAACGCACTTCCTCGACGCCGGGCGAGCCCTTGCCGCTCGAATTCAGCAGGAGATTGTCGCACAGCAGGCGCATCAGCATGGCGATCGTGTGCCAGCCGGAGGCGGCAAGGCCGCCGAGCAGGGAGGCTTCGCCCGCCGCATCATCCAGGTGAAACGGCTGGGGGTCGAACTCGGCCGCGAAAGCGATGATCTCTTCGCGGGTGACGGTTTTCGAGCCGAGCGCAATGGTCTCGCCCGGCTCGAAATCCTCAAAGCTTCTGAACGTGGTCATGACGCCGATCTATACGCAGCCGGACGCCGCTGTCGAGAGCCTCCGGCCGCGCGTCGACGCTCAGTCGTAATAGATCTCGTTGTCGTCGAGATAGACGTTGCTGGCCTCGCAGATGTCGATGTCGATCGGATCGTCGAGCACCTCGCCGCCGCTCTCCGCGAGCCAGCCGACCCGGAAGGTCTGGGCGCAGGAGCCGCTGTCGGCGGTGAACTCGGCGCGCGCCGACTCGTCCGGGCGGATCGGCTGGCTGAGCCAGTTGCTCGACCAGCCGCTGCCGTCATTGGTGTAGAAGCCGACGACGGTGTTGTCGTCCGTGTTGTTGTAGATCTGGAAATAGCCTTCCGAGCCCGTGCCCGCGAGGGCCGTGGACGCGCAAAGGAACAGCGCCGCCGAAGCGGCCGCGAGCATGCGATGGGACATGCGGTTTTCCTCAGGAGAGGCCGCCACGACGGCGGCGGCCGGAAGACTAATCCGGCCTTGGGAAAAGCGCGAGTCGCTTCGCGCGGCCGCTGTCAGGTGTTGAACTTGAACAGCAGCACGTCGCCGTCCTTGACCACATATTCCTTGCCTTCGTCGCGGGCCTTGCCCGCTTCCTTGGCCGCCGTTTCGCCGCCAAGGGTGACGAAATCGTCGAAGGCGATGGTCTGGGCACGGATGAAGCCGCGCTCGAAATCGCTGTGGATGACGCCGGCCGCCTGCGGCGCCTTGGTGCCCTTGCGGATCGTCCAGGCGCGGGCTTCCTTCGGGCCGGCGGTGAAATAGGTGATCAGGTCGAGCAGGTCGTAGCCGGCGCGGATGAGGCGGTCGAGGCCGGGCTCCTCGAGACCCATGGTCTCCAGGTATTCGGCCTGTTCGGCATCGTCGAGCTGGGCGATCTCGGCCTCGATGGCGGCGGAGATCACGACGCAGGCCGCGCCTTCCGCCTCCGCCATCTCGCGCACGCGCTCGGACTGGGCATTGCCGGTGGCCGAGCAGGCTTCCTCGACATTGCAGACATAGAGGATCGGCTTGGTGGTCAGCAGGTTGAGACCGGCCAGGATCTTGCGCTCCTCCGGGGTGGAGACGTCGAGCAGGCGCGCCGGCTTGCCCTCGCGCAGCAGCTCCAGAGCGCCTTCCATGATCGGGATCACCGCCTTGGCATCCTTGTCGCCGCCGGTCGCCTTCTTCTTCAGCGGCGCGAGACGACGCTCGAGGCTCTCCATGTCGGCGATCATCAGCTCGGTCTCGACGGTCTGGGCATCGGCGATGGGATCGATGCGGCCCTCGACATGGGTGATGTCGTCATCCTCGAAGCAGCGCAGCACATGGGCGATGGCGTCGACCTCGCGGATATTGGCGAGGAACTGGTTGCCGAGGCCCTCGCCCTTGGAGGCGCCGCGCACCAGGCCGGCAATGTCGACGAAGGTGAGACGGGTGGGGATGATACTGGCCGACTTGGCGATCCGGGCGATATCCTTCAGGCGCGGATCCGGCACGGCGACCTCGCCGGTGTTCGGCTCGATGGTGCAGAAGGGATAGTTCGCCGCCTGGGCCGCCGCGGTCTTGGTCAAGGCGTTGAACAGCGTGGACTTGCCCACATTCGGCAGGCCGACAATGCCGCACTGGAATCCCATCTCGTCTCAGTCCTTCTTTCCAAACATGCGCGCGAGCTGCTCGGCGAGCCCCGTCTTGGGCGTACTGGTCTTGGGCGCACCGGTCTTGGGCGCGCTGTCGCCGCCGCGCCGCGGCAGCGGCGGATTCGGATCGCGGGAGGTGCCGCCCACGCCCGCGCCCTGCTCCTTGCGGGGCTTCTGCGGCTTTGCCGGGGCGAGCGCCAGATGCAGCCGGTTGCAGAATTCCGAATGGTGGCCGCCGGCCAGCAGGCCGGCCTCCGCGGCGATCTTGTCGAGCAACGGGTCGAGCCAGTCGGCGTCGACCTTGGCGAAATCGCCCAGCACATACGCGGTGACGCGGTCCTTGTGGCCGGGATGGCCGATGCCGAGCCGCACGCGCGAATACTCCTTGCCCAGATGGGCGTCGATCGAGCGGATGCCGTTATGGCCGCCGCTGCCGCCCCCGACCTTGGTGCGAACCTTGCCCGGCGGCAGGTCGAGCTCGTCGTAGAGCACGATGACGTCGGCGGGCGCGAGCTTGTAGAAGCGGGCGGCGTCGCCGACCGCACGGCCGGACTCGTTCATATAGGTCTGGGGTTTCATCAGCATCACCTTCTCGCCGTCGAGAAGGCCCTCGCTGACATCCGCGTGAAAGCGGCTCCGCCACGGGCCGAAGGTGGAATTCCGGCCGTGGATCGCGTCCACGGCCAGAAAGCCGATATTGTGGCGGTTGCGGGCGTATTTCTCGCCCGGATTGCCGAGGCCGACGATGAGGCGCATGGGAACTCCCCGTCACTTCTCCGCGGCGGCCGGCGAACGGGGGCTCAGCCCTCGCTCTCCTCCTCGGCACCGTCTCCAGCCGAACCGGCACCGCCGCCGGGAGCGGCGATCGTCGCGATGGTGAAATCGCGGTCGGTGATGGTCGGGGCGCAGCCGGCCGGAATGGCCACGGCCGAAATGTGGATCGAATCGCCGACCTTGGCCTTGGCCAGGTCGATGACCAGCGCATCCGGAATGGCGTCGCCCGGCACGGTCATCTCGACCGTGTGGCGCACCACGTTGAGCACGCCGCCGGCCTTGATGCCCGGGCACTTCTCTTCGTTGACGAAGTGGACCGGCACGTCGACGGTCAGCGTCGCGCCCTTGGACACGCGCAGGAAGTCGACATGGATCAGGTCGTCGCGGACCGGGTCGAGCTGGTAGTCCTTGGCGATCACGCGGTGCGCGACGCCGTCGACCTCGATGGTGCCCAGATGGGTCATGAAGCCGCCGCGATGCAGGGCGATCGTGGACTCCTTGATCGGAATCGCGATCGGCAGGGCAGCTTTCTTCTCGCCGTAGATCACGGCGGGGACGAGGCCTTCACGGCGAAGTGCGCGAGCGGCCCCCTTGCCAACCCGATCCCTCACCGAAGCCTTCAGCACATAGCCTTCAGCCATGGTAGTTCTCCTTGATGTCTCGTGAAAGGGGAGGGCATTGTCGCCTCGATGAGGCATGCCGACCCGATGCGCCGCCTCCAGGGGTGCAGGTGCGCGCGGCTGCTATAGCCGAAGGCGCGGAAAAGGGCAAGCGCGGGCGGGGTTTTCGCGGAAAATGCGCTGCCATTGCGGCAGGCTGCGCGTGTGCCCGCCGGCCCGATTACTCTGCCGCAACGTCAATTTCAGTGCAAGGCCGGGGCCGAGCCGCTTGCATGTTGCCGTCAAAGCGGATTTCTATGGCGGCATCGCCGCAAGGAAGGTGCGAACCTGCGCTTTCCCCATGAGAGTCTGGTCCGGATAGGGTGCGCCCGCGCACCGGCCGGTGCGGCGGACCGGGCAATGATGGGGGGGATCATGCTGACCAGGGTTTTCAGGCTGATGGCGGCTTCGTTGCTCGCGGCGGCCGTGGCCGGTCCCGCGCAAGGCACCGGCCTGAATGTCTTCGAGAGCGATCTCGCCGTGCTGGCAAGGACGCGGCTTGCCGAGGTGGCCCGGTCGCCGCGGGTGATCGCGGCAGTGCGCGAGCAGAACCGGCAGACCGCGCAATACACCCAGGAGCAGATCACCGAGCTCGACGAGCAATGGATAAGGGAGGCGGAAAGCGGCAGCCACGGCCCGCTCATTGCCGGTGTGCTGGACCACGAGGTTTCCCGCTATCTGGCAAGGCTGCAGGACGACAGCCAGGGGCTGTTCACGGAAATCATCCTGATGGACGCCGTCGGACTCAATGTCGCGGTCAGCCGGGTGACCACCGACTACTGGCAGGGCGATGAGGACAAGTGGCAGAAGACTTTCCTCGTCGGGCCGCACAGCCTGCATATCGGCCCGCTGGAGGAAGACCTGTCCACCCGCACGGTGCAGAGCCAGGTGAGCCTGCCCGTCGTCGACCCGCAGACGGGAGAGCTGATCGGGGCGCTGACCTTCGGGATCGATGTGGAAGAACTGTAGGCCCGCCGCTGCGATCAACGATAAGACCCTGCACAGATTGACAAGTCAGGCCGGCTGCGGTCACCTGCGCCGGCACATTGCCGCCCCGCGTCGCCGCTCGACAGGGCTGCGCCGGCAGGCAGGGAACGTCCGCGAGACGGACACAACAGGACCGGCGCGGACGACCGGCCATATCGGGAGGGTGCCATGAAGGCTTTGACCAAACGCGGATTCGTGAAACTGGCGGCGGCTGCCGGCATTGCCGCCGGCGTGAGCCTCGCGCCGCTGGCCAGCGCCGTCGCGGCCGACAAGATCACCGTCGGCGCGCTGCGCTTCACCTCGCACGCGCCGAGCTTCATCGCTTTCGAGCGCGGCTATTTCGCCGAGGAAGGCCTCGACGTCACCTTCGAGTATTTCCAGGCGGCGCAGCCGATGGCGGTGGCGATCGCCTCCGGGGATGTCGACTTCGGCATCACGGCGATTTCCGGCGGCCTGATCAACCTTGCCGAGAAGGGCGCGATCAAGGTGGTCGGCGGCGGCCTGCAGGAGGAGCCGGGCGTCGACGGGCAGATGATCCTGGTGTCCAAGGCGGCCTATGACGCGGGCGTGACCTCGCCGGCGCAGCTCAAGGGCAAGAGCTTCGGCATCACCCAGACCGGGTCGTCGTTCCACTACATCGCCCACAAGATCGCCGACAAGGAAGGCTTCGACCGCTCGGAACTGACCCTGCGGCCGCTGCAGAAGGTCGGCGCGATCATCGGCGCGCTGAAGACCGGGCAGATCGACGCCTGGGCGATCGTCCCGCATATCGCCAAGCCGCTGGCCGAGGGGCCGGAGATCGAGGCGATCGGCATGGTCGCCGACTATATCCCGGCCTATCAGGTGACCACGGTCTTCACCTCGACCGCCAACACGGTGGACAAGCCGGAGCTGGTCAAGCGCTTCCTCGCAGCCTTTTCCAAGGGCGCGGCGGACTTCAACGCGGCCTTGATCGACAAGACCACGACCGAGGAAGAGGCCGAGGCGCTGGTGCAACTGCTGCACAAATACGTCAACAACGACGAGCCCTACGAGAAGGCGTCGCCCTCCATCCGCAGCGGCGCGATGCGCATCAACGAGGGGGCGAAGCTGAACATGGCCTCGATCGCCGATCAGCTCGCCTGGTTCCAGTCGGAGAAGCTGGTCCCCGCGACGGTGACGATGGAACTGCTGGTCGACCCGTCCTTCGTCGAGACGGACTGACGCCCGACCGGGCGAAGAGCGGGCAAGGAACGCAGCCGATGGATCTCCTGCTGCGCGGGATCACGCATCGCTATGGCGCGACCGAGGTGCTGAACGGAATCGACCTCACGGTCAGTGAGGGCGAGATCGTCTGCATCATCGGTCCGTCGGGCTGCGGCAAGTCGACCTTGCTGCGCTTCATCGGCGGGCTGGAGCGGCCGGACGAGGGCGAAGTGCTGCTCTCCGGCGAGGTGCCTGCCGGGTCGCTCAATCCGCTCACCTATGTGTTCCAGGACTTCGCCCTGCTGCCCTGGCGCAGCGTCGAGGCGAATGTCTCCTTGGTGCTGGAGGACCATCCGCTGTCCGCAGCGGAGCGCGAGACGATCATCGCCGACGTGCTGGAGCGCACGGGGCTGTCCGATTTCCGCAAGGCGCTGCCGCGGCAGCTTTCCGGCGGCATGAAGCAGCGCGTCGCCATCGCGAGGGCGCTCAGCGTGCGCCCGGCGGTGATGCTGATGGACGAGCCGCTGTCGGCGCTCGACAGCCAGACGCGCGAGCTGCTGATGGACGATCTCGTCGCCCTGTGGCAGCGCGAGCGCTTCACCGCCTGCTACGTCACCCACAATCTGGCCGAGGCGGTGCGCCTCGGCCACCGCATCGTCGTGCTGTCGCGCCGGCCGGGACGCATCCGCACCATCGTGGAGATCGACCGCGATCTCGGCGCGCGCGAGGCGGGCGATCCGAAGCTCGATGCCGTGCAGCGCGAGCTGTGGCAGCTCCTGCGCGACGAGGCGCGTGCCGCCGACAGGGAGATCGCCGATGACGTCGCTTGAGCAGTCGTCGCTTGACCAGACGTCCGGCGGCCGGGCAGCCGGGGAGCAACGCGAGGGTCTGCGCCCGGTTCCCTATCGCGGCGGCGGTTTTCGCCCGGTGCCGATCCGGCTGATCGGGCCCTTCGTGTTCCTGGCGATCGTCGCGCTGTGGGAGGCGGGATCGCGCAGCGGCGTGATCAGCAACCTGGTGCTGCCGGCACCGAGCGAGGCGTTCGAAGCTTTCAGCTATCTGGTCGAATCGGGGCAGCTCTGGCGGCATCTGTCGGCCTCGCTGCAGCGCCTCGTCATCGGCTGGACGCTCGGCACCGCCCTCGGCATCACCGTCGGGCTCGCCATCGGCCTGTTCTCGCTGGCCCGCGCCGGCCTGTTGCCGCTGGTCTCGGCCCTGTTCCCGATCCCGAAGATCGCCCTCTTGCCGCTCTTCGTGATCTGGTTCGGCATCGGCGAGGGCTCGAAGGTCGCCACGATCCTGTTCGGCACGTTCTTCCCGACGGTGATCGCCACCTATGGCGGGGTCGACAATGTCGACCGCACCCTGGTGCGCATGGGCCAGTCCTTCGGCCTGTCCTGGCGCTCCATCGTGCGCAAGATCATCCTGCCCGGCGCCATGCCGGCGATCCTGTCCGGCTGCCGGATCTCGGCGTCCATCGGCATCATCCTGCTGGTGGCGGCCGAGATGATCGGCGCCGAATACGGCGTCGGCGCCTATATCCTGATGGCCGGCAGCCTGTTCGCCACCGACCAGTTGCTGGCCGGCGTCGCGATCCTGTCGATGCTCGGGCTGATCGTTAGCTGGCTGATCGGCCGGCTGGAGCGCTGGCTGCTGGCCTGGCGCGGCTGATCGGCGCCAACGGGCAAAAGCAGAAGCGCCCGGAGCCATGCGGCATCCGGGCGTTCGAGAGAATGGTCGTGGTTTTCGCGATCAGCCGAAGAGGCTTGACACCGACTGTTCGAGCGCGGTGCGCGAGATCGCCTCGCCCATCAAGGGGGCGATCGAGACGGTGCGGATGTTCGGCGCGGCAAGCACCGCGGCGGTCGGCTCGATGGAATTGGTGATGACCAGTTCCTTGAGCTTGGACGAGGACACGCGCGCGACCGCGCCGCCCGACAGGACGCCATGGGTGATATAGGCGGTGACCGACTTGGCGCCCTGGTTGAGCAGCGCCTCGGCGGCGTTGCACAGGGTGCCGCCGGAATCGACGATGTCGTCGACGAGGATGCAGTCGCGGCCCGACGGATCGCCGATGATGTTCATGACTTCCGACTCGCCAGGCTTGTCGCGGCGCTTGTCGACGATCGCCAGCGGCGCGTCGATGCGCTTGGCGAGCGCGCGGGCGCGCACCACGCCGCCGACATCCGGCGAGACGACCATGACGTTGTCCGTCGAATAGCGCTCCTTGATGTCGCGGGTCATCACCGGCGCAGCGAACAGATTGTCGGTCGGAATGTCGAAGAAGCCCTGGATCTGGCCGGCATGGAGATCCAGCGTCAGCACGCGGTGGGCGCCGGCATGGGTGATCAGGTTGGCGACCAGCTTGGCCGAGATCGGTGTGCGGCCGGAGGCGCGGCGGTCCTGACGGGCATAACCGAAATAGGGCACGACGGCGGTGATGCGCTTGGCGGAGGAGCGGCGCAGCGCGTCGATGACGATCAGCAGCTCCATCAGGTGGTCATTGGCCGGAAAGCTGGTCGACTGCAGGACGAAAACGTCCTCGCCGCGTACGTTTTCCTGCAGTTCGACGAAAATCTCCTGGTCGGCGAAACGGCGCACCTGACACTTTGCCAGGGGCGCCCCGAGATAGGACGAGATTTCCTCTGCAAGCGCGCGATTGGAATTGCCCGCGACGATCTTCATGGCCCGCAAGTCCTTTCTTGGGTCCGCCGCCGCACGGGGAACGCAGCGCCGGTACGACAGGGTCACACGGTGGTCTGTCTGGTCTTCTTTCGTGGCCTAGGTCGAAGCGCGGCAGGCCAGACCGGAGTCCGGCATCGGCGAGCCTTCCTCCAACAGGCGGCGGCGTTTTAACAACGCGTCCCGCCTTGCACAACCGGCCAGTGGGCCTGCCGGCAAATTTTCCCGGATCGCGGCGCGCTCAGCGGCGCAGCCAGGCGGCGAGTTCGGCCACCGAACGGCGGGCAGCCCGGTTGAGCGCGGTGTCGTCGACGCCGGACCAGGGATCGCCGGACGAGCCCGGCGCCGATTCCTGGCCGAGGATCCGGTGCAGCCTGTTGCCGCCGGCGTCGACGATGTCGAACACATAGAATAGCGTCGTCTGGGACTGGTCGCCGGACGCGGAGAGATAGCCGTTGATGCGATAGGTCGCCGGAGCTCCGACCCGGCGCACCAGGCGCAGGTTCTGCTCGCGCGCCTCGGTGCCGATCTGCCGCGACAGGGCATCGGCGATGTTGCCGGGAGCGCCGGTGAAGGGTTCGAAGGCGAATGTCGCCTGATCGGCCGGAACGCTGGGCACCGGCCGGCTCGCCGCAGGAGCGCTCGCGCCGGAGATGGAGGCCGATGGCGTCGGATCGCCGGCGCAGGCGGCCAGCAGCAGCGCAAGCGCCGGAACGACGGCTCGCAGAGCGGATTTTCTGGTGAGGTGAAACGCGCTCATCTGGCCTTGCTGGTCCCCGTGTCGGTCGTCGGTACTTGCCCGGTGGCCATGGACGGCAGCCGCCTGCCGCCGATCATGGCTTCCGTTCGGTTTCTTCGTTTAGCCCGCCTTGACCGGCAGGTCGAGGGGGAGCTTGGAAAGACACTCCGCCGGCCCGTCCCCGGTCAGGTAGGTCTGGCCGAGCGACATGGCCGCGCCGCTGTCCGAATCCATCAGAATCATATGGGTGAAGACGACCATGCCCGGCGCGATGCGGGCTGGATTGCCGCGATAGGCCATCGGCCAGTCCATCCAGCTCGGCGCGAAGCGGGCGCCCAGCGAATAGCCGCAGGCATTGAGCCGGTGGGCACCTTCCCCGCGCGCGTCGATCTCGCGGGCATGGGCCTCGAAGACCTCGCCGAAGGTGCGGCCCGGCACGAGGCATTCCTCGACCGCGGCAAGCGCGGCGCGGGCGGCTTCATAGAGGGCGACATGGCGGCCGGTCGGCTCGCCGACGATCACCGTGCGCATGGCGGCGACATGGTAGCGGCGGAAGACGCCGGCCCATTCCAGCGTCAACTGGTCATTGCGATCCAGCACCCGGCGGCCGCTCTGGTAGCGGCACAGCAGGGCTTCGGGACCGGAGCCGATGATGAACTCGTTGCCCGGATAGTCGCCGTCGCCAGCAAAGACCGCGCCCTGCATGGCGGCGAGGATCTCGCCCTCGCGCGCGCCTTCCCGGATCAGCGGCAGGGCGGCCTCGTAGGCCGCATCCGTCAGTCTGGCGGCGCGGCGGACATAGGCGATCTCGGCCGGCGACTTGACCGCGCGCAGGTGTTGGACGGTCATCGATGCGTCTTCGAGGCGCGCGACATCGGACATCAGCGTCGCGATGTCGATGGCGATGCGCCCGGTCATGCCGTGGGTGTCGTATTCGACGCCGATGCGGGCGCCGCCGAGGCCGAGTTCGGCGATGAGGTCGCGCAGTTGCAGCACGGGCGAGGCGCCGTCGCGGTCCTCCCACACGCGGATGTCGTCGACGATCGAGGTGAGCTGCGCCTGGCGAAGGTCGGCGGAGCGGGTCAGCAGGACGATCCGCCCGTCACAGGTCACCACCATCGACTGGAAGAAGCAGAAGCCGAACGTGTCGTAGCCGGTGAGCCAGTACATGCTCTCCTGGGCGAAGAGCAGCAGGGCGTCGTGGCCGGTCTCGGCCATGCGGGCGCGAAGGGCATCGAGGCGGGAGGCATATTCCTCCCGCGTGAAGGCGAGCGACATGATCAGCTTTCCGAAAGGGTGATTGCGGAGACGAGGCGGCCGTAGTCGGGCTCGCCGCGATGGGTGGCGCGGCGGTAGGAGAAGAACAGATCCTCCTCCGCATAGGTGCAGCGGTCGAGACTGGCGGCGGTGGCAACGCCGGCGGCCTCGAGCCGGGCAAGAATGTAGGCCGGCAGGTCGAACAGCGCATGGCCGGCCTTGTCGGAGGGCGAGAAGAAGCGCTCGTTCGCCCCGTCGGCATCGAGGAAGCGGGCGCGGAACTCCTCGCCGACCTCGTAATTCGCGCCGGAGATGGTCGGGCCGAGCACGGCGATCACCCTTTCGTTGCGGGCGCCGAGCCGCTGCATGGCGGCAAGCGTCGCCTCCAGCACGCCGGTGAGGGCGCCGCGCCAGCCGGCATGGGCCGCGCCGACGACGCGGGCCTGCGGATCGGCGAAAAGCACCGGGCCGCAATCGGCGGTGGAGATAGCGAGCGCAAGGCCCGGGCGGTCGGTCACCAGCGCGTCGCCGCGCGGCTGGGCGCCCGGCTCCCAGGGAGCGTCGACCACGATCGCATCCGGCGAATGGTGCTGGTAGGGCGACAGCAGCGCGCCGGGGGCAACCCCGAGCAGGCTGGCGACGCGGGCGCGGTTTTCCGTGACGGCGGCGCGTTCATCCTTCGAGCCGAGGCCGATGTTGAGCGAGGCATAGAGGCCGCCGGAGACGCCGCCCTGCCGGGTGAAGAAACCGTGCGAGAGACCGGGAAGGGCGGAAAGATCCGGGGAGGTGAGCATGGGCCTGTCGGACTGTTGCGTGGCGGGCGGGATGTTCGCCGGGATGGTGGTTTGAAGCGGGGCGGCTGTCAAACGCCATCGAAAAGCGGCAGGACGACGTCCGGCCCGGCGACGGCCAGCACCTTGAAGAGCTCGCCCATTTCCTGCGGCGCGGCGAGCCGCTCGACCTCGCCGCGGATCCGCTCCTGCTCCTGCGGCGAACGGCCGGCGCCGACCTGGCCGGCGCGCTCCAGCAGGCCGAGGCCGAGCAGGAAGTCGCCTTGCGTCGTCAGGGCGCGCGGGCGCAGTCCGCCTGCGCGGGCAGCGCGGGCCAGCGCCTCGAAGTTGACATGGGCGGTGAGATCGGCGCGGCCGGGTTCGGCGAGCACCTCGACAGGGCGATGGGCGCGCAGGGCCTGCAGCGTGTCGCCGGGCGCGGTGCGGGCGTAGCCGTAGTCGATGGCGAGCAGGACGCCGCCCTGCCGGGCGATGCGGGCGCCAAGCTCCTCCATCAGCGCATTGGCAAGCGGCTGGGTTTCCAGGATCGTGCCCTCGGCGGCGCCCGCAAGGCCGGCCGGCAGCTCTGCCGCATCGAGGCTGCCGGTGCCGGCGACAAAGCGCAGCGCGCCCTGTTCGTCGAGCCCGACGGCCCGCTCGCGCCAGCCTTGCGCGGTCTTGACGTATTGCCGGATCGGCAGGGCGTCGAAGAACTCGTTGGCGACAACGACCAGCGGCGCGTCTTCCGGAAGATCGGCGATGCGGTCGTGCCACAGCGCGGTCGCCGAGGCATCGCCCAGGGTGGCGCGCTGGATCTCGCGCAGCCGCCGGCTGGTCTCCACGAGATGCAGCGAGGCCGCCTCGCGGAACGCGGGGCGCAGGGCAGCGACGCGCAGCATGTCGGCCATCAAGGTGCCGCGGCCGGGGCCGAGCTCGACCAGATGAAAGGGGCGTGGGCTGCCGAGCGCCGCATGCGCCGCGACGACCCAGGCGCCGACCAGTTCGCCGAAGAACTGGCTGACTTCCGGCGCGGTGATGAAGTCGCCATCCGCCCCGAAGGGCTCGGCCCGCATGTAATAGCCGTGCTCGGGGTCGGCGAGGCACAGGCCCATGAAGTCGAAGACCGACAGGGGGCCACCCGTCTCGATCAGAGCGCGAATGCGCGCGCCGAGCGGCCCCGTGCCGGAAGGGGAGGCACTGCTCCGGCTCACGCCGCGCGATCCGCCGGCGGGTTGCGCAGGGCGCGGGCGATCGCCCACAGGCCGGCGGCGATCATCGGCAGCGACAGCAGGATGCCCATGGTCAGGCCCGGCCCGAGATAGCCGATATGCGCGTCCGGCACGCGGAAGAACTCGACGAAGGAGCGGGACAGGCCATAGCCGAGCGCAAAGACGCCGGCGACAAGGCCCGGCCGCCGGAAGCCGCCGCGCAGCAGCACGATGCGCGCGACGACGAGCAGCAGCAGCCCTTCGAGCGCTGCCTCATAGAGCTGGCTCGGGTGGCGGGGCTCCGGCCCGCCATCGGGAAAGACGAAGGCCCAGGGCACATCCGTCACCCGGCCCCACAGCTCGCTGTTGATGAAGTTGGCGATGCGCCCGAAGAACAGGCCGATGGGCGCGACAGCGCCGGCAAGGTCGAACAGGGTCCACAGCGGAATGCCGCGCCGCCAGGCGAAGAGAACCATGGCGAGAACGACGCCAAGGAAGCCGCCATGGAAGGACATGCCGCCCGACCACACCTGCAGGATGTCCAGCGGGTTCTGCAGGTAATAGGCCGGTGCGTAGAACAGCACATAGCCGAGCCGCCCGCCGAGGATCGTGCCGATGGTCGCATAGACGACGAAATCGTCGATGTCGGTCAGGGAGGGGCGCGGCGTGCGGCCCCACAGGTCGTCGCGGGCGACCAGTGCGCGCATGTAGCGCCAGCCGAGCAGCAGGCCGGCGATATAGGCGAGCGCGTACCAGCGGATCGCGAAAGGACCGATCTCGATCAGCACGGGATCGATGGCGGGAAAGGGCAGGGCAAGGATCGGCATGGGGGCTCCGGCTCGCCGGCGGACCGGCAGGACATGCGGCGCGACGTTGCCGGTCCCGGCCGCCTGCGTCAAGGCTGCGGCGATTTCTCCTCACCAGTGTGGCGAATGTGAAATGCGCTCCGGGTTGCTGCCGGAACAGACGCATCTCAGATTCGAAAACCACACTGGAAACATACGCTTGCCGGTCATCTGCTTTGAACCTGACGTTCCTTCGGTGCCTGCTGCAAGATGTGGCGAACTTCAGGTTCGAATGACTGGGGTGTTTCGCCGCGCATAAAAGCGCACTACCTAGGAGAAAGTGATATGCGGCCCGGTGGGCCGGCAGCAGGGAAGGACTGGCCATGACACAGGGACCGAACCGGGTTCTCGACGATTTCGCCAAGCTGATGACGGATATGGCCGGTGTCGCCCAGGGCGCGCGCCGCGAGGTGGAGACGGCATTCCGCGCCCAGGCGGAACGGTTTCTCGCCGACATGGACCTGGTCAAGCGCGAGGACCACGACGTCGTCAAGGACATGGCGGCGCGGGCGCTCGACCGGCTCGACGAGCTGGAGGCTCGTATCGCCGCGCTGGAGACGTCGGCGGCAAAGCCGCGCTCGGCCAAGGCCAAGGCGGCGGACGACTGACATTTCGCGAATCAGGTCACACTGTCACCCTGCGTCCGTTGCGGGGCGAGCCGGCGGCCGGGCGAGCGGTCGCCGTCCACAGCTTCAAAAGCGTAAAGGAAAAGTGAACATATCCTTGAATTAAGTTCTCCCTATATACTGAAGTCAGGCGGAGATTCGCGGGGCGGCGATGCAGAGGGGCATGAAACGCCATCGCGGCTGGCGGACTTTCGCTTGCGGCAGGGCAAGCATCCTGCGGACCGACATGGTGGCCAGGCGCCGCGGCAGCGCCGCGCATGGCCCGCAAGCCGAGAGGAACCCCCATGAGCCTCATCGACATCGACTTCGAACGGCCCGCCAACCCCGTCGACACGATCGAGCACATCGCCGCCATCAACGACTGGTCCTTCGAGCGCTCCTGCGACGAGGAGATCACGATTTCGGTCGCCGGCCACTGGTGCGACTATCACGTCTCCTTCTCCTGGATGGAGGATCTGGAGGCTCTGCATCTGGCCTGCGCCTTCGATCTCAAGGTGCCGGAACCGCGCCGCACCGAGGTCGTGCGCCTGCTCGCGCTGGTCAATGAACAGTTGTGGATGGGGCATTTCGACCTGTGGAACCGCGAGGGCGTGGTGATCTTCCGCCAGTCGCTGCTGCTGGCCGGCGGCGCGGAAGCGACCTCGAAGCAGATCGAGGGACTGCTCACCAACGCGCTCGACTCCTGCGAGCGCTACTACCAGGCCTTCCAGTTCGTGGTCTGGGCCGGTAAAAGCGCGTCCGAGGCGATCGACACCGCCTTGTTCGAAACCGCGGGGGAGGCATGAGTTTTTCCAAGGAGCGCCCGCTCGTCCTTGTCGGTGCCGGCAAGATGGGCGGAGCGATGCTGGCCGGCTGGCTTGCCGCCGGGACCGATGCCGGAAGCATTCTGGTGATCGATCCGAAGCCGTCGGCGGAGCTTCTCGAGATGGTCTCCGCCTCCGGCATCCGCCATGCGGAGGCCGTCACCGACGGGCTGAAGGCCGGCGTGCTGCTGGTGGCGCTGAAGCCGCAGGTGATGGCCGATGTGCTGCCCGGTCTGGCGCCGGCGGTGGATGCGCACACGCTGGTGATCTCGGTCGCCGCCGGCACGCCGGTCGCGGCCTTCCGCAAGGCCTTCGGCGACGTCGCTATCGTGCGGGTGATGCCGAACACGCCGTCCCAGGTCGGCCGCGGCATGAGCGTCGCCTATGCCAATGACAGGGCGGACAGAGCGCAGCGGGCGACTGTCGACCGGCTGCTGACGGCGATTGGTGTCTCCGACTGGATCGAGCACGAAGAGCAGATCGACGCGGTGACCGCCGTCAGCGGCTCGGGCCCCGCCTATGTCTTCTATCTTGTGGAGGCGTTGGCGGCGGCCGGCGTCAAGGCCGGGCTGCCTGAGGATCTGGCCATGCGCATCGCGCGCCAGACCGTGTGCGGTGCCGGCGAATTGCTCTATCGCTCCGATCTGCCGGCGGCGGAGCTGCGACAGAACGTCACATCTCCGAACGGAACGACCGCGGCCGCGCTTGCCGTGCTGATGGAGCCGGACAGCGGCCTGCAGCCGGTGATGGACAAGGCGGTGGCGGCGGCGCGCAAGCGGTCGCAGGAGCTTGCCGGCTGACGGGGCGACGGGCGCGATGCGGCACTGCCGCGCATTGCCTGCATTGATGCTCGAAAATCCGGTGCCGGGTCCCTACATCCGTTGGATGTGTTCGCGATCGGCCATCGCAGGGGTGGCGCAGCGCGGTCCCGCGTGATCCGGAGGAGCCCATGGCTACGGCAAAGACCAGGCAGAAGATCGTTTCCAGCTTCCTGTCCCTGCTGGGAGAGAGGGGGTGGCACGGCTTCGAGATGGCGGATGTCGCGCGCGAGGCGGGCGTCAAGCTGTCGGTGCTGCGCGCGGAGTTTCCCGGCAAGACGGCCTGCCTGAGGGCATTCCTGTCCGACATCGACCAGACGGTTCTCGATTCCATCGATCCGGACATGGCGGGCGAGCCGGCGCGCGAGCGCCTGTTCGACGTGCTGATGACCCGCCTCGATGCGCTGTCTCCGCACAGGGATGCGATCCGCGCCCTGCGCAAGGCGGTGCGATGCGATCCGCAGTTCGCGCTGAAGCTGAACAGGGAGGCGGTGACCTCGCAGCGCTGGATGCTGACGGCGGCCGGCATCCCGGCCTCCGGTCCGCGGGCGGCGGTGATGTCGCAGGCGCTGGTCGTCGCCTTCGGCCGCGTCGTCGACGTGTGGCTGGACGACGAGGATCCAGGTCTTGCACGCACCATGTCGGCGCTCGCCCGCCAGCTCGACGAGGGCGAGGTGTGGATGGGCCGGCTCGACCGGGTCGGCAGGTTCCTGAAGCCGCTGCTGTCGCGGGCGCACACGCGGGGTTCGCGGCAGGACACGCCGCCGCCGGGCGCCGACGGGCCGCAAGACGCGGCGGCTCCTTCGGGGGCTTCCCCGAGCGCTGCCTGACGACTAGAGTGGCGGGAGCGCCGCACCGCCGCGCCGGCCGAAAGGCTCGCGCGGGTTTTCACACTCCCGCCTTTTGTCGTTCAGGACATCACCCATCATGACGCAAGACCACGCGGCCGCTTCGCCGGTCCTTTCCTTTGACGATTTCCTCAAGGTCGATATCCGCGTCGGCCGCATTGTCGAGGCAGCGCCGTTTCCGCAGGCGCGCAAGCCGGCGATCAAGCTGGTGATCGATTTCGGAGCCGAGATCGGGCTCAAGAAGTCCAGCGCCCAGATCACCCGCCATTACACGCCGGAAGGCCTGATCGGCCGGCAGGTGCTGGCGGTGGTGAATTTCCCGCCGCGCCAGATCGGCCCGATGATGTCGGAAGTCCTGACGCTCGGGGTGCCCGATGCCGATGGCGAGGTCGTTCTGCTGGCGCCCGAGCAGGAGGTGCCGCTCGGCGGCCGGCTGTTCTAGGGTCAGGACCCATTAATATGGCCGCAATGGTCGTCCTGACGTGCGCGGATACGCGAAGCAGGGCCGCAGGAAGACATAAAGTCTTTCAAGGCCTTGCGACAAAGTAGCCCGTGCAGGTCGGGACGATCCGCAGGACGTCCGATAGACCGGCGACCTGCCGCGTCGAAGCCCTTGACCGGGGGGCGACCCCGCTTCTGCGGGCTTCTCCTTGCAGGTCTTGGTCTATCGAACGCCATTGTCGTCATATGAATGGGTCCTGACCCTAGGTCGGCTCCAGACACCTCGTGGTCCAGGCGTCCGCCGCCGGCTCCATGTCGAGGATGCGGGCGGGAACCCTCGCCCGGCGGAACACATAGACGGTTGCCGGCGGCAGGTTGGCCCAGATCCTGCGCGTGCGCGTGAAGGTGAGCTGGAGCTTCCCGCATATCCCGCGACGGACGGGAGAGGCAGGGCCGTAGGTGAACTGGATGAAGGTGCCGTCCGGCGCCAGCCGCGCGAACGCAGCATCCAGGATTGCCTCCTGCTCGCCAGCGGTCATCGACAGCAGCGGCAGGCCGGAGACGACCGCGTCGAAGGGACCTCCGGCAACCCCTGCCAGTTCCTGGGCCGGCAGACGGTGCAGCACGGCTCGCGGAAAGCGGTGGGCAAGCAGGTCCGCGAAACGGGGATTGATCTCGAACAGCGTCAGGTCCTGCTCGGCGATGCCGTGGTCGACCAGGCATCGCGTGAAGACACCCGTTCCCGGGCCGAGCTCGGCAATCCGTTTCGCCCGGTGCGGCACCTGCTCGACCATCGCTTTCGCAAGGGCGCGGGAGGATGGGGCAAGGGCGGCGACCTGCCGCGGTTTGCGCAGAAACTGAAGCAAGAAGCCGTCTCGACTCATCTGGTGCTCCCGCAGAATGGGGGTGTCCGGCGCGGTATCGGCCGGTCCGTCAGCGGTTCCGAAGGAGCCGATAGGCGAAGGCGGGAGAGATCCGGTGAACGATCCTCAGCAGCCGGGCCTTCTCGATCCAGATCTCCTCCCGACCTGCCTCCACTCCACGCAGCAGGTCGGCGGCCGCGCGTGCGGGCGGGTATTTTCGGGCGGCGGAGGCACGTGACAGGCCGGTATCGACCAGCGTCATCACGACATCGCTGACGAGGATCCGGCGGTTTGCTGCATGGCACTGGTCCCGCAAGGCACGCGTGAAGCTGCGCAGACCGGCCTTGGTGGCACAATAGACCGGGGCGTCTTTCTTGGGCGCAACGGCAAGGCCCGAGGTGACGTTGACGATGGCCGCAGACGGGTGGCGTGCCAGCAGGGGCAGGAGGGCGGTCGCCAGTTGAGCGGGAGCCACAAGGTTGACCGCGGTTTCGCGGGCGATCTCGTCGAGATAGGCGGGCGGAGCGGCGGCAAGCTGCTGATGCAGCATGATCGCGGCATTGTTGATCAGGACGCTGCAATCGGGATGGCGGGTGGCCACCCAATCGGCGAGGGCGCGAACGCCCTCGGTGCGGCCGAGGTCGGCGGCGAAGGCGTCGAGCCTGCCGGGATGCGCCTGGGCCAGATCGTCGAGCGGTGTGATGTCGCGCGCGGTTGCAAGGACGCAGGCACCTCGGGCGAGCAACTGGCGCACCAGCTCCAGTCCGATGCCGCGGGAGCCGCCGGTCACGAGAACGGTGCGGGAGGCAAGGTTGAAGGGGTTTCTCATCTGCGTGGTCCGGGTGAGGGGAAATCGCTTCGCGTGTCGCCCCAATTATGCGAATAATTGCTCACATTCACACTCGCATTGGGCGCCATGACCGAGCCGGAACTCAGACCGCGCAAAACTCCGCTTCAGACGCGCAGCAAAGCGACATGCGCGGCCGTTCTTGAGGCCGCTGCTCGCATTCTGGAGGCCGAGGGAAGCCACGCCCTGACCACCAACCGGGTTGCGGAGCGGGCGGGCGTCTCGGTGGGCTCGCTCTACCAGTATTTCCCCGGCAAGGAGGCGATCCTCGCCGAACTGATCCGCGGCCTGCGACGCGATATGGTTCTGACCATGCGCCGGGCGGCGGATCTCGGACGTGAGGAAAGTCTGGCTTCGACGGTGGAACTCATGGTGGCGGCCGCTCTCGAGCACCATCTCACCCGCCCTGAACTTGCCCGGGCACTGGAACGTGTCGAGGCGGAGCTTCCGGTCGATGCAGAAACCCGAGAGCTCAAGGGAGAGTTGCGGAACATTGTAGCGGATGTGCTGGCCGGGCACGGGATCGCCGATGCGGAATCCGTGGCCTTCGACCTCGTCGCGCTGTGCCACGGATTGTCGAGCGCGGCAATCGAGGCGGGGGAGAAGGACATCAACGGGCTGACACTGCGTCTGAAGCGCGCGGTGCTGGGATATCTGGTAGCGGAGCCCGCCGGGACGGGCCGCTGAGCTAAACCGGGATCCGGACGCGGGCGCGCAGGCCGCCCAGGGTCTCGCTTTCGCCCAGCACGATGTCGCCGCCATGGGCGCGGACGATGTCGCGGGCGATGGCGAGGCCAAGGCCGCTGCCGCCGCTGTCGCGATTGCGTGCGTGGTCGAGCTGGTAGAACGGACGGAAGACGTTCTCCCGTTCCTCGACCGGCACGCCGGGGCCGTCGTCCTCGATGGTGATCGTCAGCCAGCCATCGGCGTTGCGGCCGTCGATGTTCAGCCTGTCGCCGTGCCTGGCGGCATTGGTCACAAGGTTGGTGAGCGCCCGCTTGAAGGCGTTGGGCCGCAGCGTCACCTCGGGCGGACCTTGCAGATGCGAGGACACCGCCGCGCCGAGGATCTCCGCCTCCGCCTCCAGTTCCTCGAACATCAGGCCGATATCGGTGGGCTGCGCCTGTTCGTCGCCCTCGCCGCGGGCGAAGGCGAGATAGTCCTCCAGCATCGTTTTCATCTCGTCGACATCACGCTGCAGGGCGCGCACTTCCTCGCTGGCGGGGAACAGCGCGAGCTGCAGGCGAAAGCGCGTCAGCACCGTGCGCAGGTCGTGGCTGACACCGGCGAGCATCGTGGTGCGCTGCTCGATCTGGCGCTCGATGCGCCGCCGCATCTCGATGAAGGCCTGGGCGGCGCGGCGCACCTCGCGTGCGCCGCTGGGTCGGAAATCCTCGATCGGGCGCCCCTTGCCGAAGCTCTCCGCGGCGGTGGCGAGGCGCTCGACCGGGCGGGTCTGGTTGCGCAGGAACAGCAGCGCGATGACAACGAGGACGAGCGAGGTCGAGACCATCCAGACGATGAAGAAATGCGAGTTGGAGGCATAAGTCTGGCTGCGGCGGGCGATCACGCGCAGCACGCCGTTCTCCAGCTTGATGCGCAGTTCCACGAAGCTGGAGCGGCCGACCGTGTCGATCCAGAAGGGTTTGCCGATCCGCGCGGCGACCTGCTGCGACAGGTAGCGGTCGACGATGTCGAAGAAGGGCTTGGGGCGGGGCGGCGGCAGCGGCTCCGGCGGCAGCAGGGTGATGGCAAGGCCAAGGTCGCTCCGCGCCATCTGGGCGAGGCGCTGGAACTCTTCCTCGCCGGTGCTGCTCTCCGTCAGGCGGACGATCAGCGAGATGTCGCGGACGACGGCGTCCGACAGGCGCTGGGTGACGAGGTTGTAGTGCCGTTCCAGGAACACGAAGGCGAGCACCGCCTGCATCACCACCAGCGGGATGACGATGATCAGCAGGGTGCGGGTGAACAGCCCCTTCGGCATGCGCCGGTAGAGCGCGCGCGCCAGCGCCTGATACGGCGTTGCCACAAGCGCGCCGGCCCGGCGCAGCACGCCGGGAACGGGAAGCTTCGGGAGGCGGGCGAGGGCGCCGCGAAACGCCTGTTTCAATCGCATACGAGCCGGTAGCCGATGCCGCGCACGGTCTGCAGATAGAGCGGGTTGCCGGGATCCGTCTCGATCTTGCGGCGCAACCGGTTGATCTGCACGTCGACCGTGCGCTCGCCAAGGCCGCTGTCGTCGCCGACGATCTCGGTGCGCGGCACGGTCTCGTTGGGCTTTTCGGTGAAGAGGACGAGGATCTCCTTCTCCCGGTCGGTCAGGCGGATGATCTCGTCGCCGCGCCGCAACTCGCGGCGGGCCGGGTCGAAGACATAGGGGCCGAAGCGGATGTCGGTCGGCACGGCGACATCGGTGGCGGAGCGGCGGCGCAGGATCGCGCGGATGCGCAGCAACAGTTCGCGCGGCTCGAACGGCTTCACAAGGTAATCATCGGCACCCGCCTCCAGCCCGGCGATCCGGTCGGCGGCGTCGGACCGGGCGGTCAGCATCAGGATCGGCACGTCGGAGCGGGCATGCAGGTCGGCGGCCAGTTCCAGTCCGCTTTCGCCCGGCATCATCACGTCGACCACGAGGAGGTCGAAGGCCAGCCCGTTCATCCGCCGGCGCGCCTCGGCGGCGGAGGCGGCGACGGTGATGCGGAAGCCGTGCTCGGCAAGGAAGCGCTTGAGCAGGGTGCGGATGCGGGTGTCGTCGTCGACCAGGAGCAGGTGCGGCGCGTCATCCTGCACACCCGCCACCGGCGGCGTGCCGTCTGCCTGGGTCTCGGTGCTGTCCAGCGTCACGGGCCTACCTCGTTGGGATCTGGCTGTCGATCAGCCGGGCGACATCGCCGCGCTGATCCGGATCGATCATATGATACAGGAACTGCCGGGCAATATCGTGGCTCTCCGGCGGCATTGCGGCGAGCGCGCGGCGGATGCGGCGGGCCTGCAGGTCGGTGAGGCGCGCGGCCAGTTCCTCGCCCTTGGCCGTGGCGAAGAGCAGGCGCTCGCGCCGGTCCTGCGGTCCCGGCTCCTGTAGGATATAGCCTTCCTCGACCAACTGTTTCAGCACCCGGGCAAGGCTCTGCTTGGTGATCTTGAGGATCGCCAGCAGGTCGGTGACCCGCAGGCCCGGATTGCGGTTGACGAAATGCAGCACGCGGTGATGGGCCCGGCCGAACCCGAATTCGGCCAGCGCCGCGTCCGGGTCCGCCGTGAAGTCGCGATAGGCGAAGAACAGCAGCTCGATGAGGTCGATCGGGATCGCCATCGCAGGGGCCGGCTGCCCCTCGTCCGAGTCCTGCGAGAAATTTACGTCAGCCATATTGACTTATTTCCGACTGATTGTTACACGTATCCAGTCTGCTGCGAAACGATCGTACGTCATCGCCGTTCAAGCATGGTAGATGTTGTCCATCGGCGCTGCAGACCGTGGCTTTCCGGGCCAGGCGTGCGACTCCGGTGTCGCGCGTGGTCAGGCGCCGAGGGGCCCGTCACCATACAAACAGTTGGCGGGCCGCGCAAAGCCGCGAGGCGGAAGCATATTGCAGTCGTGACGGTGCCGGCGGACCGGCATCTCATTCAAACACAACGCAAACGCAAACGGGACCGAGCCCGTTGCCTGTTTCGGGAGTAGTTCATATGGCGCAGTTGCCCTTTGACCAACGCGAAGGCCACATCTGGTATGATGGCGTGTTCGTGCCCTGGGCCGAAGCCAAGCTCCACGTACTGAGCCACGGCCTGCATTATGCCAGCAGCGTTTTCGAGGGCGAGCGCGCCTATGGCGGCGAGGTGTTCAAGCTGGGCGAGCACACCGAGCGCCTGCACGAGTCGGCCCGGATCCTCGGCTTCGAGATCCCCTACAGCGCCGAGACCATCAACCAGGCGACGCGGGAGCTGCTGGCAAAGGGCAATCTGGTCGATGCCTATGTTCGCCCGGTGGCCTGGCGCGGCAGCGAGATGATGGGCGTGTCGGCCCAGTCCAACACCATCCACCTGGCGATCGCCGCCTGGGAATGGCCGAGCTACTTCAAGCCGGAAGAGCGGCTGAAGGGCATTCGTCTCGACATGGCGGCCTATCGCCGTCCGGACCCGATGACCGCGCCCTCGCGCTCCAAGGCGGCCGGCCTCTACATGATCTGCACGATCTCCAAGCACGAGGCCGAGCGCAAAGGCTATGCCGACGCCCTGATGCTGGACTGGCGCGGCCAGGTGGCCGAGGCGACCGGCGCCAATGTCTTCTTCGTGAAGGACGGCAAGATCCACACGCCCAAGCCGGACTGCTTCCTCGACGGCATCACCCGCCGCACGGTCATCGACCTGGCCAAGCGGCGCGGCTTCGAGGTGATCGAGCGGGCGATCTTGCCGGAGGAGATGGCGGGCTTCGAGGCCTGCTTCCTCACCGGCACGGCGGCGGAAGTGACCCCGGTGTCCGAGGTCGGGCCGTATACGTTCACGGTCCATCCGATCACCAAGACCCTGATGGAAGACTATCACCTCGAAGTGCAGCCAAAGGCGGCGGTGAAGGTCGCAGCCGCCGGCTGAGACCGTCAGGTACTCCTCAGCGAGCGACACTGCGAAGGGCGGCCGGCGGGTCGCCCTTTTGCCTTTGAAGGGGGGCTAGACGGCGAACATCCGCCCGCGTTCGGTCCAGGCGACGACGGCAAGGCCCGACAGCGCGAAGCAGGCGAAGCCGAGGGTCAACGGCAGCACCGAGCCGTCGAAGCGGCTGGAGACGAGAAAGCCGAGTGCGGCGCCGCCGCTGGTGGTGACGAAGCCGAGCAGGGCCGAGGCGGCGCCGGCGATGTGGCCGACCGGTTCCATGGCGATGGCGTTGAAGCTCGGGCCGATCAGTCCGAAGGAGAAGATGCCGAGCACCAGCAGAGAGGTGAAGACGAAGACGTTGGAGCCGAGGGTCAGCGCGGCGATCACCTGAATGATGTTGAGCAGGGCATAGGCGACCAGGGCCCAATGCGAGAGCGGGCGCAGGCCGATGCGCTCGACCAGGGAGGCGCTGAGGAAGGACGCGGCGGCGAGCGCCAGACCCATCAGGGCGAAGACCAGCGGAAAGGCCGGGCCGAGGCCGAACAGGTCGACGAAGACCTGCTGAGCCGAGGCGATGAACGAGAACAGCGCCCCGAAAATCAGCGTCGTCGCCAGCATGTAGCCGAAGGTCACCCGCGTGGCGAGCGTGGCGCGATAGGCGCCGAGAACGGTGGAGACCGAAAGCGGCCGGCGCTCCTCCACGGGAAGCGTCTCGCGCAGCCGCAGCGCGCACCAGCCGAGCATGGCGAAGCCGCCGAAAGTCAGCATCAGGAAGATCGCCCGCCAGGGCGCGACAAGGAGGATCACCTGGCCGATGGACGGGGCGATGATCGGCACGCTCATGAACACCATCATGACGAGCGACATGACCCTGCCCATGCGCGCGCCGGAATAGCAGTCGCGCACCGCCGACACCGCCACCACGCGCGGGGCGGCGCAGCCGATGCCCTGCAGCAGGCGGGCGAGCAGCATCTGGTCCATTGAGGCGGCGACGACGCTGAACAGGCCGGCGGCGGCATAGAGCGCCAGTCCGCCAAGCAGGACGGGACGGCGGCCGAAGCGGTCGGACAGCGGGCCGCAGACCAGTTGCGCGCAGCCGAAGCCGATCAGATAGACGATGACGATCTTCTGGCGTTCGTTGGGATCGGTGATGGCAAAGGCCCGGCCGATGTCGCCGAGCGCGGGCAGCATCACGTCGATGGCGAGGGCATTCAGCGCCATCAGCGCCGCGACGATGGCGACGAATTCCTTGAAGCCGAGGCCATGGCGCGGGCCGTCGAGCGTCGCGACGGGCGTTGCTGTGGAGGTCATGAGCGGTCCGGTCGCAGGCCCCGGATCAATGCGGGGCGCGCCTGTTGGGGAGGGGGGCATGTCTGCCACGAATAGGCAAGACATCCTCCCTTATCGGCGGCAGGTCAAGCCTTCCAGCGGTCGGCGTCGCGCGTGTCGCTGTCGCGGGCATCGACCCAGGTGCCGCTGCTGCCGTCCTTCAGGTGCTCCTTCTTCCAGAACGGAGCACGGGTCTTGAGATAGTCCATCAGGAACTCGGCCGCCTCGAAGGCGGCGCGGCGATGGCGGGAGGCGGCGACGACGAGCACGATGTTGCCGCCGGGCTCGATGCGGCCGTGGCGGTGGATCGCCGTCAGCCCGTCGAGCGGCCAGCGGGCGCAGGCCTCACGGGCGATGCGGGTGATCTCCGCCTCGGCCATGCCGGGATAGTGCTCGAGTTCCAGCGCGGCGAGGCGCCCGCCCTCGTCGCGGCACAGGCCGGTGAAGGTGACGACGGCGCCGATGTTCGGATGGCTCTGCCGCAGCCGTTCGATCTCGGCGGCTACGTCGAAATCGCCGCTCTGGATGCGGACGTCCACCGGCGGCGGGGGGGCCTGGAGCGGCTTCGGTGTGCCAGTCATGGCTGCCTCAGCCGCCGGTCATCGGCGGGAAGAAAGCCGCCTCGCACACGCCGGCAAGCGGCGCGTCGTGCTCGGCATGCTCCTGGTCGAGGGCGACGCGGATGATCTCCCGCTCGGCAAAGGCGCTGGCATAGCCCTCGTCGCGGGAGGCGAGCCAGTCGAGCAGATCGGCGACGGTGGCGACGTCGCCCGGCAGATCCACGGTCTCGGCATCGAGACCGATGCGCTCGCGGACCCAGGCGAAATAGCGCAGTTGCATGGCGTGCTCCGTCCTCGCGCCGGCTTGCGGTTCAGTCCCGCACCAGATGGCCGATGCCGGCCCGGAAATAGTCGTAGCCCGTATATAGCGTCAGCAGGGCGGCGATCCACAGGGCGATCAGCCCGAGCAACTGGGTGCCGGGAAGCACGGCCTCGCCGGCCGGGCCGGCCAACAGGAAGGCCATGGCGACAAGCTGGACCGTCGTCTTCCACTTGGCGAGCCTGGTCACCGGCACGCTGACCCGCAGTTCCGCCAGAAATTCGCGCAGGCCCGACACCAGGATCTCCCGGCACAGGATGATCGCGGCAGCGATCATCGACCAGCCGGCGATGTCGCCCCGACCGGCCAGCAGCAGCAGGCACACGGCGACCAGCAGCTTGTCGGCGATGGGGTCGAGCATCTGGCCGAGGCGCGACTGCTGCTGCCAGGCGCGGGCCAGGTAGCCGTCGAAGAAATCCGTGATCGCGGCGACGATGAAGATGCCGAGGGCGATCCAGCGCGGGCCATGGCCGGGAAAATAGAAGCAGATCATGACCGCGGGCACCGCAAGGATGCGGCCGTAGGTCAGGATGTTGGGAAGGCTCCAGACATGGGATTGAGACATGTCGCTTCAGGGTCTCGCACTGCATGAGTGGCAGGGATTGCTCTGGTCCTTGAAGCATGCGGACCCCATCGCGTCAATCGGCCCTCGGTGCCGCAGGGCCTTGCAAGCCTCTCACCGGTGCCGTGAAACTGCGTGCGGGCGGTGCTCGCACGGGTGTGCGGGCGCGGTATATCTGGGTGCGGTCCAGACAGGTGGCGGGGCGTTGGAATGATCGAGCGGCGGAACGAATTCGGGCAGGCGATCGGGCCGGAGGTTGCGGGCTGGACGGCGCGTCCAAGGCCGCCGCGCGCGGCGATGGGAGGCAGGGCCTGCCGTCTTGAGCCTTTTGAGCCGCGCCATGCGCCCGGTCTTTTTCAGGCCTATCGGGAGGATCGGGAGGGGCGCAACTGGACCTATCTCGGCTACCGCCCCAGCGAGACCGAGGACGAGTTCCAGCGCTTTGCCGAGGCGACTTATTCCGGGGAGGATCCGCTGTTCCATGTGGTGGTGGACGCGGCGACCGGCCGCGAACTGGGGGTCGCCAGCTATCTGCGGATCGACCCGGCCAACGGCGTCATCGAGGTCGGGCACATCAACTTCTCGCCCTTGATGCAGGGCAGCGTGCAGTCCACCGAGGCGATGTATCTGATGATGCGGCGGGTGTTCGACGAGCTCGGCTATCGCCGCTACGAGTGGAAATGCGACGCGCTCAACGCGCCGTCGCGGCGCGCCGCCGGGCGTCTCGGCTTCTCCTACGAGGGCACGTTCCGCCAGGCGATGATCTACAAGGGCCGCAACCGCGACACCGCCTGGTTCTCGATCCTCGACAGCGAATGGCCGCGCCTGCGCGCCGCGTTCGAGGCCTGGCTTTCGCCGGAGAATTTCGACCTGAACGGCCGGCAGATCCAGCGGCTGGAAGACTTCCGCTCGCAGGGCCGATAGGCGCTGCGGCCCGGCGAGACGCGTTCAGCCAAACAGGCGGTCGCCCTGCTCGTCGATGATCTGGCGGGCCTTGCGCGCGGCGAACTCCGCCGCCTGTTCCTCGCTCGGCATCAGATCGGCGCGGATGAAGTCGTGAGTCTTGGTCTCGCCGTCCTCGAAGGTGCGGCAGATCGAGCCCGCGACCTGCCACTGGCCGTCACGCGCGGTCGGCGCCGGGGTGATGAGGTGGCCCTTGTATTCCTGCGTCTGGTGGCGCGAGGCCGCCGGGGCCTTGTCGCCACCGCCGAAAAGTCCGCCGAAGAGTTTCCCGAAAACCATTGTCCGTCCTTCCCTCACCGTGCCGCGCATGCGGTGTCATGGCCGTGTCCTGTGCCGCCGTCAGGCGCCGTCCGCCCCCTCGTTCGTCGCGGCGCCGTGGCCGCCTTCATGCGACAGTTGCCGCCGCGACCAGTGCCGCCGGCACAGGGAGACATAGCGGTCCTCGCCGCCGATGACCACCTGCTCGCCCTGTTCGACGATCCGGCCCGAGCCATCCAGCCGCGCGACCATGGTGGCCTTGCGGCCGCACCAGCAGATCGTCTTGACCTCGCGCAGGGTGTCGGCCAGCGCCAGCAGGGCGGCGCTGCCGGGGAACAGGCGCCCCTGGAAGTCGGTGCGAAGGCCGTAGCACATCACCGGGATGCCCATGTCGTCGGCGACGGAGGCGAGCTGCCACACCTGCGCCTCGGTCAGGAACTGCGCCTCGTCGACGAAGACGCAGTCGAGCGGCCCCTCGCTGCGGCGGGGGCGGATATGGGCGGCAAGGTCGGTGGTCGCCTCGAACAGATCCGCCTCGGCCGCAAGCCCGATGCGCGAGGCGATGCGTCCGCGCCCCGCCCGGTCGTCGAGCGCCGCCGTCAGCAACAGGGCGGCCATGCCGCGTTCGCGATAATTGTAGGCCGCCTGCAGCAGGATCGTCGACTTGCCGGCATTCATCGAGGAGTAGCTGAAATAGAGCTTCGCCATGGGTCCGAACAAGGCTGGTGGTGACAGGGAATCGCCCGCTGGGCTTTTCGCATCATGGCGGCTTGCCGCCACCTGCCAGACCGGCAGGAGCGGTTTTGCACAGATTTGGGCGGCGCGGGCGCTATTCGTGGAAGTGGTCGTAGATCGCGCGCGCGACCGATTCCGACACGCCATCCACCGCCATCAGATCGTCGATCCCGGCCTTGGAGACGGCCTTGGCGGTGCCGAAGTGGCGCAGCAGGGCGCGCTTGCGGGCAGGACCGATGCCGGCGATCTCGTCGAGCGGGTTGCGGGTAATGTCCTTCTTGCGCCGCGCCCGGTGCGTGCCGATGGCGAAGCGATGCGCCTCGTCGCGCAGGCGCTGGACGAAATAGAGCACCGGATCGCGCTCCGGCAGCATGAAGGACGGCTTGCCGGGAATGAAGAACTTCTCCCGCCCCGCATCCCGGTCCGGCCCCTTGGCGATGCCGACCAGCGGCACGTCCTCGATGCCGAGCGCGCTCAGCGTCTCGCGTGCCGCGTTGAGCTGTCCCAGGCCGCCGTCGATGAAGACGAGGTCCGGCCAGGCCGGCAGCGCGCCGCTGTCCTCGACCGTCTCCTCGTCCGTCGCCGCCGCCTCGGGAGCGGGCGTTGCCGCCTTGCGCTCGTCGGCATGCTCCTTGAGCAGCCGCGAGAAGCGCCGCGTCAGCACCTCGCGCATCATGCCGTAGTCGTCGCCCGGAACGAGATCCTGCGAGCGGATGTTGAACTTGCGGTACTGGCCCTTGGCGAAGCCCTCGGGGCCGGCGACGATCATGCCGCCGACGGCGTTGGTGCCCATGATGTGGGAGTTGTCATAGACCTCGATGCGGCGCGGCGTTGCGGTGAGGCCGAAGGCCTCGCCGACGCCCTTGAGCAGGCGGGCATGGCTGCTGGTCTCGGCCAGCCGGCGGCCAAGCGCCTCGCGGGCGTTCTTCAGCGCGTGCTCGACCAGTTCCCGTTTCTCGCCGCGCTGCGGCACCGCCACCTCGATCTTGTGGCCGGCGCTCTCCGACAGGGCGGCGGCGAGCAGCGCGCGTTCCTCGATCTCGTGCGACAGCAGCACCAGCCGCGGCACCGGCTTGTCGTCGTAGAACTGGGCGAGGAAGCTCTCCAGCACCTCGGCAACGCCGAGCGATCGGTCGGCGCGCGGGAACAGGGCATGGTTGCCCCAGTTCTGGCCGGTGCGGAAGAAGAACACCTGAATACAGTATTGCCCGCCGTCCTCGTGGATGGCGAAGACGTCCGCCTCCTCCACGTTCTGCGGGTTGATACCCTGGTGCGACTGGATGTGCGAGAGGGCGGAAAGGCGGTCGCGATAGACGGCCGCGCGCTCGAAATCGAGCGTTTCCGCCGCCGCTTCCATCTGCCGGGCGAGATCCTTCTTCACCATCTGGCTGCGGCCGGACAGGAAGGACTTCGCCTCCGCGACCAGGCCCGCATAATCCTCCGGCTCGATCTCGCCGGTGCAGGGGCCGGCGCAGCGCTTGATCTGGTAGAGCAGGCAGGGGCGGCTGCGATTGGCGTAATAGCTGTCGGAGCAGTTGCGGATCAGGAACGCCTTCTGCAGCGCGTTGATCGTCCGGTTGACCGCGCCGGCCGAGGCGAAGGGGCCGAAATAGCTGCCCTTGCGGCGGCGGGCGCCGCGATGCTTGACGAGGGCAGGGGCCTCGTGGTCGCCAGTGACGAGGATGTAGGGGAAGGATTTGTCGTCGCGCAGCAGCACGTTGAAGCGCGGCCGCAGGCGCTTGATCAGGTTGGCCTCGAGCAGCAGCGCCTCGGTTTCCGTGCGCGTCGTCACGAACTCCATCGAGGCGGTCGCCATGATCATCCGCAGGATGCGGTTGGACTGGCCCTGCAGGCGGGGGTAGCTGGTCACCCGCTTCTTCAGCGAGCGCGCCTTGCCGACATAGAGGACCGTGCCCTCCTCGTCGAGCATCCGGTAGACGCCCGGTCCCAGCGGCAGCCGTCGCACGGCATGCGAGATGACGTCGACGCCGCGCGCCTCGGGTCCGAGCGGGGAGGGTTCCGCCTCGAACACGGGCAGGGGCGCGCGCCCGCCGGCGGTCGCGCCAGTGTCTTCCCCAGTGTCTTCCCCAGTGCCTTCGCCCGCGCCGTCACCGTCCTCGGTATCGTCGAGGTCGAACGCCTCTGGCAGGTCGTCGTCCTCGGGTGGGGTGTCGTTCTTGCGTCCGGTCATTCCTCCATGCCTACGACGTCCGGGGTTTCCCAGGCAAGATGTTGACCGCCGTCGAGCGCGATCATCTGGCCGGTGATCGAGGGCGTGTCCCAGAGATAGCGGATCGTTCGGCCGAACTCGTCGAGGCCGGGGCCGCGTCGCAGCAGCACGGCCTCGGCCTGGCGGGCAAAGTCGGACGGCTGCTGGCGGGTGTTGGCGAGCGTCGGGCCGGGGCCGATGCCGTTGACGCGGATGCGCGGGGCGAGCCCTTGCGCCAGCGTCTGCGTCGCTGTCCACAGCGCCGCCTTGGACAGGGTGTAGGAGAAGAACTGCGGCGTCAGCTTCCAGACCCGCTGGTCGATGATGTTGACGACGAGGCCGTTCATGCCGTCCGGCAGGGCGTTGGCCATCTCCTGGGTCAGGAAGATCGGCGCGCGGGTGTGGATCGCCATGTGCTTTTCATAGCGGTCTATCTCCAGGCCGCCGATCTCGTCCTTCTCGAAGATCGAGGCGCTGTTGACCAGCAGGCGGACGGGGCCAAGCTGTGCGCGGGCGGCCGCCATGATCCGCTGCGGCGTTTCCGGCCGGGTCAGGTCGCCGGAGACGATGCAGGCGCTGCCGCCGCGTTCGGCGATGTTCCTCGCCAGCGCTTCTGCCTCCGACAGCGAGCGGTGGGCATGGATCGCCAGGCGGAAGCCGTTGGCCGAAAGGTCCTCGGCGATGGCCCGACCGATTCGCAAGGCCGCGCCCGTCACCAGGGCGACGGGCTGCGCGGGATCTGCCGGTGTCCCTGAGGGGAGCTCTGAGGGTGTCTCTGGGGGTGTCTCTGCGGGGCTCTGGGAGACGGGCATGGCGACTCGCTGGATATCGAACGGAACGAACGTCAGCGCAGCTTACGCGATTTCGGCAAGGTCCGATCAGGCGATCTTGCCGGTCTGGAACACGATGAAAATATAGAGGACATAAAGGGCGCTGAGGAGCAGGCCGGCGGGCCAGCGGATCGTGATCCTGAACGCGGCGAAGGCCAGCACGAGAAGGGCGCAGGCAAACATCACCCACAGGTCGAAGCGCAGCACTTCCTCCGGCACCTGCAGCGGCACGACGATGGAGGTGATGCCGATGATCGCGACCAGATTGAAAACGTTCGAGCCGATCACATTGCCGAGCGCCACCGCAGCGTGGCCGCGAATCGCGGCCATCAGCGAGGTCATCAGTTCCGGCAGCGATGTGCCGAGCGCGACGACGGTGAGGCCGATCACCGCGTCGGACACGCCCCAGCTCCGGGCCAGCGACGAGGCGCCCTCGATGGTGAAATGGGCGCCGAGCGGCAGGCCGATCAGGCCGAGAAGGATGAAGAGAACCGCGAGACCGATATTGTCGGGGACACCTTCCACCTCGTCGAAGGGCAGCTCGCCGTCGGCATCGGCAACCGCTGCGGCGCCGACATTCTGGGCCCGGTGCTTGCGGGTGGCGCGGACGGACTCCCAGAGGAAAAGAGCCAGCAGCAGCAACAGGATCCCGCCGTCGATCCGCGAGATCGGGCTGTAGAAGCACATGCCGATGAAGATGGCGCTGACCGCGACCATGAAGACCGAGTTGCGCACCGCGCCATTCTCGTCGCAGGAGGTCGCGGCGAACAGCGCCGGCAGGCCGAGAACGGCCAGCACATTGGCAACGTTCGAACCGACGACATTGCCGATGGCAATGCCGGACAGACCGTCCAGGGCGGCGCTGAGCGAGATGACGAGTTCCGGCGCGCTGGTGCCGAAGGCGACGATGGTCAGTCCGATCACCAGGGTGGGAATGCCCAACCGTTCCGCAACGCTCACCGACCCCCGAACCAGAACGTCGCCGGCGACGATCAGAACGACGAGACCCCCGACGAGGCTGACATAGTCGATGAGCATGAAGCTGTGACACCCGGTTGAGAGGTGAACTGACGTGCGAGCGTGCTTGGTCGGCAGGGCAGTGCGGCGCCTTGCGGAGCCCGGCTCGACTGCCAACCTGCTGCCTGCCTGAAGCCTGCCCTATATATGTATTCGGCTGCAGATGAAAAGCCCGGCATGCGGGATGCTGCCCTGCGTCCGGGGATAGCCACCCGCCAGCAAACGGTTGCTTCCGGCGGACGTTTCGGGTCTGATACGGGGGCACCGCGTGGGCGGCGGAGACCGTCCGTCATGTCCGCTCCCCTGGTGAAATCTATCGATCCCCCAAGGTAACCAATTGGTTACCACGTCGCCAAAAAATCGACCGCTGCCACGGGATCTCCTCATTTCGTTACGGGCATCGCCACATTTCGCCTCCATAACTTGTTCGTTGGGGGGCCGGACATGTGCTGCGTGCGCGCCTGCATGTCTGATTGATCAACGCGTAACTGGAGTATTCACATGAAGCGTCTAGCTGCTGCCGGTTTTGCTGCGGCCGCCGCCCTTGCGGCGAGTGGCCCGGCATTCGCGGCCGACCTTCCGCAGCCCGTTCAGAGCTACACCTATGCGGACCCGGCTCCGGCCGGACGGTTCGATTGGTCGGGGTTCTACTTCGGTGGGCATCTCGGATGGAACTGGTCCGATTTCCGCACCACCAATGCGGTGACCGGTCGTTTCAACACCCGCGACAACGGTGTGACCGGCGGTGTGCACGCCGGCTACAACTATATGGTTTCGCCGAACTTCCTGGTCGGTGCCGAAGCTGACTTCAGCCTCAGCGCCATCGACAAGTCGCGCACGGTTGCCGGCGTCAACTACAAGACCAGCAGCGACTGGAACAGCACGGTGCGCGCGCGCGCCGGCTGGGCCTTCGACCGCTTCCTGGTCTTCGGTACCGGTGGTCTTGCCATTGCCGATGTGGATGTCCGGGCAAACGGCGCCTCCAAGAGCGTGGCGCGTATCGGCTGGACGCTGGGTGCCGGTGTCGAAGGTGCCGTCACCGAGAACATCACGGCGCGCCTGGAATACCAGTACCAGGACTACGGTACCACGAAGTTCGGGCTCGGCGGCCAGACCTACAGGACCCGTCTGGACAACAACCAGGTCCGGTTCGGCGTCAGCTACAAGTTCTGAGCCGCTTGCGGCACGGACTGCACGACGGGGAGCCACATCGGCTCCCCGTTGTCGTTTCTGCAGGATCCCGCGCCGTTTTACAGTGTTGCGGGCGGGTTGCCTCTCCCCGGCTTGCTTCCTAAGGTCCCGTCGTCACCTCTCCGACTGTTCCCAGCAGACAGGCACCGCGTGTCCTCTTCCTCCGTCAAACCCGCAGGCTTCGCTTTCCTGCCGATGTATGACTGGCCGGAGGTGCGGAGCGAGACCGACCGCTTCTGGTCCCTCCTGCGCGAGGCGCTTCGCGATCACGGCCTCGCCGCCCCGGCGCGGCTGGAGCGTGGGCGCGAGCTCCTACCGGCCTGGCGCGATCCCGCCCTGTTGATCGGCCAGACCTGCGGGCTGCCGCTGGTGCGCCATCTGGCGGAGGCGGTTTGCGTGCTGGGCTCACCCGACTATGGCCTCGACGGCTGTCCGCCCGGCCACTACCGCTCGGTGGTGGTCGTGCCACAGGGCAGCGCGGCGGCAACGCTCGCCGATCTGAAGGGTGCGCGGCTCGCCTACAATCATTCGGGCTCGCAATCGGGAGAGGGCGCGCTGCGCCATCTTCTGGCACCGCTTGCCAAGGGGCGGGCGCTCTTCTCCGGCGTGATCGAGACCGGCTCCCACCGCGCCGCCCTGCAGGCGGTGGCCGGCGGGCAGGCCGACGCCGCCACGCTCGATGCCGTGAGCTTCCGTCTGGCGCAGGCGCATGAGCCGGCGGCGCGCAAGGTGCGGGTGCTGCTGGAGACGCCGCCGACGCCGGGCCTGCCGCTGATCACGGCACGGGCGAATCACGCGTGGGTTCCGGTCCTGCGGCGGGCGGTGGTCGCGGCGATCGAGGCGGCAACCAGCGATCTGCGCGCAGCGCTGTCGCTGCGGGGCTTCGTCGCTTTCGATGTCCAGGACTATGCGGTCATCGCCGAGCGCGACCGGCAGGCGGCCGCGCTCGGATATCCCGTACTGGCGTGAGGGGAGGCCTCACGCGGCGATGCGGGTCTCGGCAAAGGCCGGCACGGCCGCCTCGAAGGCGTCGAGCCAGGCGACCAGCTTCGGGTGATCGGCCCGCCAGGCGCCGCCGAAGCGCAGGTCGAGATAGCCGAGCGCGCAGGCAACGCCGATCTGACCGACATCGGGCGTGGCACCGGCCGCAAGCGCCGCCGGCGGGTTCGCCTCAAGAACGGCGAGTGCGCGGGTCACCTTCTCGCCCTGATAGGCGAGCCAGTCGGCATGGCGGCGTTCTTCGGGGCGGAAACGCGCCTCGTAGACCTGCAGCAGGGCGGCATCCATCAGCCCGTCGGCAAGAGCTGCAAGACACAGCACGTCGAAGCGGGCCTCGCCGGTCGGGATGATGCGGCCGCCACCGGCCAGGTGGTCGAGATAGTCCAGGATCACCCGGCTGTCGAACAGCACCTTGCCATCCTCCCGCACCAAGGCGGGGATCTTGCCGAGCGGGTTCTGGCCGCGAATCGAATCCTGCGGATCGAGCGTGTCGGTCATCTCGACCGTGATGCGGTCCTTGAGGCCGAGGACGGCGGCCGCGATCTTGACCTTGCGGCCGAAGGGCGAGGGCGGGGAGGAGCGGAGCACGAGCACGGGAAACCTCCGGTGTTGCTGTGGCGCGGATCGGATGGTGTGGGACTGAAGCCGCAGGGCGCGCCTTGCGGGGGACGGGGAAGGAGTGCCAGCTTTTTTCAGGATGGCATCTCTCTGGTTAACGCGGTTTTGCGTTGTTTGTCCACGGCTTGAAAAACAACAAGGGTTTCAGCACGTTGTTGAGGCGAATTGTCGGGAGCACGGTAAGGTCTCGTTAAAGGGCCGTTTCTAGCGTGGGGATCACTTGGGGATCACGGAGGCCGCAAGCGGCCTCTCGGCCTTCTCCCTCACGCGCAAGGGGCCCGACATGCGGCTGTCGCTTCACTCTCCGCTCGGAGCGTTTTGCAAGGCGCTGTTTCTGTCGGCCGCGGTCTACGCGGTGTCCGGCCCCTCGCTTGCGCCCTACCGTCCGGACATCCTCGACGTGCCGCTGAGCCGCTATCATCAGGCGGTGAACGAGGTGATCTCGGACAAGACGCCGGCCCTGGCGATGGTCGCGGACCCCTTGCGCGCCTCGCCGCAGCAGGTCAGGCAGAAGCTGGACGAGATGCTGCGCCGATAGTCCGGTTGAGTGGTCGGCCTCAGCGGGGATGATGACGCTGCCAGCGCCCCGGATTTCCAGCGTCGCGGCAGTCTCCGGGTCCCTCGAAACTTTCCAGGCGGAAGGCATGGTCCTGCCACGACCAGGCGGCGCGATAGCCGCAGGTCCGGTCCGACGGGCCGGCATAGTCGGCCCGCAAGGTTCTCGACACATCGTCGAAGCCGACATTGGCCAGCAGGTCCGTGCCGATCCAGCCGAAGCGCGGGTCGTGCAGGGCGAAGAACAGGGTTTCGAGGCCGCCGATCTCGCCGGTGTCGCGCAGGTAGAGGCGATAGGTCACCGTCCGGCCGGACACCGTGCAGGGAAGGGCGTAGAGCACTGCCGTCTGCCCGAGTGCGGCGATGGGGATGTCGACGTTGCGGAAGGCGCTGCTGTCGGTGCTCTCGCAGTCGCTGGTGCGGGCGTGGCGTTCCAGCACCGCATAGGGAATGCCGAGAGCGGCAACCGCTTCGCTGCGCGAGGGAGCGGCGACTTCCGCGAGCGCCGGCGCGGCGACCGGCGGCGATGCGGCAAGCTCCGCCTTGCCGGCCAGCGCCTCCAGTCCTGCCGTCAGCCCGTCCAGCGAGAACACCGCGTCATGCGCCTCGGCCACCGCGTCGAGATAGGAGATGCGCAGGCGCATACCCTTGCGCATGGCCGCCAGGAGCTTGCGCCCGGCCGCGCCATCGGTGACGAAGAGGCGGCGGACATCGTCATGCAGCGCGAACTCGCCGGGGCGCAGCACATGCAGCAACTGGCCGTCGACCTCCCATTGCATGGCGCGGCCGTCATCCGGGCGCGGCCCGCGGGAGGCGAATTCCAGCGCCAGAGCCTGGCCGCTGGCGGCGAGCGCCAGGGTGAAGCGCGGTTCGCCGGTCACCTCCTCGCGGCCCTCGACGAACAGGCGGCAGGCCTCGCGCGTCGCGCAGTCGAGCCGCCAGTCGCCGAAGGCCTCGGCCAATGCGGCGGCGGGCGGCATCCCGGTGGCTAGGCCAAGGGCGAGGACGGCCGCGCGCGCGGCCCGGCCTGGGTGAGGGTGGCAACGGTCAGCGAGCGGGGGGAGGGACATTGATTTGCCTCTGGGTGCAGCCGCGCCGGTCGACCCAGCGACAGGAGCGGAACTGGAGATCACGCGTCAGGCAGACCCGCACCTCGCTCAGCCGTCCTCCTTCGCAGGTGATGGCGATGGCATTGTCGCGCAGGCCCGGATTGGCGAGGCGGAAGGCGGTCTCCACCGCATCGGGCGACACCTGCCCGCCGGCCGTCGTGGCGGTGAAGGCAGCGGGGATCTTCACCCTGGCGAAGGCCTGGCGGGACAGATCGAAATAGGCCTCGGGCTCCAGCCCGCTGCAACTGCCGTGCTTGCGCCACTGGTGACGGACCAGCCCCCGGCTCGGCATGATGTCGAGCATGTGCTCGATGGTCTCGCGCGACAGGTCGCTGCCCTGCGGCAGCCGGCAGAATTCCGGATAGCCGCGCTCATATTGCGGCCACAGCCCATGCAGCACGAAGCGGAAGGGCCGCGCCGCCCGGCATTGCATCGGATCGGCGGAGCGACCGGCGCGGGCGCAGTAGGAGGGCGACCAGGACAGGGCGAGGACATAGTAGTCGAAGCGGCCGGCGTCCCGCGCCTCGACCTGCGCCGCGCCCGTCAGCAGGCAGGCAAGCGCCAGCAGCAGCACCGTGAAAGCCGTGCCCCGGAGGTGGACACGCGCCCGTCGGAGCGGCGCAGGGCCGGGCTGTCGCATCGCGCCTATCCCGCCTTGTCGGGGCCTGCTCAGTTGGGACGAACCGTCCGGCAGCGGGCGTCATAGACCCGCCAGGGATCGAGACCGGCGACGCAGGCCTGCAGGTTCCACGAGACGCCGACGAAGCCGCTATGCTCCATGATCGCGTAGTAGACGCGCCGCTCGTGGCCATCGCTCATCCGCGCCCGGGCCTCGCAGTAGCGGCGGGCATAGGGGCTCGGCTGGTTGACCCTGTAGCCGGTCTCGACGATCCGGTGCATGTCGCGGATCTTGAGGCCGCGGCCATAGTCCGGATCGGCGCGGGCAATGTGGCCCATGACGGCGCCCTGCACCGACATCGCCTCGCATTCGGGCACGCGCGGGTCGCTGTTCCAGGAAAAATAGGGCCGCTCGCCGGCGGTTGCCGGCAGGGCCAGCAGGGCGGCCAGCGCGGCGCCAGACAGGCTGCGCAGAAGCGGGCGGATGATGGCGGTCATGCGGCGGTCTCCTCGGGGCACGTCTGAGCTTGTGGACGATGCGTCAGCGGGCAGCCCCGGTCAAGCGCCCGTCGCACTCGCGGGCCACCGCCATGTCCGGCTATTCGCCGGTCAGGTCGAAGACCTTCCACTCGGCACCGCGCCCCTGTTGCAGGGTTTCGGTCAGCCAGGGCAGCAGGATTTCCAGCTCGCCCTTCAGCACCCACGGCGCGTTGATCATGATCAGCCCGCTGCCGGCCATCGGCTTGTCCGGCGCGGGACGTCCGGCGAGATGCTCGGCGACCGAGATCCGGGTGATGCCGGAGACCGACATCGCGTCGTAGAAGCGCTTGATCAGCTTGCGGTCCTTGATCGGATACCAGGCCATGTAGACACCGGTGCCGAAGCGCCGCCAGGCCTTGTAGAGGCCCGAGGCGAGGCGCTCGAACTCGTCAGGCTCCTCGAAGGCGGGATCGACGACGATCAGCCCGCGCTTCTCCTTCGGCGGCACGAAGCTCTTGATCGCATGCCAGCCGTCGAGCTCGATCACCTTGGTGTGGTGATCGCCGTCAAAGAGCTCGGCAAGCTTGGCGGCATCGAGCGGATGCAGTTCCGTCGCCGTCAGCCGGTCCTGGTCGCGCATCAGCTTGCGGGCGAGCAGCGGCGAGCCAGGATAGAGCGTCAGTCTGCCGCTTCCCCCCTCCGGCCAGCCGTTGACCTCACGCACCACATCGAGCCAGGGCGCGAGCAGATCCGCGACCTTCGGCGGCTGCGGGGTTTCCAGGACCCGGGCGATGCCCTGTTTCCATTCGCCGGTGCGCTGGGCGTCGCCCTTGGTCAGGTCGTAGAGCCCGAGGCCGGCATGGGTGTCGATGACCCGGAACGGTGCATCCTTGGTCTTCAGATAGGTGAGGATGCGGGCGAGCGTCGCGTGCTTGAGCACATCGCCGATATTGCCCGCATGGAAGGCGTGCCGATAGTTCACGCTGAAGCTCCTTCCTGTTCCGCGAGCGTCACCGCCCGGGCCAGATAGACGACCGCCTTGTCGCCATGATCGCTCGCGCCGATCTCGGCGAAGCCGAGCCGCTGGTGGAAGCGCAGCGAGCCGGGATTGGCCGGCCGCGTGTTGACCTCGCAGGCGAGCGGCAGTCCGGCCCGCTCGGGATCGGCCGCCAGTCGCTGGAGCAATGCGCGATAGAGCCGCTCGCCGGTGCCCGAGCCGCGCGCGGCAGGTGCCAGCGCGATCCGGTCGACATAGGAGAACCGTCCGAGGTTCTGCTTCAGCCAGGCGAAGTTGCGGCTGTCATAGTCGGCGGTCTCGTCGAGGCAGACCATCAGGCCGACGAGGCCGTCGGGCCCAGTGGCCACCAGGGTGTGGCGGCTCTGTGCTGCCAGGGCGCGCAACTCGTCCGGGGTCAGGCTGTTGACGGCCGGCAGGCTCGCCTCGTTGGCGGCGAGCGCGGCGTCGGTGTCCGCAGGTGTGAAGGGGCGAATGTCGATCATGTCCGGTCTATGGCTGCTTGCCGCACGGCTTGCAAGTCTTCCCGTTGCGCGAACCTCGGCCGCGAAGTCGGCTGCAGGCACGGCCGGTTCCGGTGACCCTCGGAGGCAGCCGGCGGGGCTATGAGGCTTCGGGGGCGGGAGAAACGAAAGACGGCGGCCATCGCTGGCCGCCGCCATGTCGGTTCGCATGGGTGCCGCAGGCCCGAGCGCGCGGCAGTTCCTTGCGAAGGTTGGCACGTCGGAAGGTCGCTCAGACCTCCTCGCCGCCGCCTTCCTCGATCTTCAGTTCGACAGCCTTGGGCCCCTTGCCGTGCCGGTCCGGCTCGGTCTCGAAGGAGACGCGCTGGCCGCTGTCCAGGCTGGTGAGGCCGGAGCGCTCGACCGCCGAGATGTGCACGAAGACGTCCGCATCGCCATTGTCCGGCATGATGAAGCCGAAGCCCTTGTCGGACTTGAAGAACTTCACGACACCGGTCTGGCGCGGGCCACGCTCGGCCGGAGGGCCGCGCCGGGGACCGCGATCGCCGCCTTCGCGGGGGCCGCCGAAGCCGCCGCCGCGCGGGCCGCGATCGCCACCGCCGCCAAACCGGTCAGCCGGCGCATAAGGCTCTTCCGGCGCAAGGCCCGGCTCCGGGGCAGTCCAACCGGCTTCTCCGAAACTGTCACGCCGTCCGCCGCGTTCGGGCTTGTTGCGTTTGCCATGGTCGAAACCAGCGTCGAACTCGTCCCCGTCCCCACCATAGTCCTTCGAACCGCCGCGCCGCTTTCCCTGCCGACGATTGTCCGAACGCCAGTCTTCCATGTTCACATCACCTTGTAACGGCCTGCCACAGCAGCAGGCTCGCAGATCACCATCTTCCGGCGCAGGGCTGCCTTCTCAGTCCTTGCCACGCCAGGGTCCACATGCGGCTGCCCGCCACATCGCCGCGCCCGATTTCCCCAAGGGAAAACCGTCGCGAGCGTGCAGCGTGACCAATTTCGATGACTTGTGTCTTGCCGAACCGCCCGAACTCATGCTTTCGGCACCCGCGCACCGCTCCAGCCTTACCAACCGCGTGAATATCATACGGTCTCAGGCGCCTTTCGGGCAAGGAAAACCCTTGCAATCCGCGTGTGTGACGGTTTTTTCCGAAGGAGAGAGGCTGCAGCGCGGCATTTGCCCTGCCGGAAATGACAGGACAGGCGGCGCGGGCCGGGCATTTCCGTCGCCGGCGGTTGCCAGACCGGCAGCCGACGGGTTACCTGAGCGCGTGTCAGCGGCCCCGTCAGGGCGAGTGTGCCGCGCCAGCGTAACCCCCAACACGGGAGCCGTCATGTCGGAACCGCAGGGCCAGGAGCCCCCCATCCAGATCATCGTCATCCCGGTTACGGCCTTCCAGCAGAACTGTTCGGTGATCTTCGACCGGGAGACGAAGGCCGGGGCGGTGATCGACCCGGGCGGCGATGTCGAGCGGATCCTCGGCGCGCTGGCCGAGCACGGGGTCAAGGTGGAGAAGATCGTGCTCACCCACGGCCATATCGACCATGTCGGCGGCGCGGCGGACCTTGCCGAGCGGCTGGCGGTGCCGGTGCTGGGGCCGCATGAGGCGGACCGGCCGCTGCTGGAGCGGGTCGAGCAGCAGGCGCGCGAGTTCGGCGTCGGCGAGGCCCGCTCGGTCGAGCCGGACACCTTTCTGTCGGAAGGCGACGACCTGACCATGGCCGGCCGCAGCTTCCAGGTGCTGCATTGTCCGGGCCACGCGCCGGGCCATCTGGTCTATTTCGACCCGGAGCTGCGCTTTGCGATTTCCGGCGACGTGCTGTTTGCCGGCTCCGTCGGGCGCACCGACCTGCCGGGCGGCAATCACGAGACGCTGATCGCCTCGATCCGGGACAAGCTGCTGCCGCTCGGCGACGACGTGACCTTCCTGCCCGGCCACGGTCCGGCGTCGACCATCGGCCACGAGCGGCGCACCAATCCGTATCTGAGGTGAGGCGGTTCCGCGCCCGGTGCTCGGCGGCGGCTAGAGAAGCCCGCGCAGGACCTCGATCCTGTCGTTTACCAGCCAGCCATAGTAGTTCTCGACCGGCCAGGGCTGGGTGCCGGCGGCGCGCCGGCGCCGGTATTCCGCGGCGCGCGACCAGGGGTCGCCGAGATTGTAGAGCGTCGACGTGATGCCCGGGTTCTTCGAGATGTCGACATTGGCGACCGACTTGTAGGCGTCGATGGCATCGCGCAGGATCGCCGCCATATAGTGGAGCGAGCGGCCCGGATCCATCGCCGCGCGGTAGATTTCCTGCTCGTCGCGCGGCGACAGTTTGGCAAGGCCGCTGGTGCTCGCCACCTTGTCGCTCATCATCAGCACGGTCAGGGGCGAGAGCTGCCCGAGCCCGAAGCTCTGGCCGGCGAAGAGCGGCTGGAAGAACGCCTCGTTGAAGGTCTTGTCCGGATAGCGGATGCCGTCCACGCGGTTGCCGCGGAAGGTGGCGTTCCAGACCCGCTGGTAGCAGTTCCACAGGGTGTTGGTGTCCTTGCGCCCGGCATTGCAGCGCTCGAACTGCGGCCGTTCGACGAAATCCTGCACATGCTCGCCGCCGAGCGAGAACTCCATGCGGATCCCGGCATAGCTGAGCGCCTTGACGTAGTAGGATTGGGCGCTGTCCAGGCTGTCGTAATTGTAGGTATGCTCGCCGACGATGGCGCCGAGCATGTGCACCGGATCGATGCCGTAGAGATCGGCGACGCGCTTGATGTCGCGGATCAGCCGGGTGTCGCGGCGCAGCACCCCGATGATCCGGTCGAACTTGGCCTCATAGCCCGATCCGCCGGCGGCGGTGCGCCGGGCGGAGGCGAAGGGGATGCGCGGCTGCGCGGCGGAGCGGTTGCCGGGCGGCACGGTGGTCGCGGCCTGCGCCTGACCCGTCATCGACGGCAGGCCGCGCGGCCCTTCGGGAGCCGGCACGAAGGCCAGCAGCATGGTGGCGAGCGCCGCGTTGACAGCCGCTTTCCGGCTTCGGGCAAGAAGTCTGCTCATGGTCGGCACGGCGGTCCGGCGCTGGGGATTTTGGAAGCCCTGTCCATATACCGGGGGCTTGCTTCGTGGGAAGGCTTGTCTCGCATTTGTCGTCCGGCCGGAGAGAACATTTCGCAAGGTGTTGCCTTCGTCCCACGAAGGGGTGGCTGTGGAGGGCGGAAACGGGGTCATGCAGGGTGCGATGTCCGGTCTGGAGCGGCGGGGGCGGGGTCGGCGAGCGGCGGCGGATCGGGCGGATCCATCGCCGTTGCCGCCGGCCCCATCAGCAGGTGCACAGAGCCGGGCACGCCGAATTCGCGCAAGTACCCCTCGTGGCGATGCAGGCCGCACGTCTCGCGCTGGATCAGCACGTTCCACAGTGCCTCGCCGGCCTCGGCATGGCGGCGGCGCCAGTGCCGGCGCGCCTCGTCGCGGGCTTCGCGCCCGGCTTCGCGGAACCGGCGGGCGGCGCTCTCCAGCCGCTCCAGCGCGCTCGCCAGCGCCCGGTTGAGCCGCACCAGCGAGGCGACACGCTCGGCCGCCGCTTCCTCGCGGAAGGGATCCTGGAGCAGGTCGTCCGCGCGGCGCGGCCGCAGGCTCTGTGGCGGTCGCAGGGTCATCGGGCACCGGCCTGCAGGTATGCCGGCGCTGCGTGGACGACGCCGCCGCCGAGGGCACGGGCGACGCCGGTGGTGGTCGGAAAGCTGATCGGCAGGGCCCGCAGGGTGCGGGCGGCGAGCAGGGCGAAGCACTCGGCCTCCACGGCATCGCCGCGCCAGCCGAGATCCTCCGACATCAGCACCTCGACACGTGCGCGCTCGGCGATCTCGCGGCGCATGACCGGGTTGTGGCGGCCGCCGCCGCACAGCACCAGCCGCTGCGGGCGCTGCGGCAGGCGGGCGAGCGCCCTGTCGACCGCGCCGGCGGTGAAGGCGGTCAGCGTCGCCGCGCCGTCCGCGTCCGACAGGCCGTCGGCCATGGCCGAAGTGAAGTCGTTGCGGTCGAGCGACTTGGGATAGGGGGCGGCGAGATAGGGATGTTCGAGCAGGCGGGCGAGCCGCGCCTCGTCGACCCTGCCGGTGGCGGCGATCCGTCCGTCGCGATCCATGCCGCCGAGGCCCTTGCGGCCGATCCAGTCGTTGAGCGGCGCGTTGGCCGGGCCGGTGTCGAAGGCGTGCGGCACGCCGTCCGCATCGACCCAGGTGATGTTGGCGACGCCGCCGAGATTGAGCACCGCGGTCTCGGGGCCGGCATCCGCGCGCTTCAGCAGGGCGGCGTGGTAGATCGCGGCCAGCGGCGCGCCCTGGCCGCCAGCGGCCATGTCGGCGCTGCGGAAATCGTTGACGACCGTGATGCCGAGCCGGCGGGCCATGTCGGCGCCGTCGCCGAGCTGGCGGGTGCGGCCCTTGCGATCCGGCATCGGCGCGCGGTGCAGCACGGTCTGGCCGTGGAAGCCGATGGCGGCGACCTCCGCCCGCGGCAGGCCGACCTCATCGAGAAACCTGGCGACCGCCTCGCTCTGGGCTTCGGTGACACGGGCCTCGGCCTCGGCGAAGATCGCCGGCTCGTCGCCGGAAAACCCCCAGTCGGCCGCCTGTGCCAGGGTCTCGACCAGCAGGGGCCTGAGGCCGTCCGGATAGGGCGCCAGCGTCCAGGGGCCGAATTCGGCGATGCTCTCGCCGTCGCTGCGCAGCAGCGCCACGTCGATATTGCCGTCCAGCACCGTGCCGGTCATCAGCCCGACGGTCCATTCCTGCCGGATCATCCTGTGGCTCCCGTGGGACAGGGCTGCGGCGGCCGGTCGGTGGCATCCCGCCGGTCGGATCGTGCCTGTGCCGTCATGTCTGTGGTGGTCCCTGCTCGCCTCGTGACTGTAGCATGAGAATGCGTTCGCACGGCGGGTCGCGAAGTGACCTGTGTCACGTTCCGGTGAGGGCCGCTACTGCGCCTGGTCGCGGCACAGGCGGTAGCGTTCGGCCAGCCGGTCGTTGAGCGCGGGATCATCGGGGCGGGCGAGCAGCGCCGCCCAGGTGCCGTCGGCCTGCAGCGCCTCGACGGTGCAGGTGCAGGTGCTGCGGCAGGCGGCTTCCTCGCCGGTGAGGGTGCAGCTCTGGACGCATTGCTCGACAAAGGTCGCGGCGGCGCGGTCGGGCGTCAGTCCGAGACTGGCCGCTGTCCACACCAGGCCGAAAAGGATCGGCTGGTGCAAGAGATAGACGAGCAGCGAGTGACGGCCGGCAAGCGCGGCGAGACGGGCGGGCGCCCCCCGCGCGGTCCAGTGCGACAACCGTGCGAAGACACCGGTGGCAAGCCCCACGCGCGCCGCGACGATGCCTGCGAAGATCGGCGCGATCCACGGCAGCAGCGGCACATAGTCGACCGACAGAGGCGGGGCGGCGACAAGGCCGCTCCACATCAACCAGGCATCGCCGGGAAAGCTCACGCTGACCAGGTGCGGCAGCGCCAGCGCCGCAAGGGCGAGGCCGGTCACCAGCCACAGCGGTGCGCGCAGGGCCGGCAGCGCCAGCAGCGATCCGGCGGCGATCGCGTGCAGGATGCCGAAGCGCACATACTGGTCGCCGAGCGCCGCATAGGTGGCCAGGCTGATGGCGGCGGCGGCCAGCGCGATCCGCCCCGCCCGCCAAAGGGCATGGCGGGGGCGCAGGCCCTCGCGATAGGCCAGCGCCAGGCCGACGCCGACCAGGAACAGGAAGCTTGCGGCGATGGCCATGGCGAAGGCCCGCCAGCCGATGGCCGAATCGACCGGCCAGTCGACGACGCCGAACCATTTCAGGTCCCAGGAGAAGTGATAGACGGCCATCGTCGCGAGCGCGAGCCCGCGCGCCGCGTCCAGGGCGTCGATCCGTCCGGGGGAGCGGCCTGCGGGGGGCGGGACGATGTCGGTCACGGCAGTTCGTCTCCTGTGCGACGGTCGGGCCGTTTCCTCAGGCGGAGGTCGCCGGCTCCGGTTTGGCGGCAGCGGTCGGCGCGAGGGTGGGTGCGGCAGGCGCTGCCCGCCGCGGGCGGGCAAGCATCGGTACCAACTGGACGGCGAGGATCGCGGCGAAGATCAGCGCACAGCCTGCAAGCCCCGTCGGTCCCAGCCGCTCGCCCAGCAGCAGCGCGCCGAACAGGGCGGCGAACAGCGCCTCGGAAGACAGCAGGATCGCGGCATCGGCCGCCCGTGTCCAGCGCTGGCCGATGGCCTGCAGGGTGAAGGCGAGGCCGCCGGAGACGAGGCCCGTGTAGAGCAGCTCTGGCCAGGCCGCGAGCACGGCCGCAAGGCTCACCGGCTCCAGCAGCAGGCCGGGGATAATCGCTGCCGTTCCCACCACGGCGAACTGCCAGACCGACAGCAGCACGGGCCGGGCGCAGTGGCGCACGACGCTGCCGATCAGCCCGACATGCAGGGCGCAGAAGACCGCGCAGACCAGCATCAGCAGATCGCCGGTGGTGAGCGCGGAAAGCGCGCCGCCGCCGAGCAGGTAGATGCCGGCGAGCGTCACCAGCGAGGCCGGCCAGACAATCGGATGCGGCATTTCGCGGAAGGCTGCCAGCGCCACCAGCGGCGTCAGCACCACATAGATGCCGGTGAGAAAGCCGGCATTGGTGACGGTGGTGGTGAGCAGACCCACCTGCTGCAGGGTGATCGCCGCGAAGAACACCAGTCCGAGCCCGGTGAAGGACGCGGCGCTGCGCAGGTCCAGCGGCCGGTCGCGGCGCAGGCGCGCCTCGGCCAGGGCGAAGGGCAGGACGGCGAGCGCGGCCATCAGGAAGCGGAGGCCGGTAAAGGTCAGGGGGCCGAGATGCTTCATCGCCGTCGCCTGCCCGACGAAGGCGGAGCCCCAGATCAGGGCGGTCAGAAGCAGGAGGGAATTGGCAAGGGTGCGGCTCATCAGCTTGCGCTATCGGAAAGCGGAGCCCGCTGCAAGCGGGTTGATCCGACGCGCGAAATCAGCCGTTGGGGAAGGCGTAGCAGATGATCAGGGTCAGCAGCAGGGCGGCGCTGGTCACGCGCAGGGCGATGGGCCAGGGGGAGGGCTTGGCGCTCGTCAGCATGTCGGCATAGGCACCGGCTTTTTCGTCGTTCTGGCTGCGATCCGTGAAGCTCATGCGGTGTCTCCGACCTGTTTTCGCGCCATCGGAGAGTTAACCGTCATGGTTAACAATCTGTAAACCCCCCGGTGGCGCGGCAGGCACGGATATCCAGAGAAAAGGCTGGCGCCTGTGGAGCGGGTCGACCCTAGAGGTCGAGAGCGTCCAACCCCGCCTCCAGGTGATCGGCAAGAAGTGGCATTCCGATCAGATACTTGGCGGTTGATCCAAGGGCACGTTCGCGCGCATCCTCGACAGCCTGGTCGAAGTCGTCCGCCTCGTAGTCGCCGCGGCCGATCCAGACGGTGGCGACGAGTTCGGCGGCCTCATCGACGTTAAGATCTTCGATGAGTTCCCTCAGTTCCTCGGCCGACAGGTCCTCGGTTTCTTCTTCGGCGAGGCCGTCATGGGCATGGGTGTCCTGCAGGGTGTCGACGTCGAACTCGATCTCCCGGTCGCGGCCGTCGTCATAGCCGCCGTCCAGCGCCGATGCGGATGCGGCGCGGGCCTTCTGCACCAGCATGCGCATGGTTGCCGGGGAAAGTGTCAGGTTGACCGCCATGGCTCGAACTCCGCTCCCGTCGCAAGGGGAACCGGACCCCGCCCGCACGGGCCGCGTGCGATGCACACCAGCTCGTGGCCCCGTGGGGCGCCTGTCGGCCTGCCTCCGGAATCCGTCCCTGTCAGGACCATTGCCGTTCCCCGCCGCCGGATCCTTGATCCATCGCAAGATCCGGGGCGTGGGGGGATACGGCCCGTCCCTGCAAGAGCCTACGCGCTGGCAGGGCGCTTTGCCAATGGTGGAAAGAACGAGGCCGAAAGGACGGCCGCATGCATGTTCAGCGGGAGGGGTCGGCAGGGGCGGCGGCCGAGGCCAGATCCTTGAGGGCCAGATCCTTGAGGGCCAGATCCTTGAGGGCCAGATCCTTGAGGGAGTGGGTCAGCGGCTCGCCGAACACGGTCAGCGTGCCGGCGAAGAGCAGGCCGATGCCGATGGCCGCGGCGAGCAGGAGGGCGCCATGACCCTCGTCGCGGCGGTTCTGCGCGGGCATGCGGTCGGCAAGGCTGGGCGACGGGCTGCGCATCAGCGCTCTCCCCGGGCGTCGGAGCGCAGGCGGCTGCCGCTCGCCAGACCCTGCGACAGGCGCTTGCCCAGCATGGTCACCAGCACGAGCATGCTGCCGAAGGCGAGAAGCAGGACCCCCATGGTCCAGTCCTCGACGAAGGAGCTGCCGGAGGCACGGGCGCTGGAGGCGATCAGCAGGGCGGGGAGGGCGCCGAGCACGGCAACCGCGAGGGCATTGAATGTCCTGCCGAAGCGGGAGCGGGATGACCGGGTACTGGAACGCATGACTTATCTCCGACCAAACGGACGTGCCTGATGCTGGCAAGGTGATCGGCGAGTTGGACTTCCCCAAGCCGCCTTTCAGGCGCTTCCGGTGTCATTTCGCGGCAGAACCAAGGCAGGGCCGATCTTCGGGTTCCGGTCAATTTCGAGCTTCGGCTTTACCGAATCTCAGGAGCTCCCGGTCAGGATGGAAACCAGACAGTTAGAGGTCCTGTGCGCGCCGGCCCCGGCTCGCCCGCAAGTAACCGGAAAAGCCAAATGGATGCAATGGAGAAGAGCGCCCGCCCGCCTGAGGTTGGAGACCCGGACGGCGAGGCTGTCGTGCGGCCGGTGCCCGGCGCAAGCGGGGCGCCGGCAATGTCGATCGCTGGCCTGTCGTTCTTCATGGTCGATATCCAGGCCAAGCGGGTCGTCTGGCTGGAGCCGCGCTCGCTCGATTTCGAACACCGCTCGGGACTGAACGAGGCGTCGCTGTCGACGGCCATGCGCCACATGGCCCAGAACGACCAGAAACAGATCCTCGGGCTGATCCAGCAGGCGGTGAAAGGCGGATCCGCCGGGCCGATCGAACTCGGCGGCGACGATCTCGGCGCCGGCCTGTCGCTGGTCGCGATGCGCTATCAGGCGGAGGGCGGGCGCACGTTCGTCATCGCGGTCTCCGGCTCGGAGGTCGAGGACGAGGCCAACGGGACGGCGGTGCGCGGTGTCGCGCCGCTGATCCGGCATCTGGTGGAGGACAGCGAGAAGTCGGTGCTCGTCGTCGACAGCTTCGGCTACCTGCGCTACGCCAACGATGCCTTCAACAAGCTGTTCGAGATCCCCGACGCCTCGCTGTGCATCGGTCGCAACATTGCGCATATCCCCAACCGGGTCGGCAAGACGCTGGCCTCGGTGGTGCTGACGGCGCTGGCGCGGCGCGCGCCGATGGACGGCAGCAAGCGGTTCTTCCTGGCGAGCGGCGATTCCTTCACGCTGAACTATGACGTGATCCCGTTCCGCGTCTCGGCCGGGCTCGGCGGCATCGTCTTCTCGGCCACCAAGGTCAAGGAGCGCGGGGTCGACTTCCAGCAGATCTTCAATTGCGTCTATGCGCCGATGCTCGTCGTCGATGTCCGCACCCGGATGCTGGTCTCGGCAAATAACGCGGCGCGCAAGACCTTTGCCGTGACCGAGCAACTGATGGAATCCGCGCCGATCACCGAGACGATGCTGCATCCCAAGACCTTCGTCACGCTGGTCGATCACGCCCGCAAGGGCGGCAACACGCCGCTGCAGGCGACCGTGAGCGGCTTCGACGGAGTGACGCGCAGCAAGCGCATGCGCGTGATGCTGATCGAGAGCGGGCCGACGCATTACCTGCTGATCGAGACCAAGCACTAGCTTACGCCGGGCCGCGTGGCCCGGCTGCGTTCGCAACGGCCGACGGGATAGATGACAAAGCGATCCTCGGGGCGCGCCGGGTCGCCGTCTTGCGCGCAAAACCTTGGCGGTGCGCACCATCTTCCCTTGCGTGGCCGGGGTGCGGGAAGTAGTCTCCCGCGCGCTTTCAATCCCTGCCTTATCGGGCAATTGCCTCATCGGGAGAGCATCATGGGCTTCATTGCCGACGCACTTTCGCGCGTCAAACCGTCCGCTACCATCGCCGTGACCAACAAGGCTCGCGAACTCAAGGCCGCCGGGCGCGACGTCATTGGCCTCGGCGCGGGCGAGCCCGATTTCGACACGCCGGAGAACATCAAGGCGGCGGCGATTGCCGCGATCACCGAGGGCAAGACGAAATACACGGCCGTCGACGGTATCCCCGAGCTGAAGGCGGCGATCTGCGCCAAGTTCAGCCGTGAGAACGGCCTCACCTACGAGCCGTCGCAGATCACCGTCGGCACGGGCGGCAAGCAGGTGCTGTACAACGCGCTGATCGCCACCATCAATCCGGGCGACGAGGTCATCGTGCCGACCCCTTACTGGGTTAGCTACCCGGACATGGTGCTGCTGGCCGGCGGCGAGCCGGTGATCGTCGAGGCCGACAAGTCGACCTTCAAGATCACCGCCGAGGCGCTGGAGGCGGCGATAACGCCGAAGACCAAGTGGTTCATCTTCAACTCGCCGTCGAACCCGTCGGGCGCCGCCTATACCCGTGACGAGCTCAAGGCGCTGACCGACGTGCTGCTGCGGCACCCGCATGTCTGGGTGATGTCGGACGACATGTACGAGCATCTCGTCTATGACGGCTTCGAATTCACCTCGCCGGCCCAGGTCGAGCCCAAGCTCTACGACCGCACCCTGACGGTGAACGGCGTTTCCAAGGCCTATGCCATGACCGGCTGGCGCATCGGCTATGCCGGCGGCCCGGTCGAACTGATCAAGGCGATGGCCAAGGTGCAGTCCCAGTCGACCTCCAACCCGAGCTCCATCGCCCAGTGGGCGGCGGTCGAGGCGCTGAACGGTCCGCAGGACTTCATTGCGGCCAACAACGAGGTGTTCAAGGCCCGCCGCGATCTCGTCGTGTCGATGCTGAACCAGGCCAAGGGCTTGACCTGCCCGATGCCGGAAGGGGCGTTCTACGTCTTCCCGTCCTGCGCCGGCACGATCGGCAAGACCGCGCCGTCCGGCAAGGTGATCGAGACCGACGAGGACTTCGTCACCGAACTGCTGGAGGCCGAGGGCGTCGCCGTCGTCCAGGGCTCGGCCTTCGGCCTCGGCCCCAACTTCCGCATTTCCTACGCGACCTCCACCGAGGCGCTGGAGGAGGCCTGCACCCGCATCCAGCGCTTCTGCGGCAATCTCGCGTAAACGCCGCGACGGATTGTCCCGCGTCCTGCGGCCGGCGGCAGCGATGTCGCCGGCCGCTGCCGTTTCCGGGACCCCGGCCTGCCGCAGCTTGCCGCAGTGCGGTACAGGTTTCCCTTGCGTTCACCGCGATTTCGGCGCGACGATGAGTGTCCGCCCGCTGTCGGCGGGCGGCGGTGCCGGTGCGCGGTGCCGCTAGTCACCCGAATCTGAAGTTCGTCACATTTCTCGGCATGCTCTGAACGAACTTCAGATTCAAAAGGGTGACTAACAAGTCTATGTTTCTAGTGTGGTTTTCGAATTTGAAATACGCTCACCGGCACGCTGCAAAAATGAGGCGTATTTCAAATTCACCACACTAGGTCAGCCGCGCCCGGCTCCTCCTGACAACACGCGGCCCTGCGGGGCCGACGGGAGAAGGAGACGCGACATGGGCGCAGACAGGGTGAATGGCGGTGCAGCCGGCGGCAGAGAAACCGGGCCCCGGTGCATCGGGATCTTCGGGCCGTTCGGCAGCGGCAAGACGACGTTGCTGGAAGCAGTGCTCGCCCGCACGGGGGCCATAGCCAGGCAGGGATCGGTCGGAGCCGGCAATACGGTCGGGGACGGCGCGCCGGAAGCGCGCGGCCATGCCATGAGCGTCGAGGTCAACGCGGCCGAGGCGGAGTATCTCGGCGACCGCTTCACCTTTCTCGACTGCCCCGGCGCGATCGACTTTCTCGGCGACATGACCGGCGTGCTGCCGGGGATCGACCTTGCGGTCGTCGTGGCGGAGGCCGACGAGAAGAAGGTCGCGGCCTTGCAGGTTATCCTCAAGCATCTGGAGGATCGCGGCATTCCGCGCCTGCTCTTCCTCAACAAGATCGACAAGACCGGCTCGCGGCTGCGCGACGTGCTGGCGATGTTGCAGCCGGCTTCGGCCGTGCCCTTGGTGCTGCGCCAGATCCCGATCTGGAACGAGGGCATCGCCACCGGCTTCATCGATCTGGCGCTCGAGCGCGCCTATGTCTACCGCGAACACGCCGAAAGCCAGGTCATCGACATTCCCAACGAGGCGATGGCGCGGGAGGTGGAAGCGCGCTTCTCCATGCTGGAGACGCTCGCCGACCATGATGACGTCTTGATGGAATCGCTGCTGGAGGACATCGCGCCGGAGCGCGAGCGGATCTTCGCCGACATCAGCACCGAGATGCGGGATGGGCTGATCTGCCCGGTGCTGTTCGGCTCGGCCGAACATGGCAACGGCGTCGGCCGGCTGCTCAAGACGCTGCGCCACGACGCGCCGGGCGTTGCCGCCACCCGCGCCCGCCTCGGCCTGGAGGAGACCGACGGCCCGGTGGTGCAGATCCTCAAGACGGTACACACGCTGCATGCGGGCAAGCTCTCCATCGCCCGGCTGCTGTCGGGCCGGCTCGCCGATGCCGACACACTGACCCGGCCCGACGGCGAGCAGGTGCGCATCTCCGGCTTCTACCGGGTGATGGGTCAGCAGGCGGTCAAGCGGCCACCGGCGGAGGCCGGCGACACGGTCGGGCTCGGCAAGCTCGACGGCGTCAGGACCGGCGACACGCTGGGGGGAGCAGCCCCGGCGCCGCAACTCGCCCCGCTGAGCGTGTCGCCGCCGGTTCTGGGCCTTGCCATCTCTCCGCGCGAGCGGCGCGACGAGGTCAAGCTGTCGGCGGCGCTCACCAAGCTGTGCGAGGAGGATCCGGCACTCGTCGTCACCCAGGCGCAGGACACCAGTGAAACCCGTCTCGACGGCCAGGGCGAGATGCATCTGCGGGTGGCGCTGGAGCGGCTGACCGGCAAATACGGGCTGACGGTGGAGACGGGGGAGGCGGCGATCCCCTATCGCGAGACGATCCGCGCCGGCGCGTCCGTGCGCGCCCGTCACAAGAAGCAGTCGGGCGGCCACGGCCAGTTCGGCGATGTCGCCATCGAGATCCGCCCGCTTGCGCGCGGCGAGGGCTTCGTCTTCACCGATACGATCACCGGCGGCGTGGTCCCCAAGCAGTACATCCCTTCGGTGCGGGCGGGGGTCGAGGAAGCCTTGAAGACCGGCACGCTCGGTTTTCCGACGGTCGATATCGCCGTGACGCTGACCGACGGGTCCTATCACAGCGTCGATTCCTCGGACCAGGCATTCCGCATGGCGGCGATCCAGGCGATGCGCGAGGGGCTGCCGGAGTGCCGGCCGGTGCTGCTGGAGCCGATCCACCAGGTGACCATCGCCTGCCCCAGCGAGGCGACGGCGCGGATCAACGCCATCGTCTCGGCGCGGCGCGGCCAGTTGCTCGGCTTCGATGCAAGGCCGGGCTGGAGCGGCTGGGACGAGGTCCGCGCCCTGATGCCCGAAAGCGAGCTCTCCGGCCTCATCGTCGAGCTGCGCTCGGCGACGGCGGGGGTTGCCACCTATTCGAGCTGCTTCGACCATCTGGCGGAACTGACCGGCAAGGCCGCCGATCAGGTTATGGCCCGGCACGGCCGCCAGGCGGCGTGACGGGGCCGTCCGGGACCGCAGGGGACGGCGCGGCATCCGCCGCGCCGCGCCCGCCCGGCGCTTGCAGATGCCCGCTTGGCGTTTGCCATTCTCCCTGTGCACCCTAGCTAACCCCCTGGGGGCCATTGCTAGGGGGCCATTGCTAGGGGAGGATTCCTTGCGCTCAGCACTCACCGTCCTGGCAGGCAGCGCGGTTCTTGTCGCCGCCTGCGCCAGCGTTTCCGCCCAATCGGTGCACACGGCCGGCGATGTCAGCTTCTCCGTGACCCGCATCGTTGCCGGCCTGTCCCATCCCTGGGGGTTCGACTTCCTTCCCGACGGCTCCGTGCTGGTCAACGAGGTGGGCGGGCGCATGCTGCTCGTCTCGCCCGACGGGGAGAGGCGGGTCGAGGTCGCCGGCGTGCCGCAGGTGCGCGCCTCGGGGCAGGGCGGGTTGCTCGACCTCGTCGTGGCGCCCGATTTCCCCGAGAGCGGCACGGTCTATCTCACCTATTCCGAACCGGGAGAGGGCGGGGCGGGAACGGCCGCCGCCCGGGCCCGTCTGGTCGTCGAGGGGGAGGCGGCACGGCTGGAAGACGTCACGGTTCTGGCGAGCATGAACCGCAAGACCTCCGGCGGACGGCATTTCGGCGCGCGCATCGTGCCGGCGCCCGACGGCACGCTCTTCGTCACCCTCGGCGATCGCGGCGAGGACGAGCGGGCACAGGATCCGCGCGACCATGCCGGCTCCGTGCTGCGGGTCGCCGCGGACGGATCGATCCCGGCCGACAATCCGTTTGCCGGCGGCGGTCGGGCGCTGCCCGAGATCTGGTCCACCGGCCATCGCAACATCCAGGGCGCGGCCATCGAGCCCGGCACCGGCGTTCTGTGGACCGTCGAGCATGGCGCGCGCGGCGGCGACGAGATCAACATTCCGCAAGCCGGCAAGAATTACGGCTGGCCGGTGATTTCCTATGGCCGCCACTATTCCGGCGCGCGGATCGGCGTCGGGACCCATGCGGAGGGCTATGAGCAGCCGGTGCATTACTGGGACCCGTCGATCGCCCCTTCCGGCATGGCCTTCTACACCGGCGATGCGGTGCCGCAATGGCGCGGCGACCTGTTCGTCGGGGCGCTGAAGGACCAGTTGATCGCCCGGCTGACGGTCGAGAACGGTCAGGTGACCGCGGAGGAACGGCTCATCGTCGGCGCCTATGGCCGGATTCGCACCCTGCGCAACGGCCCGGACGGCGCCCTGTGGTTCTCCACCGACGAGGGCGAGGGCGGGGTCTATCGGATTTCCGGCGCGCCCTGATCGACTGCGCAAGACGGGACCGGGCAGCGTCGGCGGCGCTGCCCGGTGCTGCGGCTTTTGCCGTTTCGCCATTTGCAGCCCTCCGCTTTCGGGCTATTGAGAGGGGCGGCCTTCCCTCCCGCGCCGCACCTGCCCCCGGACATCATGAATACCGTCCCGCTCATCATCGCCTTTGCGTTCTTCATGGAGATGATGGATTCCACCGTCATCGCCACGTCGCTGCCGGTGATCGCCGCGGATCTGGGCACCAGCCCGATCGCGCTGAAACTGGCGCTGACCTCCTATCTGGTGGCGCTCGGCATCTTCATCCCGGTCAGCGGCTGGATGGCCGACACGCTCGGCGCCAAGCGCGTCTTCCGCTGGGCGATCGTCGTCTTCGTCATCGGGTCGCTCGCCTGCGCCTTCTCCGACTCGCTGCTGACCTTCGTGCTGTCGCGCTTCCTGCAGGGCATGGGCGGCTCGATGATGGTGCCGGTCGGCCGCCTCATCCTGGTCAGGACCTTCCAGAAGAAGGACCTGCTGCATGCGATGACCCTGATGACGATCCCCGGGCTGATCGGCCCGATGGCCGGGCCGCCGATCGGCGGGTTTCTCACCACCTATCTGTCCTGGCACTGGATCTTCATCATCAACGTGCCGATCGGGCTGGCCGGCATCTGGCTCTGCGGGATCTACCTGCCGGAGATCCCGCGGCGCGAGACCTCGCGGCTCGACTGGACCGGCTTCCTGCTGACGGGCACGGCGGCGGCCGGCATCGTCTTCGGCCTGTCGGTGATCAGCCTGCCGGCGCTGCCGCCGGCCGTCGGCCTTGTGACCACCGTCGTCGGCCTTGCCGCCCTTGCCGCCTATCTCGCCCATGCCCGCAGGCGGGACAACCCGATCCTCGATCCCGCGCTGCTGCGCAACCGCGCCTTCGGCCTGACCCTGATCGGCACCAACATCTTCCGCATCTCGTCGGGCTCGATGCCCTTCCTGATGCCGCTGATGCTGCAGACGGGCTTTGGCTACAATGCCTTCCAGTCCGGCCTCATCACCTTCACCGGGGCCTTTGGCGCCATCTCGATGAAGTTCATCGTCAAGCGGGCGCTCGCCGCGCTCGGCTTCCGCACGGCGATGGTGATCGCCTCGCTCGGCGGCGCGCTGCTGTCCTTCGCCATGGCCGGCTTCGCGCCGGGAACCCCGGTGTGGATCTTCGTGCTGGTGCTCTATGGCGCCGGCCTGACCCGCTCGTTCCTGTTCACCGCCTCCAACGGGCTGATGTTCACCAGCGTCGACGACGGCGAGGCGAGCCAGGCGACGGCGCTCAGTTCGGTGTTCCAGCAGGTCTCGCTGGCGCTGGGCGTGGCGCTGGCCGGCTTCGTGCTGGAGGCGACGGGCTGGGTCACCGGCGATGCACTGGGCCTCGTCAACTTCCACATCGCCTTCGCGGTGGCGGGAGCGCTGGCGCTGGTCTCCCTGCCGATCTTCGCCGTTCTGCCGGCGACCGCCGGGCAGGAGGCCTCCGGCCACCGGCTGCGCGAGCTGCCCTGAGGAGCGGCCGGCGGCGCGCTTTCACGCGCCCGGCACATGGTGTTCAATCGCTGTTGATTTGCCGGGATGGAGCGGGCGCGCTAGGTCAATTGGAGGCCGGACGGACAATACGGGCTGGGCGAAACGGGCTGGGCGATACGGGCTGGAAGAGGACGGATCACGATGAACATCATCCGCAGACGGAGCTGGGAGTTGCCGGAGCGCGAGGCGACGCCGGAGGCCGTGTTTTTCAACCGCCGCTCGGTGCTGGCCGGGCTTGGCATTGCCGGAGCTTCGATGGCCGGGGCGGGCCTGCCGAGACCGGCCTTCGCGGAGGAGGACCCCACTGCCGGGCTCTATCCGGCGCCGCGCAACGAGGCCTACACGCTCGACCGCGAGATCACCCCGGAAAAGGTCACCTCGATCTACAACAATTTCTACGAATTCGGCTCGCACAAGCAGATCGCCTCCGCCGCGCAGGCGCTGAAGATCCGCCCCTGGGAGGTGAAGATCGACGGGCTTTGCGACAATCCGCAGGTGCTGGATTTCGACGAGCTGATGCAGAAGGTCTCGCTGGAGGAGCGGCTCTATCGCTTCCGCTGCGTCGAAGCCTGGGCCATGGCAGTGCCGTGGACCGGCTTTCCGCTTGCCGAACTGGTGCGTCTCGCCGCGCCGAAGGCGGAGGCGAAATACCTGCGCATGGAGACCTTCCTCGATCCCGCCACCGCCGGCGGCCAGCGGGCCTCCTGGTATCCCTGGCCCTATGTGGAGGGGGTGACCCTGGCCGAGGCGACCAACGAGCTCGCCTTCCTGGTCACCGGTGTCTACGGCAAGCCGCTCGCCAAGCAGTATGGCGCGCCGCTGCGCCTTGCCCTGCCGTGGAAATACGGCTTCAAGTCGATCAAGTCGATCGTCCGCTTCTCCTTCGTCGAGGAGCGGCCGGTGAGCTTCTGGGAGGAGGTGCAGGCGAGCGAGTACGGCTTCTGGGCCAACGTCAACCCGGAGGTCTCGCATCCGCGCTGGAGCCAGGCGCGCGAGCAGTTGCTGCCGACCGGCGAGCAGGTGCCGACCCAGCTCTTCAACGGCTATGGCGAGCAGGTCGCCCATCTCTACAAGGATCTGGAGGGCGAGAAGCTCTACATGTGAGGGGTGCGCTTCCGGCTTCCCCCGCCCAAACGCCCGAGAGGCCCGGTGCGCTGCGCCGGGCCTTTTTGCGTGCCGGCCATCGGGGCAAAAAAAATGCCGGGTCCGAAGACCCGGCAGTTATTTGATTTTGCCACATCGTGGCGAAATCACCTTCCAGAGGGGAACAGCTGGTCGCATCACACGTCGCTGGGAGGAGGTAGCGACGAAGCAGACCAACAGCCTGTTGCTTATATGCAGTGCACAACGCGCCTATGCAAGGAGCACGCGTGCAGATCTGCTATGCAAATTCGTCATGGCTCAGCCATCTGCCTGCGAAATTCGGAGAAATCGGCGGATTTCCTGCCTGCGCCGGAGGCGTTATGCCCGCCCTCTCGGCACTGTGCTAGTCTGCCGCAGTGCGACAGGGGCAAATACGGATGAGGCCACGGCTGCCGACTGCCTTTCGGTCAGGCAGCGCCGTGCCCGCATCCCATGCAGGCAGCAAGGGGCGCGTGATGAGAACCGGCTTGCGATACCGGCGGCGGCGCGCCCGCCTCTCCCCGATGGGCGGCGGGGCGGGCGGCGGGGTGGCCTCAATAGGTCCAGCGTTCGGCCTTGGCCAGCAGGAAGTCGCGGAACACGGCGATGCGCGCGGTGTTCTTCAGCTCGGACGGGTAGACGAAATAGGTGTCGAAGCTCGGCACTTCCGCCTCGGGCAGAAGCTGCACGAGGCCCGAACTGTCCTCGTTGATATAGTCCGGCAGCATGGCGATGCCGATGCCGCGCTGGACGGCGCGCTTGATCGCCACCACGTTGTTGACCCGCAGCACGCAGCGGCGGGACTCGCCCGGCGGCAGACCGGCGGTTTCCAGCCAGTTCATGTCGCGCAGATAGGGCGGAGCGTGCTCGCCGAAGGTGACGATCCGGTGGCCGTCGAGGGCGGCGACGGACTTCGGCGCACCGAAGCGCTGGATATAGCTCGGCGCCGCATAGACGTGGAAATGCACGGTGAACAGCTTGCGCTGGATCAGGTCCGGCTGGGTCGGCTGGCGCAGGCGGATCGCCACGTCCGCCTCGCGCATCCCGAGGTCGAGTTCGTCGTCGTCGAAGATCAGCCTCAGGTCCATCTCCGGATAGAGGTCGATGAACTCGTTCAGCCGCTGGGTCAGCCAGGTCGAGCCGAGGCCGACGGTGGTGGTGATCCTCAGCGCGCCGCTCGGCTTCTCGCGGCTGTCGGTCAGCCGCGCCTGCGCCGCCTCCAGCTTCATGAACACCTCGCGGGCGGTGCGGTAGAGCACCTCGCCCTGCTCGGTCAGCAGCAGACCGCGCGCGTGCCGGTGGAACAGCGGCACCTTCAGGTCGTGCTCCAGCGCGCTGACCTGCCGGCTGACCGCCGACTGGCTCATGTTCAGCATATCGCCGGCATGTGTGAAGCTACCGGCCTGCGCCGCCGCATGGAAAATCCTCAGCTTGTCCCAGTCAAGCGGCACGACACCCTCTGTCTGTTCTCGTCAGTTCCTGCGATTTCGGCCGAAGCCTCCCGGCAGACAGCCTATTCGGCGGCCTGCACTTCCGCAATCTCATGTTCGGCCAGAAACCGCTCGCATTCGAGCGCCGCCATGCAGCCCATGCCGGCCGCGGTCACCGCCTGGCGGTAGATCTCGTCGGTGACGTCGCCGGCGGCGAAGACGCCGGGGATCGAGGTCGCCGTGCTGTCCGGCGCGGTCCAGATATAGCCCGACGGCTTCATCTTCACCTGATCCTTGAACAGCTCCGCCGCCGGCGCGTGGCCGATGGCGACGAAGAAGCCGTCGGCGAAAATGTCGCGGGTCTCGCCGGTATGGATGTTGCGGATGCGGGCGCCGGTCACCGCCTTCGGCATGCCGCCGCCGAGCACTTCCTCGACGACGCTGTCCCAGATCACCTCGATCTTGTCGTTGCGGGCCAGCCGCTCCTGCAGGATCTTCTCGGCGCGGAAGGAATCGCGCCGGTGCACCACGGTCACCTTGGAGGCGAGATTGGCGAGATACAGCGCCTCCTCCACGGCGGTGTTGCCGCCGCCGACCACGATCACCTCCTTGCCGCGATAGAAGAATCCGTCGCAGGTGGCGCAGGCCGAGACGCCGGCGCCCATGAACTCCTGCTCGGTCGCAATGCCCAGCCACTTGGCCTGCGCGCCGGTGGCGATCACCAGGGCGTCGCAGGTGTAGGTGATGCCGCTGTCGCCGGTCAGGCGGAACGGGCGCACCGAAAGGTCGGCCGACAGGATCGTGTCGTAAACGATTGTCGTACCGACGTTTTCCGCCTGCTTGCGCATCTCTTCCATCAGCCAGGGACCCTGGATCGGGTCGGCGAATCCGGGGTAGTTCTCCACCTCGGTGGTGATGGTGAGCTGGCCGCCCGGCTGGATGCCGGTGATCAGCACCGGCTCCAGCATGGCGCGGGCCGCATAGACGGCGGCGGTGTAGCCGGCCGGACCGGAGCCGATGATCAGGAGTCTGTGGTGCTGTTCGGCCATCGCTTCGTCGTCCTTGCCTGTCATGTCCGTTCGCCGGTCGCCTCTTGCGCGAAAGCGGCGCGATGCACCGCGAATCGCCGTCGGATCGCCTCGGCGATCACCGGGGTTGAATCGATCGGCTCACAGGTAGTCACTTTAAGCGGTCCGGGAAAGGGGTGCACGGCGTTCCTTGCCGAAACCGCCCCCAGAAACGCATCGAATTTGCGGTGTCCCCCGCTCGGGTGGAAAACATGCACTGCCCGCCCGCTCGCCAGCGCCTCGCCGACCATGTTGGCGCTGTCCGCCGTCACCACCACGGCGTCGGCATTGGCGAGATAATCGAGCATCGGGTTGTCTCCGCGCCCGTCCCACATCAGGTGCGGGCCGTTTTGTGCCAGTCCGGCAAGCGCTTGCGCCAGGGCCGGCGGCGTGCGGCGGGAAGCGGTGATCATCAGCCCGGCGCCGTCGCCTGCGAGCTGTGCCAGCCCGGCGACGAGGCGGGCGATGTCTTCCTCCGTGAAACGGTGGTTGCGGCTGTCGCCGCCGATCAGCACGGCAACGCGCGGGCGCGGCAGGGCGGCAATCTCCGGCCGGGGCGCGGCGCGTGCGGCATCAAGCCGCGCCTGCGAGAACCGGTGCGGGCCGCTTGCCGTCACGATCACGTTGTCGCCACGCAAACTGTCGTGCTCGGGCACCCAGATCAGGTCCGCGGCCTTCGCGCCGGTGCGCGGGTCCTTCAGGAGCACGGTGAAGGTGCGCCCAAAGCTGTCGCGCTTGACGCGGGCGAGATAGGAGACCGCGCGCCGGCCGGAGGCGATGACGAGGTCGGGAAAGGGCGGGGCGATCGGGCTGCCGGGGCGAAGCGGAGCCTCACGCGGGTCGATCAGGCCGAGGCGCGGCATGATCCACGACCACGGCGCGCGCGGCGCCACCCGGCGGCGCTCGGCCTCGATCCCCAGCGCCTCGGCCACCGCCAGGCACTGGGTCTCGTCGCCGGCCTTGCCGTCGGTCAGCACCCAGGCGGTTGCCGGTTCCTGTGCGGTTTTGCTTTCCGGATATTTCTTCGTCATGACCTGTGTTGATATAGTATTGCAGGTTTCGGCAAAGAATCATAAGTGCCCGGATGACCAGGAGGCGCGATCTGTCGGCCCCGATATGCGTCGCGCGACGCGCCCCTTGCCCGTCCGGCCGGCCCTCCCGCCTGCCGACGGCGGGGTGGCGGCTTGCGCGGCCGCCGCACTCGGCGAAGGGGCGACGACATGTCTGTGCCAGCGATTTGTGAAGGAGACCAGCGTGAAAATTCGCCTCGACGCGATTGATTGGCACATTCTGAAAGAGCTGCAGGCGGATGGCCGCATCACCAATGTGGAGCTGGCGCGCCGCGTCGGCATTTCCGCCCCGCCGTGCCTGCGCCGCGTGCGGGCGCTGGAACAGGCCGGGCTGATCACCGGTTACCGCACCTTGCTGGACGAGAAGCAACTCGGCTACGAGGTCACCGCCTTCGCCATGGTCGGCCTGCATTCGCAGACCGAAAGCGATCTCAACGCCTTCGAGGCGAAGGTAAAAAGCTGGCCCGAGGTGCGCGAGAGCTACATGCTGTCCGGCGAGGTCGACTTCCTGCTGAAATGCGTGGTGCCGGACCTGCAGGCGTTCCAGAACTTCATCATCCGCGAACTCACCGCCACGCCCAATGTCGACAGCGTGCGCACGGCGCTCACCATCCGCCAGACCAAGAACGAGCCGGTGGTGCCGGTGAAGGAGTGAGGGAGGGTCAGCTTGGAACTTGTTCGTTGATCTGGGCCACAAGTCCCTCGACCAGCCTGATCAGCGTTTGATTTCCTGGTTGGCTGGTATCCAGCTTACTGCAGAACTCGACACAGGTACTTCGTAAGTCCGTCCAGGTGATTGACGTCAGGTCCATGCGGTCCAGAACCGAGACTAAAGCTTCCCGATTGTTCATGACCAGATCTCTGATCCTCTTGGGTAGTTGTGTGGCGTCAACAGTCTCCAGAAGGTTTGAGCTGATTTGAGAACCGTCCAGGCCGCACTGACGCCAGTGTGTCGAGTCGGCAGGGTTCTGGAGGATATAGAGCAAGCCCAACTGCTCGCGAACTCCCGTTCGCATTTCTTCCCAGGCAAACAGAGAGGCATATTTTAGTATCTGAGAAGAACTACTTCTGGATCGGAGCTTGATTTCGACCCCAAATATAGATCGATCTGAAATAAAAAGGCCATCGTGTAGGGTAACGTTCTCAGATTTTGTCCAGCCGTAGCGCTGACGCACTTCCCGCCCCAAGGATCGATACGGTCCTTGATCTGCCATTCCGAATGGCTGTGAAAAGCAGGCCTCGATAAGCGCATCTGGCGCTATTGCGAATGTAATATCAAAGACGTGGTTGAGAATTTCCTCCTGCTGAACCATCCACCTTCGGTGGTTCTCTTCGTTGTTTCCACGCGCATACAACGGACCGGTCCTGTTCACAAATTCTTTTGGGATGCACACCATTCCTTCGTCGGAAATTCTCCAGGTACTCTGTGGAATTGATCTAAGAGGCCGTTTGGAAAATCGCGGACAGGGGTTTTTCGTTGAGGCGCTTTGTGATTCAAGCTCTGAATGTGGACAGAGCAGAGTCGTGGCCGGATGGCCAAGATCGCCAAGAAGACCAAGCGCTACCC